>JAIXPK010000185.1 GCA_027486335.1 Verrucomicrobiaceae bacterium | reverse complement strand
TTGCCTTTCGGCATCATCTCCCAGGAAACCGAAGGAGTTCCGCAGGACCTCAGCAACTACCTCGAATCCTTCACCGACGAAGGGGTCTACATCCGCGAGGTCCATTACAAGACCTTCCTCGACTACCAGAAAGCCGGCGACAAACACATCGGCTATGCCAGCAGCTTCGATCAACGCCGCTCATGGTATCACCCGCAAATCAAGATTCCCGTCGGCGAGCGCATCGCCGCATGGGCCCTCGTGACCCAATACGGCAAATCCAGCGACATCCGCTGGTTGCCTCCCACCATCAGGGAAATGAAAATCGAAGGCCCCAGAATGATCCTCAAAATGGCTCGCTTCGAAGTCATCCCCTACAACGACGGCCCCATCCTCGGCTTCGCCATCGCCGGAAAAGACGGGAAATTCCAACCCGCCAAAGCCGAATGGATCAACCCTAACGACGCCGGCGACCGCAGCACCATCGTCCTCACCAGCCCGCTCGTCCCGGAACCCGTCTACTACCGCCACGCATGGGGCCGCAACCCGCTCGCCAACCTCAAGGCCGACGGCATCCCCCTCGACACCCTCCGCAACGACAACTTCACCGTCGCCGACCTGTACCAGATCTACACCGGCAGAAAGAGCGCCATTCCCAGCATTCTGAACGGCGCAGAACGCCGCGAGTTGACCAACGCCCTCAAAGCCGAAGACCTGAAACGCCGCCGAAACGAGGCGGAATCCTTCCTCAAGGAGCACCCAGCCACCGACAGCCCCGCTCAGAAATGACTTCGCCGATCTCCACTAGCTTCCTGACCACCCTCGCCCAATCCACCCATCTCATCCTCGATGGAGCCACCGGCACCGAACTCAACCGCCGCGGCGTCGATACCGGTCTTCCACTCTGGTCAGCCAGAGCATTGACCAACGAACGCGATGCCGCAATCCTCCAGAACATTCACGAGGACTATCTCCGCGCAGGCGCTCACATCATCAGCACGAATACCTTCCGCACAAACCGCCGCGCCCTCGCGCCCAGCGGAAACGCGGATCGCGCCCTCGAACTCACCCGCCGCGCCGTGGACATCGCCCGCGCCGCAATCGCCAACGCGCCCGCAGACCAACCGCGCTTCGTCGCCGGCTCCATCTCCACGCTCGAAGACTGCTACCGTCCCGTCCTAGTCCCTCCCGATCACGAGCTCCGCACCGAGCACTCCGAACGCATCAATCACCTCGTCGCCTGCGGGGTGGACTTGATCCTCATCGAAACCATCAACACGCTGCGCGAAGCGCTCGTCCTTGCCGAACTCGCAGCCAACACAGGCACACCCGCCATCGTCAGCTTCGTTTGTGATCGCGACGGGAAAATCCTCTCAGGCGAAACACTCACCGAAGCAGCCGGTCAATTGCTCCCGCTCGGCATTTCGGCCATCGGCGTCAACTGCGGCCCGACTCCCTATCTGGCCCAACCCCTAGCGGAACTGCACGCCGCCTGCGGCAGAGACTACCCGTTGATCGCCTACGGCAACATCGGTTATCCCGACGACACCGTCGGCTGGATCAACACGGACTCCGAAGACGCCGGTTTCTATTGCCAGCAGGCCGCTCTCTGGCCCGCAAAAATCATCGGCGGATGCTGCGGCACAACGCCTGACCACATCACACAACTCGCAACATCCCTCAGATGATTCACCCCGTTCCCAACCACCTCATCAGTCCCACGCGCCAGCCCCGAATCCACGCCGCCGTCAATCTAACCGCCTCTCCCTTCACCAATCCCGGGTCCCCTGCCGGTCCCAGCCTTCAACCCGCCTACGGCAGCACCGCCTCCAAAGTCAGCGGAGTCCCGCCGAAAGCACCGTCCTTGATCTCCATCACAGATTCGCCGACGAAGCCCCCTTTGTCATCATAACTGCGGACCGCACACGCCTGCACCGTCCCCGTCACCTCACTCTTTTCGGAGCGCCCAACCCGCAGGAACAACCGCCCTTCGCCTTTGGCTTCGCTGCCCAGCTTCTCCAGCAACGGCGTCAGATCGATCCCAAGCTCAAGCGGGCTCTCATCCCCAGGACCAGCTAGTAACACCTCGCCGACGTTGTTGTCCTCGCCAAACAGCGGCCAGCCGTTCAGAACTTGTGGCGTCATTTCGTGCTCGGCCTTCGTGGCCGCCTTGTCGCCCGCGATGCCGATGCTCACTCGCAAAGCAGAACGATTGTTGCAGGCGAGCTTCAGCTTCAGCGTGCGCTTCGGCAGGTAGCGGCAAACCTCAATCCGGCCAAGGTAATTGCCACGATCCCACGTGGGATCGACCATCGCGCTGTATAACAGATAAATCTTCCCGTCCTTCGACCAGTTCTTGCCCCACGAATTGACGACGATGAACGCGCCACGCTCCCAATCAGCTAGCGTCACCTTGCCATCGCCATTGCGGTCCACGTCGTTCGTGATCTTTCCATCGCCATTCACATCGAATCCCACCTGATCATCGTATCCCGCACAGGTGATCCCGTGCCCGAAACCGCTAGGGCCCCAGCGGATCCACACATCCTCTCCCGCCAGATGCTCTCCTTCAGGGATCGTTCTCGTGACCTTATCCAATTCTCCCATCCGCCCGTCGAGCGCCAGCAATCCCCCGATCGCCTCCTTTCCTGCCTGAGGCTGGTTTCGGTCAAAAAGCCACCCACGGGCCTCGTTGACCTGCGCCTCCGTCGCAACCGGCGTGTAACGATACCCAGCCACACGATACTCCATCGCTTCGCGCCAGATGCTATAACCGTTCGCCCACGAACCAATCTTGTCCCTGTCTCCTTCCACGCGCCCGTAGGATTGAACCGTCGGAATGCCGACCTGCTTCGCCACTTCCCAGCCATGATGCGCTTCCGATCCATTCTCACTCTTCGCAGCATTGCACATGTTCCAAGAAAAATCGGCCGGAAACCGCGTCGCTTCAGTGCTCGCCACCGTCCCATTCAGGACATTCATTTCATACGTGAACATCGAGGCAATCGCTGTGAACTGACCACACGCTCCCCCCTTCTGCTTGTAAATCGGCGGAAACTGCGGCCGCGTCGAGTTATCTACCCTCGACGGCAGGCGCTTCATATCGACAACCGTCTCGCCAACATCAGGTCCCTTCGCGCCACCCCACGTGTTGTATTCCTTTCCCATCGCACCAGGTCGGGAAAACGGCTCCGGATACGCCGCCCGGGCCGGAGCATCTGCATCGTCCGCCACCACCGCAGGCACCGGCCAAGACATCATGCAGGCAGCGAGAAGAAACCGTCGGGCTGAAGAATCCATTCCCTCGAAATACCCGATCCCTCGCCCAAGGCAAACCTTCATCATGCCCCCCGGCGGGTCAATCTTCGCCCCACCCCGGAAGACTTGAATCCATCGGATTCCACACCCTCGCAAATCCGAAACCCTTGAAGTCTGCAATGTTCACGGTGGCAAAATCGGTCACGCCCTGACTCATCAGGCTGAGAGCCAGACGCCAGTCGAAGGAACGCCGGCGTGCGAAATCACGCGTGCGGAGCCGCGGCCAGAAGGCATCATGGAAGCAACGGCTGTCAGGCGGGAAGCCGACCAGTTGCCAATGCGGATGGTGGCGGAATGCCTCGCACACATCGACGGCCGCCGTCGCACTCATTGGCCGCGTCATCACCGTGGGGTTACGGAGAAGATTGTAGAGTTCCAGCAGCACCAGTTCGCTGATGACGACATCGTCGCGCTTCCCTGCCGATTCAGCGAACGCCCGCGCCGTCTCATGCTGAGTATGATCCTGCACCACGAGTGGGAACAGAATATTGGTATCCAACGAAATCATCTGGGCGGCCTGCTCCGGAACTCCTCGTCCTCATGGCTGAAGTCCTTGAGCCGATCCAGCGGCACCTTGACTCCTCCACTCCGGACAACCGGAAGCGTCCATCCGCCGGAAGAATCTTCCGGATCCGGATATCGAGCGAGGAACAACTCCAACCCGCGACGCGTCATCTCGGCGAGAGAAAGCTCTTTCCTTTCCGCGAACGCCTTCGCGCGTCGGTACAGCTCATCAGGCAACTGGATCTGCGTCCTTGTCATGATGTAAATCTTACATCTCGCTATCCCTTTGTCAATCTTCGCCCCACCGCCGAAAATTTCTGCAATGTTTCCGCCGCTTTCGGGTATTCCCCAATGAACGCACCCCCGCCCGCGCCTCCACCACGCCGCACCAGTGAAAGACTTTCCTGTCTACCCCAGCACCCAGTGGACGCGACTCGAACAGACCGCCCGCTCACCGGAAGGTCGCGCCTGGTTCTGCGAACGCTACCGCCCGGTCGTCCTCGCCTATCTCCGCAGCCGCTTCCCAGCCCACGAAGCCGATGACCTCTGCCAGGAATTCTTCGCCCGAATCGTCCTCGGCCGCAATCTCCCCGATCGTGCCCTCCGCGGACGAGGCCGCCTCCGCGGTCTCCTCCACCGCGCCCTTCAGCGCTTCATCTGGAACGAATTGCGAGATCGCGCCGCTCAAAAACGCGGCGGCGGCCAGCTGCTCGTCCCGCTCGACGGCCACGCCTCATCGCACCCGGATTTCGCCGACCGCAGCCAGCGCGGCCCCGACCTCGAATTCGACCGCGCATGGGCCTTCTGCCTCCTCGAAAAAGCCCTCTCCGCCGCCGAAACCCGCAGCGCCCGCCGCGGCAAGTCCGCCCTCTTCACCGCCCTCCGCCCCATGCTCGACGGCTCCGGCCCCGCTCGCTCCCACGCCGACCTCGCCGCAGAACTCGGCATCAAAATCCGCGACGTCACCGTCGCCCTCAGCCGCTTCCGTCAACTCGTCGGTGCCTGCCTCTACGAACTCAGCCGCACCGTGCGTCGCTCCCAGGACCTCGCCTCCGAATGGCAGATCATCCGCGAATTGCTCGAAGAACGCTGACGCCGCCTAACCTCAACCTCACACCGGCCGCAGCACGCTCTTCACCACCTCGCCCGAGTGCATCTTCTCAAATGCCTCGTGCCACTCCGTCACCGGCCACACCCCGCCAATGATCGGCCGCACATCCAGCTGACCACTCGCCAGCAGCGCAATCACCCGTTCCCAGATCGGCCAGTTGTGACTGAAACTCCCCTGCAGCGTGATGTTCTTCTGCACCAGCGGATCCAGATTGAACCCTAACGGCTGCGGACCCCAGCCCACCTTGCTGATCCATCCCGCCGGCCTCACAATATCCAGCGCAATCTTCAGCGTCGCACTCGCTCCCGCCGCATCAATCACCCCGTCGCACCCAAGCCCGTCCCGCTCCATCGCCCATGGCTTCGCATCCCCGATGATGATCTCGCACCCGTAACCTCGCGCAATCTCCAGCCGGTGCGCATCCTTCGGAAGCCCCACCAGCGCCACCTGCGCCCCGCACAACCGCGCCATCGCCGCACACAGAATCCCGATCGTCCCCGGCCCCAGCACCACCACCCGGTCCCCCGGCTCGATCCGCGCATTCCGCACCACCGCGTTATAAGCCACACAGCAAGGCTCCGTCAGGCACGCCTGCTCGAACGGCAGCCCTTCTGGAACATGATGCAGAATCCGCGACGGCACCCTCACATATTTCGTCATCGCCCCGTTCACCCCATAACCAAATCCCTTCCGCGTCGGATCCAGATTGTACAGCCCTCTCCGGCTCATCGGATTGTCCGCACTGATGATCGCCGCCGTCTCCGAAACCACCCGATCCCCTTCCTTCCAGTGCGTCACCGCACTCCCCGCACGCACAATCCTCCCACCGAACTCATGTCCTAGCACCACGGGATAATTCACCGGCCACGAATGATCCGCCGTCCACTGGTGCAGATCACTCCCGCAGACGCCCACCGCCGCCACCTCAAGCAGCACGTCCTCGTCCCCGATCTCCGGCGCATCGATCTCACGGATCTCCACCGAACCCGCGTCCGGCGCAAAATTGACAACAGCTGGTGATCCCATCGCCTTGCAGCCCTCAGTTGCGCTTGCGGTCAGCCTCACTGAACCCGAACCGACTCGGATCCTGCAACGCACTGTTCCGGGAACGCAGCTCAAGATACTCCAGCTCCCCCTGCGGCCCGAACTTCGGCGTCATCTGAATCAGGTGATCCTGCCCCAATGCCCACAGCAGTTGCCTCCGCGTCATCGCCACCCGGTCAATGTTGACCACCGGATTCTCCTTCGGCTCAATCACCCACTGGTACCGGATCCCCCGCAGCGCCTCATGATCAAAACAACTCTTCAGCGGCGTGTCCAGAATCAGCACCCGCTCCGCCGTGTCCAGCCAGCGGTTCAGCGGCGCATACCGGTTGAACAGAAAATCCTGCGGCACCACCGCCATCGGATCCGCTGCCTTGAACGGCGGCTGCGGATCAAGCAGCAGGTCAATGGCAGTACACCCAGGAAGCAGGCAGACAGCGGCGAGAGCGGAAACAGCAGTGCGGTTCATGAAATTAAACGGGAAAGAGGCAGCGGAAAATCGTTTCTGGATGTCGTCTGGCCGCCGCACGCCACGCAACATGATTTTTTGCGGGAACGCGGCAGCGGCACTCGGAACTTCCGACAACCTCACCCACCGGACTGTTCAACCTCCGCCGATTCCCTCACCCATCCGTTCTTTCACCCCTCCGGAAGGTTCAATCATCTTGACAAGCCGTCCGTCTCCTGACTACTGGCGGTCTGTCCCGCGAGCGGTCGCGGCGTAGCCGCCATGTCCTTCGATCTGCGTCATCTCTTCCGTCGTCCGCACCCCTCAGGGATCCCGGCTCACTCCCCGCAGGCCTCGCCCGCCTCCCCAGCTCCGGCCCGCCAACCTGCCGCCGCCACCCCCATCCCCGGCGCCATGACCGCCAAGGACCTCCGCAGGCTCCTCCCACCGGAATTCATCCGCCCCGCAGGCCCACCCGACGACACCCTCATCCTCCTGCCGCTCGCCCCCTCCAGCCACCTTCCCCTCCGGCTCTCCGCCGTCTACCACGCCTGCCCCGCCCTCTTCCAGCGCCCCGTCACCGCCGCTGACGACCGCGACCTCCTCCCCGCTCCCCTCCCAGTTCCCTTCAATCCCGCACCATCAGTCCCCAAAAACCCCGCGAATCCCACGACGACACCCGACGTGCCCGGATTCGCAGAACTCGGCCCGCCCAGACGCGCCACCGAATTGTGCCTGCCTCCGCCCCAATCCCCGGATCGCCACGCCACCATCCCAGCTTCCCCACCCACCCAACCCGTCATCCTGCAATGCCAGCCGGTCCCCGCCGACCGCACCCAACTCGCCTTGCAGGCCCTCTTCATGTGCCGCGGCCCAGTCACCCCGGCCATGACCGCCGCCCACTGCGCATCCCTGCCCGGCATCCTCTCCTGCCTCCTCCTCCAAGGCCACGACATCGCCGCAGAAGCTCCCGCAACCTCTCCCGCCTTCCCACGCTTCCGCCAATCCGCTCCCGCCGCCACCGCCGCCCTCCGCTCCCTCTCCAATGCCATGGACCTCAACGGCTCAGGCACCTTCACCGTCCAGTCCGCCAACCTCTCCCGCAGCTTCTTCATGGAAAACGACTGGTGCCTCGCCGTCGAACACTCCTCCCCTCATCTCGCCGACGGCATCCGTGAAAAACTCACCATGACCGTCCGCGCCCTCGCCGGTGCCTCCTGATCCTCACGCACCATGGCCATCCTCAACGACGAATCCCGCGAGATCACCTTCAAACTCGTCTACACCGGCACCCCCATGGCCGGAAAAACCTCCAACCTCGCGTGGATCCACCAGCGGCTCGATAACTCCGCACGCAGCGATCTCATCACCCTCGCCACCATGAGCGACCGCACGCTCTTCTTCGACTTCCTCGCCGTCGAAAGCGTCCTCATCAACGGCTACCGCTCACGCTTCCAGCTCTACACCGTCCCCGGTCAGGCAAACTACAACGCCACCCGCCAGATCGTCCTCCGCGGAGCCGATGGCCTCGTCTTCGTCGCCGACAGCGACCCTCGCCGCGCCCCTGACAATCTCGCCGCATGGCACGCCCTCCACCAGCACCTCGCCGCCAACCGCACCCACCCGGACTCCCTCCCCATCGTCCTCCAGTACAACAAACGCGACCTCCCCAACGCCCTCCCTCGCGAAGTCATGGATCAATCGTTCCGCAGCTCCGCCCCGCACCTCACCGTCTGCGAAGCCTCCGCCACCTCCGGAACCGGCGTCTTCAACACCCTCAACTCCCTCGCCCGCCTCGTCGTCAGCCGCTTCCACTCCCTCCACGCTCGCGTCCCCGCTTCCCTCTGATCCCGCTCCTCATGGACCCCTTCTTCCCTGCTCCCTCAAGCCCTCTCTTCATGGACCGGGAAACCGCCGCCGCACTCCGCCAGATCCTCGTCGCTCACTGCAACGACGCCGACGCCTCCTGCGCCGCTCTCATCGAGGAAAGCGGCACCGTCTGCGCCCTCGCCGGAGACGACTCCCTCCACGATCACGGCGAAACCGCCGCCCTCGCTGCAGGTGCCTATCACGCCGTCCGCGAAACCGCACGACGTCTCGGCGAATCCGCCTTCGAAGGCCTCTCCCACGAAGGCCGCCACAAGCACTTCCACCTCGGCCCCGTCGACTCCCGCTTCCTCCTCCTCACCGTCTTCGGCAACGACACCCGCCTCGCCCTCGTCCGCGCCTGCTCCACACGCTCCGCCGCGCGTCTCCGCGACTGCCTCGCCGCCCAACCACCACCCCCGCCACCACGCGCCTCACCGCTCGCCCGCCACCGCCTCAATGCCGAAGAAGTCCTCGGCACCACCGACTTCTTCCGCGAACGCTGATCACCGCCCACCTCCCCATCCCGCCATGTCCGCTGTCTCCACTCCTCCCGCCATCGCCATCATCGGCGGCAGCGGCCTCTACGACCTCGACGGCTTCTCTAACCGTCAGGACGTCGCCGTCGACACCCCATGGGGCCGCCCCTCCGACCTCATCACCGCAGGCACCTTCGCCAACCGCAAGGTCTGCTTCCTCCCTCGCCACGGCCGCGGCCACCGGCTCCTCCCCACCGAACTCAATCACCGCGCCAATCTCTGGGCTCTCCGCTCCCTCAACGTCCGCTGGATCATCTGCGTCACCGCCGTCGGCAGTCTCCGCGAAGCCTATCAACCCCGCGACATCGTCCTCCCGGACCAGTTCTTCGACCGCACCAGCCGCCGCGAACACCACACGTTCTTCGGCAATGGCATCGTCGCCCACGTCGGCTTCGCTGACCCCGTCAGCACCCCTCTCCGCTCTCTCCTCCACTCGGTCTGCACCGAACAGAACCGCCGCGTCCACAATGGCGGCACCTACGTCAACATGGACGGCCCTGCCTTCTCCACACGCGCGGAAAGCGAGGCCAATCGCCAGCTCGGCTTCGACGTCATCGGCATGACTAACCTCCCGGAAGCCAAACTCGCACGCGAAGCCGAAATCGCCCTCGCCACCCTCGCCATGATCACAGACTACGATTGCTGGAAACACGAGGAGGAACCCGTCAGCGCTCAGACCGTCATGGGCCACCTCTCCGCCAATGCCGCCGCCGCTCGCGAAATCATCGCCGCCGCCATCCCCCGCATCCCTCTCGAACCATCATGGCCGGAACACCATTCCCTCGACCACGCCATCATGACCCCACAGAACCTCTGGCCCGCCAACACAATCCACAACCTCCACCCTCTCATCAGCAGGTTCCTCACCACCTGACCCCGCCCACGTAGCAAGCGCCTCCCGCCCTCGTCCCCCCGCACGCTCCACCCCCAACCGTAGCAAGGCCGTCCCGGCCTTGTCTCCCCGCACGCCCCCCAATCCCAACGGGATTGCGCCCCCACCTCATCCCTTGCCCGTCGCCTTCGCCGCCGCATAGGACTTCCAGCCCCCTGACAGATTCCACGCCGCATACCCCTGCTGGCGCAGAAACCTCACCGCATTGTGCGCGCGCAGCCCCACCCCGCAGTACACATGCAGCTCCCGCCCGGCCGGCAGCTCCCGCCAGCGATCCCGCAGCCCGCTCAGCGGCAGGTTCATCGCCCCCTCCGCATGCCCTTCCTCAAACTCGTCCACCTCCCGCACATCCACCAGCAGCGCCCCGTCCCGCACGCTGTTCCAGTGCGTCAGCGGACTCAGTCCTTCCAGCGCATTCACCGCCGCCATCCCCGCAATGTTGACAGGATCCTTCGCCGATCCGTACTGCGGCGCATAGCAAAGCTCCGCCTCCGCCAGATCATGCACCGTCGCCCCCATCTGCAGGAATACCGCCAGCACATCCATCCGCTTGTCCACTCCCTCGCCTCCCACCGCCTGCGCTCCTAGCAATCTCCCGTCCGTCTTCCGGTACACCACCTTCAGATGCATCGACGACGCCCCGGGATAATACGTCGCATGATTCGCAGGATGCAGATACACCTTCTCGTAATCCTTCTCCCCCGCACGCTCCAGTGCCTTCTCGCTCGCCCCCGTCGCCGCCACCGTCAATCCTAACACGCCGCAGATCGCCGTCCCCTGCACGCCGCTGAATCGCGCCTCGTGCCCGCAGATCGACGCCGCCGCTATCCGCGCCTGCCGGTTCGCCGGCCCAGCCAGCGGGATCAGCGCCGGCTGCCCACTCACCCGGTCCACCACTTCCACCGCATCACCCACCGCCCAGATGCTCGCATCCGACGTCCGCATCCGGTCGTCCACCCGAATCCCCCCGCGCGGCCCCAGCTCCAGCCCCGCCGCCTTCGCCAGCCCAGTCTCCGGCCTCACCCCGATCGATAGAATCACCATGTCCCCCTCGTGACGCACCCCACCCGCCGTCCGCACCGCCAGACCCCCGCTCTCCGTCGCCTCAAATTCCGCCACACCATCCCCTAACGCCAGCGTCACTCCCTTCGCCCTCAAATGCTCCGCCACCCACCACGCCATCTCCGCATCCAATGGCGGCATCACCTGCGGCAGCATCTCCAGCACCGTCACCTCAATCCCCATCGCATGCAGATTCTCCACCATCTCCAGCCCGATGAACCCAGCACCAGCCACAATCGCCCGCTTCACCCCACGCTCCCGGATCCACTCCCGGATCTTCCTCACATCAGGAATGTTCCGCAATGTCAGGATCCCCGGCAGATCAATCCCCGGCAGCGGCGGCCGCACCGGCGACGCCCCCGGCGACAGCACCAGCGCATCATAACGTTCCTCCACTTCCTCACCACTCGCCAGCACCCGCACCCGCACCGTCTTCGCACCAGCATCAATCGACACCACCTCATGCCCCGTCCGCACTTCAATCCCGTGCCGCTCCCGGAACAACTGCGGCGACGCCACCGTCAGCGACGCCTCGTCCGCAATCACATCCGACACATGATAGGGCAGCCCGCAGTTCGCAAACGACACAAACGGCCCGCGCTCCAGCATCACAATCTCCGCACCAGCATCCAGCCGCCTCAACCGCGCCGCCGCCGACGCCCCGCCAGCCACTCCACCAACAATCAGAATTCTCTTTTTCATAATTCAGTCAGGTAAACTCGTTCTCTCTCCTCCCCTCACGAACAGCACGACCCGCTCGCACAGCCCGCCCCCGCTCCCGCAGGCTTCACCCGGTTCCACGGCATCTTCGCCATCACTAACGCCAACCCGCAGAACCCCGTCGCCCCAGCTACTATCAATCCACACCCCGCAAACACCGACAAACCCAGCCACCGCGGATCCACCCACCACGACATCCCCACCCCAGCCAGCACCATCGCCCCAATCACCAGAAACACCTGCCGCTGCAACGGCAACCCGCCACCCTCACCCCTCACCACCGGCAACCCCTTCTGCTCCCACGCCGCCATCCCACCCTCCAGCACCACTGCCTCCACCCCAGCCGCTTCCAGCTGCTCCGCCGCCTTCCGCGCCCGCATCCCCGACTGACAAACCACCACACACCGCCTCCCACCCATCGCCCCCTTCACCCGCTCCACCTCCATCTCCCCCAGCGGCATCAGCTCCGCCCCCTCAATGTGCACCCCCGCATACTCCCCAGGCGTCCGCACATCCAATAGATAACACCCACCCAGATCCCCACTCAATTGTCCGCTTTGCATCGTTTTCATCAGTTTCATTTCTTGGTTCAAAGAATCTGTATATGAGCATGGAGGAATATGCAAGTCTTTTCATCGGGCTCGTTAAAGTCCTACTTGCGCAATGTAGTTTCCATAAGCAGAAACCCCCATGCCGCCGTCCTTCCTCCCCATGGCTCTCTCCTGCGCGCTGCTCCTCGCATCGCCGCCCGCCACGGCCGCAGATTCTCCCGGCTACTACCGCGCTCCCCTCAGCGTCAGCACCACCCGCGACCCCGATCCCCCCAAATATGCCAGCCGCGCCCCCGTCAAAGGCCCCGCCAACTGGCAGGGCCCCGCATGGCTCGACCTCGGCCTCGACCACCGCATCCGCTTCGAATACCGCCACGACGACATCCGCCGCCCCGCCAC
>JAIXPK010000058.1 GCA_027486335.1 Verrucomicrobiaceae bacterium | reverse complement strand
TTCTGGGCCCAGGTCCTCCGCTCCATCCTCCGCAAAAACGACACCGAGGGCATGGAGGTCCGCTCCGCCATCGACCAGAACCGCTGGCTCATCGACATCACCCGCCGCGACCCGGACGGCATGCCAGTCGGCAACCTCCAGTGGGACGCCCTCGCCGTCGACGAAAACAGCCGCGAATTCCCAGTCACCATCGAAGAACGCGGGCTCGGCCGCTACTCCGCTTCCCTCCCGCTCGAAGGCCGCGAAAAACTCACGCTCCGCCTCCGCGACAAGGACAGCAACAAACTCAAGGTCCTCCACTACAACCGCCCGTCCCCGCCCGAATACCGCCTCACCCGCGACGTCCCACCCGCCCTCGCCGCCGCACCAGCCTTCGCCCCAGCCTCCGTCCGCGAAGGCCTCCGCCCCGCCCGCACCCGCAAAGGCCTCGAATCATGGTGCTCCCTCCTCGCCCTCGCCTCCGCACTCGGCAGCGTCGTCCTCCGCCGCGTCTAGCAACCCCCGGGCCCGCCGACGTCCCCGTCGGCCCCCTCCCCACAAGCCCTCCCTCAGTTACGGGAACCGTAACCTTGGACTGCGGAAGCCTGCTGCCGCTTTCCCGGAGCCAGCCCGCTGGCCCGGCCCAACCCAAGCCCCTCTCCCCACGAGCCCTCCCCCCACGCCAAAGGCGCCACATGTGATAGCGCGGGGCATCGCCCCAGGTTGCTCATAACATAAACCTCAAGCCCTGAAAGGGCGAAACAGCCCCCCCTCCTAACAATTCAATCTCACTTCTCACTTCTCTCCAGCCCCACCAGCGCCAGCTCGCGGTGATGCACCGCCATCTGCTGTAACCGCACCGTCCGGAACCCCATCGCCCGCATCGCCGCCAGCCATTCCCCCTGCGCCGACGCTTCCGCAAAATCCGTCAGCTTCAGCGTGATCACCGCCGACCGGATCGACGGACACATCCCAATGCACCGCCGGCACTCCGTGATCGCCACCGCCGGCGATTGATTCATGTCCGACATGAACCACGTCGCCCGTCCCCCAAGATCCCGCTTGCTCACCAATGCCGCCGGCTTCCGGCAATGCACCACCCACGGCGCCGTCCCTCCAACCCCAGCCCGCGGCATTTCCGCCACCGCCGACGCCATCACAACCGGAGCCAGTCGCGCCGGATCCACCCCGATCACTGACACCCCGCGCCGCAGCAACGCCAGGATCACTCCCCCAGGCGCACACCCCAGCTCAACCACCACGTCATCCGCCCGAAACCTCAAATCAAAAAACCGCACCGCCTCCTCCAGCTTAAGCCACGCCCGCGACGGCGCATCCTCCGGCAACTCAATCCCACTCGCTCCCCCCGGATCAGGACTCAGCAGCCGCCCATGCCAGTGCAACCCCGTCCAGTAATCCTCAGGCCCCACCTCAATCACCGTCCCCACCACCGCCCCATCCGCCAATCGCTCCCCCAACCCACACCCTCCCACCGACACCAGCCGTCCCTTCTCCAATCCCAGATGATGCACCACCATCCCCGCTCCACCCACTCCCCGCACCACCTCCTCCGCTCCCTCCCGCGTCCCCGCCTTCCCCGCAAATAAACTCAGCCGCCTCGCAAACGCCAGCGGCACCCTCAATGCCTCCCGCCCGAACTCCCCCACCCCATCCCCAGCCTTGAACGCCACCATCCCCTTCGCCTGAAACCCCGGCCGCCAATCCAAACCCGCCGCCCCAACCTCCAGCTTCAATGCACGCTCCGATCCCGAATTCGTCAGGGCCAGCAGATGGGGCGAGGTAAATTCAGTCACAACAGTCATTCAGCGCGTTTCTCCCCCAACGGAACGGCGTTCCCCCTCCCGGTCAATCCGCAATCCCTCTCCCCAAACCCTCTGCCCGCTGCTTTTCCCGATCCCTTCATCTTCGCACGTAACTCTTTGACCGTAATCGGTAACTTGACGGATCCCGCCGCGTCTCTCATACTGGAATCCTTAGGGTTTCCCCCATCCCTTTTCACCGCTTCACAATACCCTAACCGTCATGATCTCCATCAAGTCCCGTCTCGACTCCCATTTCCGCCTCGCCGCCGCCGCCGCTACCGGTGCCGCCGCCGTCAGCACCTCCTCTTCCGCCAGCGCCGCCGTCATCTACAGCGGTCTCCAGAATGTCCCCGTCCTCTCCACCAACGGCGGCGTCTACTTCGACTTCGAAGCCCCCTTCACCTCCGCTCAAGGCACTCGCCCAGACGGCTGGGACGTCAATCCCTACGCCATCGGTGGCCGGATCTACATGAACAACAACACCGCCGTCGTCCTCGCAGGAGCCGACGCCGCTGACCTCGCCTTCGGCACCCCCATCACCGCCGCTTCCCTCTTCTCCGGCAACGGCTTCTTCGGCGGCGTCGCCATCCCGGCTGGCACCACCGGCCTCCTCGGCTTCCGCTTCACCTCCAATAATGCCGGCGGCCCCGCCGGAACCCTCTACGGCTGGGCACGCATGTCCGTCGGCACCACCGGCGACGGCAACGTCGTCGACTGGGCCTACGAAAATACCGGCGCTTCCATCACCGCAGGCGCCGTCCCGGAACCCGGCTCCCTCGGCCTCCTCGCCGCAGGCGCCGCAGGCCTCGCCCAATGGCGCCGCCGCCGCGCTTCGGTCTGATTGAAAGAGGCACTTCCCGTACCTCTCTCCACATCCCTTCCCCAACGGGAGCGCCCTCCAAACGGCGCTCCCGTTTTGCTGCCCTCCTCATGCCCGCATCCCCGCGCAAAATCCTCCTCATCGGCTGGGACTCCGCCGACTGGCGCATCCTCGACCCCCTCCTCGCCGCAGGCGAAATGCCCGCCCTCGCCAGTCTCATCGCCCGCGGGGTCCGCGGCAACCTCGCCACCGTCGAACCCGTCCTCTCCCCAGCCGTCTGGACCACCATCGCCACCGGCAAATTCCCCTTCCGCCACGGGGTCCTCGGCTTCGTCGAACCTGACCCCCTGACAGGCGGCGTCCGCAACACCGGCAGTTCCTCCCGCCACGGCGCTGCCCTCTGGAACATCCTCTCCCACTCCGGCCTCCCCTCACACTCCATCGGCTGGTTCGCCAGCCACCCCGCAGAACCTCTCAACGGGCTCTGCCTCAGCGACCGCTTCCCCCTCCCCACCGCTCCCCTCTCCGCCCCATGGCCGGTTCCCGACGGTTCCGTCCACCCTCCCGACCGCGCCCCAGCCCTCGCGCCCCTCCGCGTCCACCCAGCCGAAATCGAAGGCGATCAACTCCTCCCCTTCGTCCCCTCCGCAGCCTCCCTCGACCAATCCGACGATCTCACCCGCTCCCGCCTCCAGCAGATCGCCCTCATCCTCTCTTCCACCGCCTCCCTTCAGGCCGCCGCCACCCACGTCCTCGAACACGAACCATGGAACTTCCTCGGCGTCTACTTCCGCGCCCTCGACGAATTCGCGCACCACTTCATGCCGTTCCACCCGCCCCTCCTCCCGGGCGTCTCCCCGACTGACGCCGCCACCTACGGCCAAGTCATGACCACCGCCTGCCGGTTCCACGACGCCATGCTCGCCCGCATGCTCCACCTCGCAGGCCCGGACACCACCGTCATCCTCGTCTCCGACCACGGCTTCGAAAGCGGTCACCTCCGCCCCGGCACCCGCGCCGATCAATCTTCCTCCATGGCCCAATGGCACCGACCCTTCGGCATCTTCGTCATGGCCGGCCCAGGCATCGTCTCTAACGAAACCATCACCGGTGCCACCGTCCTCGACATCACCCCCACCATCCTCCACCTCTGCGGCCTCCCCGTCGCCGACAACATGGACGGCAAGGTCATGGTCACCGCCCTCGAAAACCCGGAACCCATCCGCCGCATCCCCTCATGGGACCACATCCGCCCCTCCTCTCCTAACCAACCTCTCTCCTCCATCACCAGCGCCGCCGAAGAAAAACTCCTCATGGATCAACTCGCAGGCCTCGGCTACATCGACGACGCCACCGCCTCCGCCGCAGAACTCGCCGCCCAGGCCGCCGCAGAACTCCGCTACAACCGCGTCGCCTCCCTCGCCCAAGCCTCCCACCTCGTCGAGGCTTCCTCCGAAGCCGACTCACTAGCCTCCGACTACCCCTCCGTCCTCCGCTACCGCCTCAAGGCCATCCAGGTCCTCCTCATGCGCGGTCTCCTCACACAAGCCGCCACCGCCCTCCACGCCGCGGAATCCGACCTCGGCCTCTCGGAACCTCTCTCCCGCATGAAGGCCAATCTCCTCGCCGCCTCCGGTCAGCCAGCCGACGCCCTCCTCGCCCTCGACTCCATCCCCTCCGACTCCCAACTCCCCGCCGTCCACGAACAATACGGCTCGTTCCACCTCCAGCTCCGCAACTGGCCAGCCGCAGAAGCCGCCTTCCGCCGCGCCCTCACCCTCGAACCCGACAACCCCGGAGCCCTCCTCGGCCTCGCCAGCGCCCTAGCCAGACAGGACCACAACGATGACGCCGCCGCCGCCGCCCTCCAAGCCCTCGAACTCCAGTACTGGTTCCCCGCAGCACACTTCCGCCTCGGCGCCATCCTCTCCAAATCCGCCGACTTCGCACGCGCCGCCGCTTCCTTCGAAACCGGCCTCTCCATGCAGCCCGGCAACCTCATGGGCCATCGCTACCTGGCCAGAATCTACCTCCGCCTCGGCCAGCCGGATCGCGCCGTCGCCCACCGCGCCGTCGTCCGCGCCCTCACGGCGCACTCATCCACCGCGCCCGGTAAAACCGCCCCGGCCCAGCCCGCGTCAGCGGCACCGTCAGCACATTCCCGTTCATGATGTGCGTGCTCTCCGTTCCCCACACCCCCAGATTCACCGAACTCTCAATCCGGTAAATCCGCCCCGCCGCATCCGGCAGCGTCAGCTGCAATCCCGTCCCGCCAGTCTCCGTCAATCCCAGCCGCGGCACCACCACCGGAGCCGTGTTCACCAGCCCGCCGCCCGTCACCGTCTCAACCTCTAACTCAAGATCAAATCCCAGATCGCTGCTCGTCGCCGCGTTCTGCCGGATCTCCGCCGCAAACACGTTGTTCCCCGCCGTCAGCGCAGAAACCGCCAGCGGCACCGTCAGCCACGTCTGCTCATCCGCCCCACCCACACTCACCGTCGCCAGATCCGCAGGCCCTGGATTGTCAGGAAGATTGTTCACCCAGATCCGGTTCCCGTTCAGATACAGCTGAATCCCGTCGTCCCGCATCACCCGCAGTCTCGCCGCACTGAACACCAACCCCGCAGGCACCGCAAATGCCCGCCGGAACCAGTACACCGTCCGCCCCGGCGTCACCTGACCAGTCTCCCCGTCACCCCCGAACCCTAACCTCGTCCGCCCGGTCTTCCACGCCGCATCATCAAACACACCCCCAGTCCACCCAGCCGCAGGAGCCACCCCGGTATCCAGAAAACGCCAGTCCGCCCCCGACCAGATCAATCGCTGTACCGTCACCGGCGACCCCACCGTCACCTGCACCACAGCCGTCGTCAGCGACGCCCCGCTCACCAGTTCCACCCGCGCCCGCACCCCGTAACTCCCCTTCAGCGCACTCGCCCACACCAGCCCCCACGGCGCACTCACCGCCTCGCCTAACTTCGCATTCCCCGCAAAATACTCCACCCTCCTCACCGCCCCCGGCAGATTCGCCGTCGCCACCGCAAACCCTAACGGCTCATCGGATTTCACCACCTGACCCGCCGCCGGTGCCGTCAGCCAAACCGACGCCCCACCCGCCGCCGGTGCCTTCAACCCAGCCAGCTCCAGATCAAAACCCAGATCACTGCTCCCCACCGCCGACTGATGCACCTCCACCGCCAGCTGATTCTCCCCGGCCCTCAACCCAGTCACAGGCACCACCACCTCCACAGGATTCACTTCGTCCTCCGCAGCCGCACTAGCCAGCGTCGAAAACGCCAGCACTCCCTCCGGCAGGTTGTCCCGCAGCAGCTCCACCCGGTTCAACTGCACCGAAACCCCGTCGTCCCGCACCACTCGCAGCCGCAGCGCATCAAACGCCGCAGGATCCGTCACCGTGAACTTCTTCCGGAAATACACCGTCGCCGGCTTCGCCCCCGCATCATCATAACCCAGCGCCGTCACCTCCCCGTCTCCCCCGTACCCTAACCGACCCGGCCCCTCACGCCACGCCGTATCGTCAAAACTCGTCCGCCCCGGCCAGTTAGGCCCCGGATCCACCCCGCGGTCCTCATACTTCCATACCTCCCCGCGCTTCACCAGCACCGTCGCCACCGCAGGTTGCCGCACCACCAGCGTCACCCCCGGCCCGGTGAACACCGCCCCCGCACTGTCCGTCGCCACCGCCATCACCATATGACTCCCCACCACCGCTCCACTCCACGCCACACTCCAAGGCCACTCGCCACTCTCCCCAACCTTCACCCCGTTCACCAGCCACTCAACCCGCCGCACCCCCAACCCAGGCCCCGGCAGCACCTCTCCCGTCAGCACCGGCACCTCCGGCAGCAGCACCGCCCCACGCGCCGCCACATACACGCCCCGTCCCCGCCCCGTTCCCACATCCACCTTCAACTCAAGGTCAAAACTCGCATCCGAACTCGTCGCCGATTCCTGCACCAGCTCCACCGCCACCGTATTCAACCCAGCCCGCAGCAACCCGCCATCCAGCACCGCTTCCACCCACGCATTCTCCTCACTCCCCGCCGCCTGCGCCGTCCCGTCCGCCCGGATGTTATGCCGGAACGCCAGCACCCCGTTCACATAAACCACCGCCGCATCATCCCGCACCAAGCGACAGCGCAACCCACTCACCGCCCGCGGATCCGCCACCGCAAACGTCCGCCGGAACTGCGCCCTCAAATACCTCGCCCCTCCAGGACTGATGTTCGTCACCTCATCCCCATCCCCGTACCCTAACTGACCAGCCCCGCTGCTCCACCCGCTGTCGTCAAACCCGGGCCGCTCCCACCCAACCGGTGCCGCCGCCGTCGCCGCACGCCACTTCCACACACTCCCCGCACCAATCAAATCCACCGGAGCCGGCCCAACCGTCACCGCCACCGCTCCCGACGTCAGCGGACTCCCCACACTGAACGTCGCCACCACCCGCAGCACATGCGCCCCAGCCGTCGGATTGCTCCACGTCAGCGCATATGGAGCCGTCACATCCTCACCAGCCTTCACCCCGTCGATCAGAAACTCCACCTTCGTCACCGTCGCCGTCCGCGCCCGAGCCTCCGCCGTCAGCACCACCGGCACTCCCGCCACCAGCCGCCCGCCGCTCTCCGGAAATGTCAGGTAAGCCGCCTGCGCCCCAGCCGTCGGCGCATCCTGCACCCCCAGCAACTCCCCATCAAACGCCAGATCACTGCTCGTCGGCTCCACCTGATGCACCTCCGCACACAACCAGTTGTCCCCCGCCACCAGGAGCGTCGGACTGATCCCGTTCGTCTGCTGATAGACCCCCGGCTCCGTCGAATCCAACGCCGTCGTCGCATACGTGATGTTCGCCTCCGTCACCGTCGCCGCAAAATTATCCTGATAAATCCTCGTCCCGTTCAGATACACCATCACCGCATCATCCCGCTGACACAACAATCGCAGCTCCTTGTACAACGCCGGATTCGCCACACTGAACCGCCGCCGGAAATACGCCGTCGTCCGCTTGTTCTGCGCATCCGGCCCGAAACTGATCACCGTCCCCTCTCCACCATTCCCGTACCCTAGCAACCCAGGCCCCTGCGCCCACGCCGCATCATTGAACGTCCTCGCTCGCCACGCCGTCCCCAGATCCGTCCCCGAATCATCGTACTTCCATGCACTCAGCCGCGGCACCAATGCCGTCACCGTCTCCGCCGCCGTCTCCGCCACCGACAGATCCGCACCCGTCGCATTCGCCGTCCAGTTCATCCCGCTGCTGAACGTCCGCACAAACGTCAGCCGGTTCTCCACCACCTCCATCGCATCAATCCGCCGCACCCCCACCGGCACCCGGCACAACGCATAACTCCCGTCACTGTCGCTCCACGCATACAGATTCCCCTCCGTGTACACCCGCACCCCGCCCATCGGCTGGCTGTCCCCGTCCACCACCCGCCCCGAAATCCTAACCTGCCCAGTCGGCAGCACTCCCACCCGCTGCACCACCGTCCTCCGCCACGTCCCCCCGCGGCAGTCGCTCACCACACACTGCACCGCATACTCCCCATCCCCTCCAAACGTCTTCCGCTGCACCGGCTCGTTGTCCCACGAATGCGTCCCATCCCCGAAATCCCAGTAATACGCCAGCCGGTCCCCGTCCGCATCCGTCGCCTCCACCTCCCACACACACTCCGCCCCGCTCGCCACATGCCCCGCCTGCGCCACCAGCCGCCCCTCCGGCGCACGGTTCCCACTCACCGCAAATCCCACCGCCACATCCATCGCCCGCGGAAACGCCGCCGCCCCAGTCCCCAGCGGCGTCACCGATACCCCCGCCGCCGCATCCGTAAACGTCTTCCCCACAGGCAAGGTCAGCCCACTCTGCTTCGGCAGCGCATCCACCCGGTAACTGTCCTCCCCCTGCTTGTTAGTAAAATGCAGCACCAGACCGCGCTCGAACTCCGTCCCGCTCAAAGTCGCCCGGTAGTCAAACCAGTAGTCCCTCCCCGCATCACGACTCACCCGCAACCCCCGGAACCCGTTCCCGTTCCGCGGCTCGTCACTCACATGCAGCCGGTACACTCCCGCCGCCGTCACCCGCGCACTCTCACCAGCCGGTATCCAGTCAATCGAAGTCTTGTGACTCGACGTGTAATGCATCCCGTCACCCCCGCTCCCCATCGGATCATGGTTGTTCCCGTACTCCACATTCGACCCATCCCCGATAATGCTGTTGTCCCCCGTGTCCCACGTGTGCGCATGCGGCAGCCCCAGATTGTGCCCGAATTCATGCGTGAACACACTCAGCCCGTAATAACCATTCGCAAGGTGCATCCCCACACCACCCACATACGCCAGCCCCGCATAACCCGCCGCCGGCCGCCCGTTCGTGAATACCCCCGCAAACGCAAAATCTCCTAGCACAAAACCCGCCGCCGCAGCCGCCGCCCGCGCGTCAGGATACAACCGCGACAACCCCGCATTGTCATAATCCCCGGCCGGCCGCCCGATCGCCAGCGCCGGTGTGAACTGCGATCCACCAGGCCCCAGCGGCGCAATCCGGATCCGCCCCCACGACAGGTTGTTCATGTGATTGATGAACTCGTTCATCAGCGCCGTCGCCCGCGCATCACTGATCGTATCCGCTAGCGCACTGCTGCTGTCGCTGAACCGCGGCCGCAGAAACAGCATCCGCTTGTATCCCTCCGTATAGCCACTCGCCGCCACCGGCAACCCGCTCGCCGCTACCTCGCCAACCCCGCCCGACGCCATCACCGGCACATCCGGCTCGCCTAACCCATACGCCGCCACCTCCCGCCCAGCCCACTCCCTACCGTGCGCCGCACAGCAGAACCGCCGCACCTCCCCGCCCAGCCGCACCGCCACCCCATCCTCCACCGCACACCCGTCCACCCGCTCCCGCTCCACCCCGCGATCCTCCACGCCCTCCACCACCTCCGCAGGCTCGGAATCCAGCGCCATCACCTTGTCCACCCTAACCGCTGGATTCACCGAAACATTCGTCGCCGCCTCCACCGGCAGCGCAATCCCCCGCAACGGCACCCGACCCTTCGTCACATACTCTAACCCAGCCCCATACACCCCCACCTCGTACACCTCCCCGCCAATCTCCGCCCACCGCAACAACCCTCCGCCCTCCACTTCCCGCCCAGGCGCAGGCCGCGCACACGCCACCGAAAAACTCCCCATCGCATTCACCTCTTCCTCCAGCAGTTCCTTCACCCGCTCCGGCAACCCCGCCTGACCCGCACCCCTCACCGCCACCCGCAACGCCCGCTCCGGATCCGCCACCATCAAATCCGCCATCCTCCTCCTCCGCTCCCGCGCCAACCCCACACCCTCAGCCTCCATCCCCACACGCTCCTCACTCCCGGCGCGCTCCCACCGCCCCACCCACCCCGCAAATGCCGCAATCTCAGGAATCTCCTCCCGCGCCACTCCCTTCCCTGCAACTCCCTCCTCATCTCCACCCACAGTCACCCTCTCCTTCACCACATCCCTAAACCCTTCCTTCAACCCAACCCGCTCCCTTTCACCCACCGTCTCTCCACCCTCCGGTCCACGGCTCACCCATACCGCCGCTCCCAACAGGCCCAGCAGTACTCCCAGATGCATTCGCTTGCTCTTCATGCCCGCCATTCTCTCACGTTCCCCTCACCGCGCAAAAGCGTTCCTCATCACCCCCACCACCCCCCGGACTTGCCCTCTCACCCTCGCTGCGCCATAAACCCCCGGCCCTCCCGCCACGACCCGCTCCCCTCATGACCCTTCCTCAAGGCCTGCGCTCCTTCATCGACCGACGCGATCCCGCCACCATCCGCGTCCTCGTCGCCCTCTCCACCCTAGCCATCGCGCTCGCCGCCTTCCTCATCAAGGCCGTCAAACCATGGAACCCCAAACTCCTCGCCCGCTGGAACTCCCCGAAAGGCCCTAAACTCGACGACTTCATCACCGCGGGCCTCTGGTGGGGAGCCGCCCTCGCCCTCGCCTTCCTCCTCATCTCCCTCCTCACCCAGCGCTGGTGGTCCCTCCCCACCGCTCCCGTCCGACCCGACCACGGCCGCCCCGTCATCGCCCCAGCCGCCCGCCGCTGGGTCTGGCTCATGCTCGCCGCCGTCACCATCCTCGCCATGTGGGCCCGCTCCCCGCGCCTCAGCCACAGCTTCTGGAACGACGAAGCCATGCACCTCCGCTATTACGTCTGGGGCGACCCCAGCGCAGGCTACCCCGACCAGCCCCACTTCGAAGCCGCCACATGGAAAGACGCCCTCTTCCTCAATAAAAAAGGCAACAACCACATCGGCAGCTCCCTCGAAGCTCGCGCCGCCCACGCCCTCTCCGGCGGCTCATGGGACGGCACCAAACCCTTCGTCGAACAACACCTCCGCCTCTTCCCGTGGCTCAGCGGCCTCCTCACCGTCGCCCTCACCGGCTTCATCGGCGCAGCCCTCGGCAACCCACGCACCGGCCTCGCCGCAGGCCTCATCATCGCCATCCACCCATGGCACCAGCGCTGGAGCGTCGAAATGCGCGGCTACTCCACCATGATCCTCGCCACCACCGCCGCCCTCTGGTGCCTCCTCCGCGCCCTCCAGTCCAACCGCTGGCGCTGGTGGCTCGGCTTCGCCGCCGCCCAGGCCGTCACCCTCATCTGGTTCGCAGGAGCCGTCTACCCAGTCGCCGCCGCCAACCTCTCCGCCCTCGCCGTCATCCTCTCCTCCCGCCGCGCCTCCCCCTCCGAACGCCGCACCGCCGCCCTCCGCCTCATCACCGCAGGTACCCTCTCCCTCGTCCCCGTCGCCCTCATCATGGGCCCCTCCGCCCCCCAGATCTCCGCCTACCTCAAGCGCTCCCACCACTACGCCCCCATGGACCTCCACTGGTACGCAGACCTCGGGAGCCACCTCCTCTCCGGCCTCCGCTCCCACGCCGATCCCAAGGGCACTAGCGGCGGCCTCACCCTCCCAGACCTCACCGCCGCCTCCCTCTGGCAACGCGTCCTCTTCCTCTTCATCCTCCCGCTCCTCTCCATCTCAGGCCTCTTCCTCTTCATCCGCGAAAACTGGAAAACCCGCCTCATCACCGGCACCCTCCTCGGCGGCGCAGCCCTCGGCTGTCTCCACAATTCCCTGACCCACTCCGCCATGATGAACTGGTACCTCCTCTACCTCATCCCCCTCTTCGCCCTCTCCCTCGCATGGTCCGGCCGCTTCATCGCCTCTCTCTTCCCAGACTCCCACCGCGCCCAGGCCGCCCCGCTCCTCATCGCCGCCCTCTTCGCCCTCGCCTCCGCCCCAGCCATCGCCCGTCAGCAGCAGATCCCCCGCCAGCCCATCCGCGAAGCCGTCGCCCTCGCCCGCGGCTCAGCCCCAGCCCTCCAACCCAACCCAGACGTCGTCACCGCCACCTTCGGCACCGGCGCAGGCCAGATCCGCATCTACGACCCAGCCGTCCACCTCCTCGAAAACACCACCGACCTCACTAACCTCACCAGCAAATGCCGCGAAGACGGCAAAGCTCTCTGGATCTACCTCTTCAACCGCCACGCCATCAACTCCATCTCCTCCCCCTCCGACCCCGATTCCGCCCCGTGGCCAGACATGCTCGCCTTCCTCGAAGACAGCGGCGAATTCCAATACGTCGGCCTCGTCCCAGGCATGGAAGCCATCTGGTCCTGCTCCGTCTTCTGCTCCGTCCCAGACACCATCATCCGCCTCAAATCCCCCCCACCTCAGAAACCCTGACTTCCTCTCCCGTCCCCCACAGCTCTCCTTCTGCGAGACTGCGGAATTTTGCTGGCCTTTACTCACCATTCCTTCATACCTTCGCCCGCCAATCCCCCTCCCCCCATGAGTCTCCCCCGCTCGCTCGCGCTCGCCCTCCTCGCTGCCGCCCCACTCCACGCCGTCGACCTCAAAATCGACTTCAACCAGCGCAGCACCGCTAACAATACCCCCGCCAACACCGAGGGAGGCTTCCTCCCCATGACCATCAACCCCGCCCTCACCGGAGCCCTCGGTCCCGCCGTCATCACCTCCGCCACTTTCGGCACCCAGTCCGTCACCATCCGAGGCACCGGCTCAGGCACCACTTCCTACGACGACCGCAAACGCACCCTCCCTGTCAATAACGGCGACTTCACCCAGCAAGCCCTCCTCCAGGACTTCATCTTCGCTCTCTTCAACACCAACACCAACCCGGACGGCGGTCTCAACATCACCATCGCAGGCCTCGATCCTGACAAAGAATACGCCGTCACCCTCTGGTCCTACGACCAAAGCAGCGGCGGCACCCGCGTCTCCGACTGGTCCATCACCGGCGGCGGCACCGCCGAAGACTACACCTTCGACGGCCGCATCGCCCCCACCACCAACTCCCAGTACCAGATCAATCTCGAAGGCCGCGCCGACGCCACCGGCAGCCTAACCATCTCCGCCCGCCGCGACCCCACAAGCAAAGACACCGCTAACGTCAACCAGCACGGGGTCTTCCTCAACGGTCTCTGGATCCGCGACCTCTTCCGCGACGCCGACGCCGACGGCATGCCCGACGGCTGGGAAACCACCTACGGCCTCAACCCAGCCGTCAATGACGCCGCCCTCGACGCCGACAGCGACCTCCTCCCTAACCTCGC
>JAIXPK010000018.1 GCA_027486335.1 Verrucomicrobiaceae bacterium | reverse complement strand
GTCTGTCTCATTATTCGCCCTCCCCTCCAACCCGTCGCCCATTCCCTTGCCACCCATTCCCTTGCCACATCCCCCTCCACCCGCGCCACCCCTCCCGAAGAGGTCTGTCTCATTATCCCACGCCTCCCAAGACTCACCTCAAAGCGCCCTGTCCCATAGTCCACCCGCGCCCCCTCCACCCCCCCACCCATTCCCCTGCCACATCCCCCTCCGCACACGCCACCCCTCCCAAAGAGGTCTGTCTCATTATTCACCTTTGACGTTGTTGGCCGGGCTCGTCAGCTCATCGGTGAGGAAAGTCTCGGCGAAGCGCAGCGCCGCGGCCTGATTGTCGGAAGTGGCGGCAAGGGCATCGGTCGTAAAGCGGCGGAGGGTGCGGCCGTGGCACGTCAAGGTGAAGCGCGCCAGCGGATCGAGCCGCTGCAGCTGCCGGCGCAGCTCAGCCAGTTTCCCTGGAATGTCGGCGGCGCTGAGGGGCACGGTCGCCTCGACATGGAGTGCCGTCGTCCGCACCGGGCAGCAGGACCCGGTGCCCGAACCAAGGCGGCCGCTGCCGTGGAAGAGGGAAAGCCCGGCCGAGATCATCTCCGGCGCGAGGGCGATCCGGCCGGGCATGTCAGCGAGGTAATCCGGCTGAATGTCGGCCAGGGCCGACCCTGACGACGCGGCAGCATGACTTGTCAGGCTGTCGACGCCGGCCAGCGAGGCCACACGCGGCACGGACTCGCGCACAAATTGCGCGGCCTGCCGACTGGTGGCATCGCCGTGGCCGCCCGGGGGCACGAGCGAACGGTGCGGCTCGATGACGACCGGCGATTCCCAGTAATGCCAGACCAGCCGGATGGCCAGGGCCGCCAGCCACGCGTGCAGCAGCACGCTGATCAGGAGATTGCGCAGGGACAGCGACGCGGGACTTGTGCAGACATTCATGGCACGGGCTGCAACGCCCGACGCCCCGCCCGCCCTGGAGAGGAATCGGCGGCCGCAGTCCTGACAAGTCAATCCTTCGCCTTCAGCTGGGGCAAGAGGACGACGTCGCGGATGGAGTCGGGGGCGATGCGACAATGCTCACGGCGGAATCTCGCAACACCTCAAAGTGCCCTGTCCCATTGTCCACCCGCGCACCCTCAACCCCCTCACCCATTTCCCTGCCACACCCCCGAAGAGGTCTGTCTCATTATCCCGCGTCCCTCCTCCCCAAGAGCCCTGTCCAATCATCCACCTCCACCCCCATTCCCTTGCCACATCCCCCTCCACCCGCGCCCCACCTCCCCAAAGAGGTCTGTCTCTTTATTCAACTCCCCACTCATCCCCATTCCCCTGCCACCCATTCCCTTGCCACATCCCTCTCCACCCCCATTCCCCTGCCCCCGCTTCGAACTTGCCAGCGACAACCGCCGTTTTGCAGTTAATCCTTCCCGCCCATTCACCCGCACCCCTTCCCTTGAGGCCGCTCCTCCCCATCCTGTTCGCCACTTTCCTCCTGCCATGGGCCTCCCAAGGCGCGGGCAAGCCGGCCGACTCGGCAAAAAAACCCCCTCCCAAACCACCCGCCGCCGCCCCGGCCGCCCCGCGCGTCGCGTGGAAACCGGAATACCACCTCCGCCGCGCCTACGTCCCCATGGCTCAGGTCGCCTCCTACTACGGTCTCCTCGAACCCAAGGAATCCGGCCGCCAGATCATCCTCCGCGACGCCTCCAGCAAACTCCGCATCGAATTCACCCGCTCCGAAAAAGCCGCCCGCATCATGGGCTGGACGTTCTACCTCTCCTTCCCGGTCGTCGAAATCAAAGACCGCCCCATGGTCTCCGTCTACGACGTCCGCAACGTCATCGACGCCATCCTCCACCCAGGCGAACGCCGCGACCCAGCCGTCCTCGAAACCATCGTCCTTGACCCCTCAGGCGGCGGCCGCGAACATGGCATCAAGACCCCCCACATCACCGAAAAAGACCTCACCCTCGACGTCTCCAACCGCCTCGCCGCCAAACTCTCCGCCGCAGGCTTCAAAGTCGTCCTCACCCGCAAAGACGATTCCACCGTCTCCCCCGCCGATCGCCAGAAAACCGCCACCACCGTCTCCGGCGAAGCCATCTTCCTCTCACTCCGCGCCGCCTCCGGTTCACCCGCCACCCACGGCTTCGAAACCAGCACGCTCCCACCAGCAGGCACCCCCGCTACCAGCGAATCCGACAGCGAAAACATCGACAAGAAATTCCACGCCGGCAACATCAACGACCGCGAAAGCCTCGCCCTCGCCGCCGTCCTCCAAAGCAGCGTCGTCAGCAGCCTCAAAATCCCAGACCTCGGCATCCGCCGCGCCCGCTTCGCCGAACTCCGCGACATCAATCTCCCCGCCGCCGTCTGCCGCCTCGGCCACCTCTCCAATAAAGAAGAAGCCCTCAAACTCGCCTCCCCCGAATACAGAGAAGCCATCGCCGAAAACCTCCTCGCTGGCATCCGCCGCTACGCCGCCTACCTCTCCTTCAATCTCGAAAAACGCCGCGAAGAAGAACGTCTCCGCCCTCTCCAGTTCGGCAACATCCGCGCCGAAGACTCCGAAATCGACGGCGGCTCCGGCGGCGAACGCGTCTTCCTCCACGTCCCCCTCAAAGCCGCCCCCGGCGTCTTCGTCGAACGCGAAAAAGTCGAGGTCCAGATCTACCTCTTCGAACGCGTCAATAACGAGGAACTCGACCTCTCCACCGCCAACCCTCCCAAAGACGAATGGCTCTCCATCCTCCCGGACTGGAAAGCCACCCGCGAGGAAATCCTCGCCGTCACCTACTTCCGCCCGCCCTTCGCCCCGCCCGAACAGAAACTCTACGGCAAACGCGCCTACTACGGTTACGTCGCACGCCTCGTCTACGACGGCAAGGTCGTCGACGAAGCCTCGTTCCCTCAGAACCTCAACCGCTGTCTGTTCTACTTCACCGCCGTCTTCCCCAGACGCTGATCCCCACCCGACGCCGCATTCTTCCCGTCCAATGCAAAATCCCCCGGGATTTTCACGTTGATCCCACCTCGCTTTCCCTTTCAACGGCCGTATTGTGCCCCAGCCTTTCCGTCTCATCCCCATGAAGCGCACCTTCAGTCTCCTTACCACCCTCGCCGCCGCCGCCCTCCCAGCCGCCGCCGCCCTCCCCGAACTCAACGGCATCTCCCCGCGCGGCGCGCAACGCGGCACCGACGTCGAGGTCGTCTTCTCCGGAGCCCGCCTCGCCGACACCGAGGAAATCGTCTCCTACCACCCGGACCAGATCAAGGCCCTCGAATTCAAAGCCGAGAACCCCACCACCGTTAAGGTCAAACTCCACATCGAGCCCTCCTGCCCGCTCGGCGAACACATCTTCCGCATCCGCTCCAAATCTGGCATCAGCTACGCCCGTTCCTTCTTCGTCGGCCAGTTCCCCACCGTCGACGAAAAAGAACCGAACACGCTCCTCGAAGAAGCCCAGCCCATCACCTCAGGCGTCACCATCTCAGGCGTCGCCAAAAACGAAGACACCGACTTCTACCGCATCGAAGCAAAAAAAGGCGATGCCCTCAGCGTCGAAGTCGAAGGCATCCGTCTCGGCGGGGCCTTCTGGGACCCCTACGTCGCCATCCTCAATAGCAAGAAATTCGAACTCGCCACCTGCGACGACTCTCCCCTCGGCGTCCAGGACCCTCACGCCAGCATCGTCGTCCCCGAAGACGGCACCTACTACATCGAGGTCCGCGATTCCTCCTACGCAGGCAACGACGGCGCTCTCTACCGCATGCACGTCGGAGCCTTCCCCCGCCCCACCGTCGCCTACCCAGCCGGCGGCAAGGCCGGCACCGATGTCGCCGTCACCTACCTCGGCGCTCCCTCAGGCCCCATCTCCGAAACCATCAAGGTCCCTCCCACCCCGGGCGAAAAACTCTCCCTCTTCGCAACCGCCAACGGCCTCTCCGCTCCCAGCCCTAACCCGTTCCGCATCGTCGCCTTCGACAATGTCCTCGAAGCAGAACCCAACAATTCCCACGCGGAAGCCAAAGCCAACGCAGCTCCCCCAGCCCTCCCCATCGCCTTCAACGGCATCATCGACAAAGCCGGCGACGAAGACTGGTTCAAATTCACCGCCACCAAAGACCAGCGCTTCGACCTCATCGTCCACGCCCGCGGCATCCGCTCGCCACTCGACCCAGTCCTCGAACTCTTCAACAAGGACGGAGCCGCCATCACCGGCAACGACGACAACGGTGCCAACCCGGATAGCAAACTCCCCACATGGACCGTCCCAGCCGACGGCGAATACTTCCTCCGTGTCCGCGACCACCTCGCCCGCGGCGGCCCCGACTTCGTCTACCGCGTCGAAGCCGCCCCGCCGGAAACCGGCATCCAGGCCTTCATCTCCCGCTACGACCGCACCGACAGTCAGCAGTGGACCACTTTCTCCATCCCCCGCGGCAGCCGCCACGCCATCCAGGTCCACGCCGACCGCATCAACGTCGGCGGCGACATCGTCTGGAACTGCCCTAACCTCCCCGCAGGCGTCACGCTCGAATCCATCGGCATCCCCAATGGCCTCGCCGAGCACATCATGATCCTCTCCGCAGCCCCGGACGCACCCCTCGCTGCCGGTCTGCTCGACATGAAACCCGCCCTCGCCGACCCCAAAGCACCCCCAGTCCCAGGCCGCTGGCTCAATAACATCGAATTCGTCCAGGGCGAACCTAACAACACGCCCTACGTGGTCTCCTCCCAGCGTCTCCTCCCAGTCGCCGTCGTCGAGGAACTCCCCTACTCCATCGAAATCGTCCCGCCCGCCGTCCCCATCGTCCAGAGCGGCACCATGAACCTCAAGGTCAAGGCCACCCGCAAGGAAGGCTTCAAGGCCCCCATCACCGTCCGCATGCTCTGGAACCC
>JAIXPK010000182.1 GCA_027486335.1 Verrucomicrobiaceae bacterium | reverse complement strand
TCCGCTCCCAGCGAAATCATCGTCGCCGCCGACGCCGCCTCCAATGGCACCAGCACCACCAACCGCTCCGTAAACTGCCGCAGCAGATTCACAATCCGCAGCGACGCCTGACCATTCCCGCCGGACGACTTCAGAAACAGATAGATCACCTTCTGCCGCCCCATGTGCTTCAGCACTTCATAGAACGCCGCCACGTCATTGTGGCACACCGACCCGTTCCCCGACGTCCAGTACGCCAGAAACGGCCCGCGCACCGCCTTCTCCAGCCGCGCAATGATCGCCTGCGTCTCCGCAAACAGGACCGGCGGCTTCCGCACTTCGATCGACCCCCGTCCCTGATTGGTTCCTGCAGGCTCCATAATGTCTTCAGATGCGGTCAGCTCTCCTCACACATTGAACCGGAAATCCATCACATCCCCGTCAGCCACCACATATTCCTTACCTTCCATCCGCAGCTTCCCAACCTCCCGCGCCTTCGCAAACGACCCAGCACTAACCAGATCCTCGTACGCAATCACCTCAGCCTTGATGAACCCGCGCTCGAAATCACTGTGAATCACCCCAGCCGCCGCCGGAGCCTTGTCCCCCGCACGAATCGTCCACGCCCGCGTCTCCTTCTCCCCCGTCGTCAGATACGTCCGCAATCCCAGCAGATGATACACACTCCGGATCAGCGTCGCCACCCCCGAACTCTCCACCCCGAGATCCGACAGATACGCCTGCGCATCCTCCGCCGACAGATCAATCAGCTCCGACTCAATCGCCGCACTGATCACACACGCCTCCGCATCGTGGCTGTCCTTCACAAACTCAATCACCTTCCCGACATGCGGATGCGACCCAGGATCCTTCGTCGCCGTCGCAAGGTCACCCTCCGCCACGTTGCACGCAAAAATCGTCGGCTTCCCCGTCAGCAGGAAAAACAACCGCATCAGCTTCCGCTCGTCATCACTCAATTCCGCCGTCACCGCAGGCTTCCCGGAATCAAGATGCGGAATCAGCTTCTCGCACAACGCCGCCTCGGCCTTCGCCTCCTTGTCATTCTGCTTCGCCTTCTTCACACTCCGCTCCAGCCGCTTCTGCACCGACTGCAGATCCGCAAGCACCAGCTCCGTGTTGATCACGTCAATGTCCCGGATCGGATCCACCGTCCCCGACACATGGTGAATGTCCTTGTCCTCAAAACACCGCACCACCTGCACAATCGCATCCACCTCCCGGATGTGACTCAGAAACTGATTTCCCAGCCCTTCCCCCTGGCTCGCCCCCTTCACCAACCCGGCAATGTCCACAAACTCAATCGCCGCAGGCACAATCTTCTGCGTCTTCGACAGCTTCCCCAGAATGTCCAATCGCTCGTCCGGCACCGTCACAATCCCAGTGTTCGGTTCGATCGTGCAGAACGGGTAATTCGCCGCCTCCGCCTTCCGTGTGCGCGTCACGGCATTGAAAAGTGTCGATTTGCCGACATTCGGCAGGCCTACGATTCCGGCTTTAAGCATGGGGATGGGTGATTGGGTGAAATTGGAACGCCGTTACTGCACGCGCCCCAGCCCGATTGCAAGGCCCCGTCGCCACCGCCCCCTCCCGCCCCCTCAGTCCTTCTTCGCAGGCTTCAGAATCGCCTCCCACTGCCCAAACCGCCGCGGCGATGCCGCCCGCAACTCCTCCAGCGCCTCCTTCCCTCCCGCCAGACACAGCGCATAAACCCGCGCAAACTCCGCCAGATCCTCGTGCGCCACCTGGTCCCCGTACCGCGACACCGACACCTTGTCCGCCGCAATCGCCTCCTTCCACCGCGCCAGCACCTCAGGGTCCGTCGCCGTCGCCCGCTGCTCCAGAATGTGCCCCGCCTCATGCGCCACCACCGACACATCCGCCTTCGCAATCATGTTCAGATAATCCTGCGACCCATGCGCCGCCGCTCCATCCAGATCCTTGTAATACGCCGCCCCGTCCTTCTTCCCCTCGGAAACAATCACCAGCGCCCTCCGATACAACGGCGGCAACTTCTCCAGCACCGCCAGCGCCTCCTCCGGCTTCAACTCCAACCCGTCCTCAATCGTCAGCCGAAACTCCGTCCCACCCAGCTTCGCCTTCCACATCCTCCCCGCCACTCCCCCCCGCAGCATCTTCACCGCCACCCCCTCCCCCACCAACCCCGCCCGATCTCCATCCCCTTTCCCCAGCTTCTCCCTCAACCGCCCGAACCTTTCCTCCAGCCGCACACTCCCTCCATCACTCCTCCCCTCCGCTCCCACACCCAACCCAACCCCCATCACCACGACCAACACCACGGCGCACCGCCCCAATATCGCATGTCCAAAATAGTTCATCATCCCACCCCTACGCCACCCACCACCACCCCATTTCACCAATCCCCCCATCCCACCCATCCACCGCCCCAACCCTCCCCCCCCCTCAAGAGAGGCCTGTCCAATTGCGCCCTCACGCCCCTCACGCCCCTTAAGAGAGGCCGGTCCATTTGAACGCGCCCCTTAAGAGAGGCCTGTCCATTTGAACGAGTCTTCACCCCAAGGAGGCCTGCCCGACTACTTCCCCTCTCCTCAGCACCCCGCATCCCGAAGAGGCCTCATCCCAAAGAGGCCTGACCGATTGCATCCCGAAGAGGCCTGACTAATTGCGATCACTGCCATTCCCTCCCCCAACCCACGCCCCCCAATAAAGAGGTCCGCCCCCCCAAAGAAGCCTGACCGATTGCGGATCATTTCCGCGGCCACGGCAAACGGGCCGTTTCCGAGGAATACCCGTATCTCCTAAGCTGCATCCCTCCAGTGGCCTGACCTGCGCATCTCGAAGTGGTCTGTCTGACTATTCTCAAAAGCCCGCACCGGTCCGGCGAACCCACATAAGAAGCCTGATCAATACTTCTGTGATTAGTGCCTCTCGCCCCGACGACGCTCGTATCACTTCACTTCAACATCCGAATCCCGCCATAGAGGCCTGACCGATTGCAGATCCCCTCCCCGGCTACCTCGAACGCACTGCCGTCGCCGAAGTAGTAGACGACAATTCCCATCTTTTCAGCTGACACCCCTGCAGCGGCCTGACCTGAATAGCGCTAAGACACGGCGATTGGCGCCCCTCCCCAACCTCCGCCGAGGGCACCGCCCGATCGCCCTCTCCGCGCCAGTACTCTATCCGTTCACCTCGCCGCTGGCTCCCTCCGCACCCGCCGCACCCTTCCAGGCCCCCTGCGCGTGACGCCTGAGGTGCGGGGCTGAACTGGGCCGGCAACCGGTTCAGCCGTGTCGCAATTTCAGCGATCACTCTGTTTGCCTTAGCGCCCTTCAGGCCCGGTCTAAACAGGGCACCAGGCGGATCAGTACACCGACACAGTCGGCAGCACCATACATCAACCGGAGTCCGCACCGGAAGTTTACGCACAACCATTGCATCATGACCGAGGTCCACCCCAATCGTTCTGAACATCACCCAATCCGCCAGCCACCCCATTCATGGGATCTCAAAAGGCATCCTCCGTCCATCCCCCTCACTCCCGCAACTGCCGCAGATTGTAGACATCCCGCCATTCCTTCCCGATCGGTCGCGCACCCGTCTTCCGCTGCTCCCTGCTCTTTCCGCCAAACCAGCTGCGGTTCCGTTCAAACCACCCATCAATGAACCCGCGGCTCCCGAGGATCACCCCATCGGTAAGGTGACGCACTCGCCGCAGCAGCAGTTCCGTCCGGATTCCCGCTTCTCCCTCCAGACGGACCCTCGTCCTTTCACTCAGTCCCTTCCGCACCACCCGTCCCTCCTCATCAACTCGAGGTCGGCCCGCAATCCCCAGTAACTGGCGGTACCGCACCAAGGCCTGCAGTTCTCGCCGCCGCCGCTGACGATCCGTTTCCACCGGAGCCGGCGCACCCAGCGCCCGGCCGTGAACCCGTTTGGCAGTCCATCCGGTCAC
>JAIXPK010000383.1 GCA_027486335.1 Verrucomicrobiaceae bacterium | reverse complement strand
GGGGGTATTGCGGGAGGGGGAGGGAGGAATTTCTGAAAAACATATGAGATCAATTCATCGACGACTGGTGTTGCGGGGTTTGGCTTTGCTGGGGTGTGGGGTGGCTGGGGGAGTGAGGGGTGAGGAGTTGGGGGGAGCGAAGGGGCGGTTGCAGGTGTATGTGCTGGCGGGGCAGTCGAACATGCAGGGGCATGCGCAGGTGAGGACGTTTGAGCACATTGGGATGGATCCGGCGACGATGCCGATGCTGGCGAAGATGGCGGGAGCGGACGGGAAGCCGAAGGTGTGCGAGCGGGTCTGGATTGCATCGTTAGGGAGTGCGGAGGCGGAGCAGACGGGGAAGCTGACGGCTGGGTTCGGGGCGGGGCAGGGCGGGCCGAAAATCGGGCCGGAGTTCACGTTCGGGCTGTACATGGAGGAACTGACGGAATCGCCGATTCTGCTGATCAAGACGGCGTGGGGTGGGAAGAGCCTGAACACGGATTTCCGGCCGCCGGGATCGGGGCCGTATCCGTTCAGCGAGGCGCAGTTGGAGGGGTTTCGGAAGGCTGGGAAGGATGTGGAGGCGATGCGGGCGGCGAAGGCGGCGGAGACTGGGGTGAATTACCGGCTGATGGTGGAGTATGTGAGGAGAGTGCTGGGGGATATTGGGAAGGTGGTGCCGGGTTATGATGCGGCGCGGGGGTATGATCTTGCAGGGTTTGTGTGGTTTCAGGGGTGGAATGACATGGTGGATTCGGGGACGTATCCTCGGCGGGACGAGCCGGGAGGTTATGATGCGTACGGGACGGTGCTGGCGCAATTCATCCGGGATGTGAGGAAGGATCTGAAGTCGCCGGGGTTGCCTTTTGTGATTGGGGTGATGGGGATTGGCGGTCCGACGAGCGAGTACGGGGCAGAGCAGGCGAGGTACAAGGGAGTGCACCAGCATTTCCGGGATGCGATGGCGGCACCGGCGGCGTTGCCGGAGTTTGCGGGGAATGTGGCGGCGGTGCGGACGGAGGTTTACTGGGATAAGGAGTTGAGTGCGGCGAAGGCGAAGGAGCAGATGGTGCGCGGGGAGGCGAAGCGTCGAGTGGGGGCGGGGGAGACGGTGGATGTGGAGGCCTTGCTGAAGGAGAAACTGAGTGAGCGGGAGCGGACGATTCTTGAGAAGGGGATTTCGAATCTGGAGTTTCACTATCTGGGGTCGACGAAGATTCTGGGTGGGGTTGGGAAAGGGCTGGCGGAGGCGATGGTGCGGTTGCGGAGCGGTGGTGAGGCCAAGTGAAACCGAAAGGAGATGCTGATGAACGTGCTGCGATTGGTGATAGGGCTGGTGATGGTGTCAGGGTGTGGCGGGGTGCTGCGGGCGGCGGAGCGACCGAACGTGATTGTGATCATGGCGGACGACCTTGGGTATGGGGATGTGTCGTGTTATGGGGCGAAGACGGTGGAGACCCCGGCGATTGACCGGTTGGCGCGGGAGGGGGTGCGGTTCACGAGTGGTTACTGCACGGCGTCGACGTGCACGCCGACGCGGTTTTCGCTGCTGACGGGGACGTATGCGTTCCGGCAGAAGAACACGGGGATTGCGCCGCCGAACGGGCCGGCGATCATCCGTCCGGGGACGGAGACCCTGCCGTCGATCTTGAAGCGTGCGGGGTATGCGACGGCGGTGATCGGGAAGTGGCATCTTGGGTTAGGGGATCGTGCGCCGGACTGGAATGGGGAGTTGCGGCCGGGGCCGCTGGACATCGGGTTTGACCATTGCCTGCTGCTGCCGACGACGAATGACCGGGTGCCGCAGGTGTTTGTGGAGGACCGGCGGGTGAAGGGACTGGATCCTGCGGATCCGTTGTGGGTGGGGAGCGAGAAGCCTTCGCCGGAACATCCGACGGGACTGACGCACCGGGACGGGTTGAAGATGGATTGGTCGCACGGGCACAATGACACGATTCACAACGGGGTGAGCCGGATCGGGTTTTACACGGGAGGGAAGGCGGCGCGGTTCCGGGATGAAGATCTGGCGGACGCGTGGGTGGCGGAGGCTGGGCGGTGGATGGAGGTGAACCGGGAGCGGCCGTTTTTTCTGCATTATGCGCCGCAGGACATTCATGTGCCGCGGGTGGTGCATGAGCGGTTTCAGGGGCGGACGACGATGGGGCCGCGGGGTGACTGCATTGTGCAGCTGGATTGGAGTGTGGGGGAGCTGGTGAAGACTCTGGAGCGGCTAGGGTTGCGGGAGAAGACGCTTATTGTGTTCTGTTCGGATAACGGGCCGGTGCTGGACGACGGTTACCGGGACGGGGCGGTGGAGAAGCTAGGGGATCACCGGCCGGCGGGGCCTTATCGTGGCGGGAAGTACAGCGTGTGGGAGGGCGGGACGCGGACCCCGTTCATCACGTGCTGGCCTGGGAGGATTGCGCCGGGCGATTCTGGAGAAGTGGTGAGCACGGTGGATCTGGCGGCGAGTCTGGCGGCGCTGACGGGACAGGAACTGGCGGCGGATGGGTGTCTGGACAGTTTTGATTTGTCAGGGGCGCTGCTGGGAAAGGCCGGGGCGAAGGGACGGGATCATCTGGTGCAGCAGGACAACGGGAGCGGGAATTTCGGGTTTCGTGAGGGTGACTGGAAGCTGGTGCGGTTGAAGCAGCGAGGGAAGACCCAGGCGAAGGTGAGCCGGGAGGAGGGCGTGATGCCGGGTGGGTTGCATGCGTTGTACCGGCTTGGGGAGGATCCGGGAGAGCGGCGTGATGTGTCGGGCGAGCATCCGGAGGTGGTGGAGCGGATGGTTAGGCGACTGGATGAGGTGATCGGGTCCGGGCGGAGTCGGGCGAAGCCGTGAGGGAGGCATTGGGGGTGGAAACTCTGAAATTAACGATTGGCAAAGTGAGTGGGTGTGTGCAGTTTTCGTGCGGGTGCCCTAGATTGAGAAGGTGCCGGAACGAGCTGCATGACGACACGATTTCTTCATTCTGCGGACTGGCAGCTGGGCAAGCCGTTTGCGACGGTGGGTGATGAGGTGAAGCGGCATCGGTTGCAGGTGGAGCGGGTGCAGGTGATTCGGAGGATGGCGGCATTGGTGGCGGAGCGGGCGTTGGATTTTGTGGTGGTGGCGGGGGATTTGTTTGATTCGCCGCATGTGACGAAGGCGACGGTGTCGGCGGCGTGCGAGGCGGTGGGGTTGATGCGGGTGCCGGTGCTGGTGATTCCAGGGAATCATGATCACGGGGGGCCGGGGAGTATCTGGGAGCAGGCGTTTTTCCGGCGGGAGCGGGAGCAACTGGCTCCGAATCTGAGGGTGCTGCTGAGGGGGGAGCCGGTGGTGCTGGAGACGGCGGTGGTGTTTCCGGCTCCGTTGCTGCGGCGGCATGAGGCGGGGAATCCGGTGGCGTGGGTGCGTGAGGGGTTGGACGATGCGGGGGTGCCGGGGGAATTGCCGAGGATTGTGGTGGCGCACGGGACGGTGCAGGGGTTTGGGGGGGTGGAGGATGATGAGGAGGGAGGTGCGGGGGTGGCGAACTGGATTGATCTGGGGAGCCTTCCAGAGGGAGCGGTGGATTATGTGGCGCTGGGGGACTGGCACGGGACGAAGCAGGTGGGGCCGGTGACTTGGTACAGCGGGACGCCGGAGATTGACCGGTTTCCGAAGGGGGAGGGCAATGATCCGGGGAATGTGCTAGTAGTGGAGGCGGGGCGCGGGAGGTTGCCGGTGGTGGAGAAGGTGGCGACCGGGCGGTTTGTGTGGAAGCGCGGGGCTTTTCGGTTTTCGGATGATGCGAGTCTGGAGTTGTTTGCGGCGCGGGTGGATGAATGGATCGGGGAGCGGCGGGACGAGCATCTGCTGCATCTGGTGCTGGAGGGATCGCTGGGAATTGATGCGGCGGGGCGATTGGGGGGCTTGCTGGAGTCGTGGGAGGCGCGACTGGCGCGGTTGAAGCTGGAGGACCGGGTGATGATTGCGCCGTCGGCGGAGGAGATCGCGCAGCTGACGCAGCGGGTGGAGGATCCACTGATTGCGGCGGTGGCGTCGGCGCTGGTGGGTCGGTGCGGCGGGGAGAGCGAGGAGGCGGCGGTGGCTCGGCTGGCGCTGAGGGAGCTATACGGGAGACTGTCCTGACATTTTGCTGCTGCCATGCGACTGCATTCACTAACTGTCCGTAATTACCGGGTTCACAAGGAAGTGACGGTGGAGTTCGACCGGTCGCGCACGGTGATTGGCGGGCCGAATGAGTCGGGGAAGAGCACCTTGGCGGAGGCGGCGCACCGGGTGTTGTTTCTGCGGGCGAAGACCGGGGGGAAGACGCAGAAGGAGATGCTGTCGAGTGTGCATCCGGGGGATCCGGAGGTGAAGCTGGTGTTTGAGTGCGGGGGAGTGAGGTGGGAGCTGGAGAAGCGGTTCGGGGGGAGTGCGAGGGGATCGACGCAGCTGAGGGCGACGGGCGGGGTGGCGTTGAAGGATGCGGAAGCGGAGACGAAGCTGAGTGAGATGCTGGGAGTGGAGACTGCGGGCGGTGGTGGGGCGGCCGGGCAGTTGCCGAATTTGTGGTCGCACCTGTGGGTTTGGCAGGGGCGATCCGGGGAGGCGGCGTCGGAGCATACGGGGCCGCATCGGGACCGATTGGTGCGGCATCTTCAGGAGAGTGGCGCGGGAGCGGTTCTGCAGTCGACTAACGATCAGCGGGTGGCGGGGTTAGTTGCGGAGGCTTATGATGAAGTGCATACGCCGGCCGGAAGGATGAGGGCTGGGTCGAAGCCGGAGTTGGCGCGATTGCAGGTGGAGGAAGCGGCGGCGGTGGTGGTGAGGGCGCGGGAGGCGTCGGAGCGGTTAGCGACTGCGGTGGATGACTATGCGCGGGCGGAGCGGGAGATGGTGGAGATCGGGGTGCGGTTGCCGAAGTTGCGGGAGGATCGGGCGACGGTGGTGGTGCGATTGGGCGATGCGGAGCGGTTCCGAGTGGAGGCGGCGGGTCTGGAGCGGGCGGTGAAGGAGGCAGGTGGGGTGCGAGCGGGATATGAGGCGAATGATCGGGGGATCCGCGAGGGGTTGGAAAAGTTAGGGTTGCTGGCGGCGGAGCTGGCTCCTGCAGAGGAGCGATTGGTGGCGCTGGTGGCGGCGGAGGCGGCGGCGCGCGAGGTGGCGCAGGCGGCGGAGGTGGCCCATCGGGAGGCGGGTGAGGCGGTGCGGCGAGCGCGGCAGAGCCATGACATGGCGAGTGCTGCGGTGGTGTTTTTCGAGAAGGAGGAAGTGCTGAGTGGGGTGGCGGCGCGGGAGAAGGAGGCGGCGGCGCTGCACGGGCAGCTGGAGGGATTGCGTCTGGAGTTGGCGGAGCTGCCGGTGGTGGCGGCGAGTGATCTGGTGCGGCTGAGGCGGTTGGAGGCGGAGAGTGGGCAGGCGGTGGCGGCGCTGGAGGCGATGGCGACGGGGGTGGAGGTGGTGGAGGCGGTGGATGTGGTTAGGGTGGATGGCGTGGTGCTTGGGGTTGGGGAGACGCGGATTCTCACGGAGACCGGGGAATTGGTGGTCGGGGAAGGGACACGTGTGCGGATTCGGCCGGGAGGTGGGAATTCGCTGAGTGCGGCGCGGGAACGTGCTGAGGCGGCGCGACTGGGGCTGGTGAGGGCGTTGGAGGCGCTGGCGCTGCGAGATGTGGAGCATGCGGGGGCGGTGGTGGAGCGGCGGCAGTTGCTGGGGCACCGGATGGAGGGATTGGAGGCGCGGTGGCGGACGCTGGGCGGGGAGAAGGTGGCGGGTGAGCTGGGTCGGGCGACGGTGGAGCGGGATGCGGCCCGTGGTGAGTGGCGTCGGCGCGTGGAGCTGGCGGGGGAAGGCGGTGGGAGCGTGGTGGAGGATCTGGCGGCGGCGCGGGCGATGGTGGAGAAGGCGCGGGAGGTGCTAGGGGCGGCTGAGGGTGCGGAGGCGAGTGCGTTGCGTCAGAGTGAGCGATTGCGCGGGCAATGGGATGCGGCGGTCGCGGCGTTGAGCGGGCACCGGGATGACACGGCGGCGAGGCGGCAGAGTCATCGGGATCTGGAGACATCGATCCGGACGCTGGAGGAGGCGCACGGGGATGCAGGGGTGCGTGCGGCTTTGATTGCGGCGGCGCGGGCGAGCGAAGGTGAGGCGGCGGCGAGACTGGAGAAAGTCAGGGAAGCGCTAGGGGGGTTGCAGCCGGATTTGCTGCGGGCGGATGCGGAGCGGTTGGAGCGTGCGATCGGGGCGCAGGAAGCTAAGCTGAAGGAAGCTGAGAATCTGAGACTGATTGCGGGCGACCGGTTGAAGCTGGATGGCGGGACGGATCCTGGGGCGGAGTTGCGGTCGGCGGAGGCGCGGCATGCGGCGGCGAGCGAGTTGCTGGCGTCTGAGGTGAGACGGGCGGCGGCGGTGAAGCTGCTGCATGAATTGTTCAGTTCGTCGCGGGAGGCGATTGACCGGGCGCTGGTGCAGCCGCTGGCGGAGCGGATCGGGGGTTATCTGCGGTGTGTTTTCGGGGCGGAGACGGAGGTTCGGGTGGCGCTGACGGAGGGCGGGATCGAGCAGCTAGAGTTAGTGAGAGCGGGTGAGGCGGCGGTGCCGTTTGTGGCTTTGAGTGGCGGTGCGCGCGAGCAGACGGCGGCGGCGGTGCGACTGGCGCTGGCGGAGATTCTAGCGGCGGACTATGACGGGTGCCTGCCGGTGGTTTTCGATGATGCCTTTGCGTATGCGGACCCTGAGCGGATTGAGTCGCTGCAGCGGATGCTGGATCTGGGGGCGGTGCGCGGGTTGCAGGTGATCGTGCTGACGTGCACGCCTGCGGATTATGCTGGGTTCGGGGCGCGGGAGGTGCGGTTGGGTGGGATGGGGTGAGGCTCAGGGAAGGCCGAGGATCCAGCCTTCGGTGAGGGCGAGGGAGCGGATTGATTCGTTGAGGTTGGGAGAGAAGTGTTTCGGGAGTTGGTGGGCGGCGTCGGTTTCCTGCATCCAGCGGGCGACGGAGTAGGCGTCGTGCTGGTGGGCGTTGCGGGCTTCGGTGGGGAAGGTGCGGTTCCAGAGGGCGGGGTAGATTTCTGCGATGACGGAGCGATTGGGAGGTGGTTCCCAGCCGTCGAAGGGCCAGAAATGGAGTCGGGAGCCGAGTTGCTGGCGGAGGTAGCGGAGCCATGGGAGGCCGGAGTGGGTTGATTTGGCGACGCTGCCCTGGACGTCGAAATGGAAGACGGACTTGGCGGCGCGGCTGCGTTCTTCTGTTAGTCTGCGCCAGCGGGAGTTGCCGGTGCGGTTGGTGCCGTGACCGAAGGTGCCGGTGCGGATGGAATCGACGGAGAGGTGGTCGTGATCTGTTGGCCAGTGGTGCTGGAAGTCGTCGAGGAAGGACGGCCAGTGGTGGGGCAGACGGTGGGTATCGAAGTAGCGGATGGGGAACGAGAAGGCGTGGTCGATGCCGACGAGGGTCGGGGGGCCATTGAGAAGTTCGGTGGCGAGCCAATGGGCGAGGCCGCGGCGGGTCCAGTATTTGCGCGGGCCTGGGGGTGGCGGGATTTCGATTGGGGGAGAGGATGGCGTTGCGGAGTAGAGCTGCAATCCGGGGAGGCTGTGTGTTGGGGTCTTTGCGCCGGAGTAGTCGATGCCGAGGTAGCGGGAGAATTGCGGCATGGCGGGTGGGGGGGGAAGTCGATGCCAGCGGCAGCAGGGCGCTAGGGGACTCTTAATTGCTAGTTCATCTCAATCCGCCGGTGATTTTCAAGTATGTGCTGATCTCCATCGAGTTTGAGGACGCGCTGGTGGAGAAGTTGGAGGATTTGCCTGCGGACTGGAAACAGGTTATTATCTCCCTTGGGATGAGGTGGAGATCAGAGCGAAGCTGCGAAGGATTCGAGGGATTCGGATACGATGGCGGCGCGGAGGAGGGCGCGGAGTTTTTCGGGATCGGAGATGGCTTCGATGGAGTCGCGGAGGCCGTCGGGGATGGGTCCGAAGCGGAGATCGAGGGCTTCGATGACGGATTGGCGGCTGGCGGCGAGGGTGCCGTCCTGGCGGCCTTTGAGTTCGC
>JAIXPK010000158.1 GCA_027486335.1 Verrucomicrobiaceae bacterium | reverse complement strand
TGACCGAGCGTTTCGAGCCAGCCGACCTCGACGAGGGAATCGTTGTAGACCTCGTTGAGTTCAGCGGGGTAGATTTTCTTGGCGGAGTCGAGCCATTCGGCGGCTTCTTCCTTCTTTTCATTGACGAAGCATTGGGCGGCCTGGGCGAAGTAGAAGGCCGGGGTGGCGTCGTCGTACTGGTCGAAGGTTTTGAGGGCGGCCTCAGCGTCGGCGGTTTTCTTCTGCTGGAAGTCACAGATCATGATTTTGAATTTCATGAGAGTGAGGCTCGATTTGTCCGTGGTGGCCTTTTCCTTGATGAGGGCCTGGAAACCAGAGCGGGCGGCGTCCCAGTCTTTTTCGACGAAGCTGATTTCGGCGAGATTGAAGCGCGGGTGGAACAATTCGCCGGCGATGCCTTTGGAGAGTTCGGCGGCTTTGGTGAAGTGTTCGCGTGCGGATTTAAAGTCGCGCATGCGGGTGAAGACGGCGCCGCGGAGATTTTCGACGTAGTGGGACGGGCCGGTGATTTTGGCGATGTCGGTGAGTTTTTCGAGAGCCTCCTGCCAACGGACGCCGCGGATGTAGGTCCCGACGTCACCGAGGTCCTTCATGACGGCGGTGCGTTGAGCGGCGGAGAGTTTTTCGAGGCCGGGGATCTGGATATTGGGGGGCGGCTGTGGGGCGGCGGGAGCGGCGGCTGGTGCCGGGGCGTCGGGTGGCGCGTCGAGTTTGAGCGGGGCTTCTTCTTCGGTGCCGCCGGCGTCGAGCTGAAGCTTGGTCCCGGCTGCTGGTGCGGCTGGTTTGGCGGGATTGGTCACCTGAGCGCCGAGGTTGGGCAGGAACGAGAGCGTCAGGCCAGCGGAAAGGAGGAGGGAAGCTTTCATGCGGAGAGTGTTAAACGGGAAACGGGGGTGAATCAATGGAGGATGCCTCCGATGTCGTGTGGGAGTGAGATCAGGAGGGCGGGAGCTTTTCCTTCACGGCGGCGATGGCGTCGAGCATGATGGCGGCTTCGTCGCGGAGTTTGGCGTCGAGGCTGGTGGCGGCGCGGTTGTGGCGGCGGTGGAGTTCGGCGAGCCGCTGATCGATTTCGAGGGGCGACATGCCTTCGGTGATGCCGCAGAGGGCTTCCGGGGAGGCGGTGGCGTCGATGGGTTTGGCGGCGGCTTCGGCCCAGCGCTCGCGAGCGTCCTTAGGCTTGGGGTCTGGGGAGCTGGAGTGGCTTGGAGCGGCGGCGGGGCGACGTGGCGTGGGGCCGGTCGGCTGGTTCCGGGAAGCGGCGGGCTTGGAGAGCCCGAAGAGGCGTTTGAGGAATTCGATCATGCGTGGGGATGCAGGAGGAATGGTTCACTCGATGCGGAGGGAGTCGAAGGCCTCGCGGCGTGCTTCGACTTCGCTATCGCTGAGGACACCGGCTCCTTCGTAGGAGATGGCGACCTCGGTGGTTTTACCGGAGCGTTCGTCGCGAACGGTGGCTTTGACGCGCTGATTTTCGTCGTAGCGGTAGGTGACGGTGACTTCGCAGCCGGCCGGGCGGTTGGGAGGGACTTTGAGGGCGATGCGGCCGATGATGTCGACGTATTTGGGGTCGGAGTCTTCGCCCTGGGTGATTTCGACCTCGATGAGGTTTTCGTTGTCTTCGGAGGTGACGTAGGTCTGGCTCTGCTCGCAGGGAATGGGAGTATTCTTGGGGATGACGATGGTATTGGCGTAGGTTTCTGCGCCGGTGGCAGCGTCTTCGACGAGGGCGAGGGTGCCGTAGCTGTGGTTGCAGACTTCTTCGACGTCTGCGCCCTTCATGGCGAAGAGGGCGGCACCGAGGGCGACGCATTCGTCGACATTGCCGCAGGTTTTGGGTTCTGTGCCGAAGTAATCCTTGAGCATGCGGCGGACGCCTGGCATGCGGGTGCCGCCGCCGACGAGGGCGACGTGGTCGATGTCCTGAGGGGAGAAGCGGACGGAGGCGAGGGCTTGTTCGACGAGGAGGATGGTGCGGGTGAAGAGACGGCTGACGGCTGCTTCGAAGACCTCGCGGGTGAGTTCGATGCGGGCGACGCCGCCGCGCTGGCTGCCGACGGTTTCGCTGGCCTGGCGGAGTTTGGAGAGCATTTTCTTGAGGTCTTCCCCGCTCTGGAGGACGCGGCGGCGCTCGAGTTCATTTTCCCAGAGCCCGACCCCGTGGGCGCTCTGGTAGGCATCGGCGATGAGTTCGAGGATGCGTTCGTCGAAATCCGAGCCGCCGAGGCGGCCGGCGCCTTCGGAGGCGAGGCAGCGGATGCCGTGGTCGTCGACTTCGAGGATGGTGATGTCGAGCGTGCCGCCGCCGAGATCGTAGACCATGATGCGGCCGCGGAGTTTCTGGGCGTGGGCGTAGTAGAGGGCAGCGGCGGTCGGTTCGTTGACGATGCGGCGGACATTGAGGCCAGCGATGCGGCCGGCGGCGAGGGTGGCCTTGCGGGCGAGCTCGTTGAAGTTGGCGGGGACGGTGAGAACGGCATCTTCGATGGGGCCGATGATCTGGGAGCAGTCCCGGCGCATTTTGGCGAGGATGATCGCGGAGATTTCGGCGGGGGTCCAGATGCGGCCGTCCATGGAGACCGTGAATTCCGGGTCGTCCATGTGGCGTTTGATGAGCTGGACGGTGCGGTCCGGGTCGCCGCTGTCGCGGGCGGCGACGCCGACGAGTTTAACGTCCTCATGGGGATCGAAATAGACGACGGAGGGCGTGAGGCGTTCGCCGTCGGCATTGGGGACGATCTCGGGATTTCCGTCCGGCCTGATCCATGCGAGCCCCGTCGTGGTGGTGCCGAGATCGATGCCGACGAATTGGGGAGATGATTGCATGCCCGGGTCTTTCCTAACTAATTTTCGGGACGGTATCCGCCGGAGGTGGGAAAGTCAAAGTGAACCTGCGGGGGGCGGCGGGCCGGGGGGATGGGAAGGTGGAGGGACGCGGGGGTGAAATTTCTGCGTTGCGGCGGACGTTTCCTCTGCGAGACTGCGACTGAGACGCGTTCTCAGAAGAGAACAGAAGCGAGGAACCCAATGACACACGACCCTGCCTGCCATCAAGACGGCTGCATCTGCCAACCGCTTTCGGAAGCGCGGCGAGGGCAGCGCGTGGTGGTGCGGCATTTGGAGGGGGAGGTGGAGGATTGCCGGAGGTTGCGGGAGATGGGATTTCATGAGGATGCGGAGGTGCGGCTTGTGTGTGCGAGTCCGTCGGTGCTGGCGCAGGTGAAGGATGCGCGGGTTTGCCTGAGTGGGCGGATGGCGGCGGCGGTGCTGGTGGCACCGGTGCTGTGAAGGGAGGAGCATTATGAATCGGCGACGCTGTCCGTTGTCCATGCTGCTGCCTGGGGAGACTGGGGTGATTGTGACTTTGCCGGAGGGCGCGCCGAGTTTGACGCGGCTGCGGGAGATGGGGTTGCTGCCGGGGACGCGGGTGGAGTTCATCCGGCGGGCTCCGATGGGTGATCCTGTGGAGATCGGGGTACGGGGAGCGCTGTTGTCGCTGAGAGATGCGGAGGCGAGCCTGATCGAGGTGGAAACGGAGAGGGTGGTCGGGAAATGAAGGCGACTGGTTACAGCGAAGGGTTGGTGTATGCGCTGGTGGGGAATCCCAACTGCGGGAAGACGACGTTGTTCAATGCGCTGACGGGGCTGCGGCAGAAGGTGGGAAATTATCCCGGGGTGACGATTGAGCGGAAGGAGGGCGAGTTTTATTCGCAGCACGGGGTGAGGCTGCGGGTGATTGATCTGCCTGGGGCTTACAGTTTGAATGCGCGGTCGCCGGACGAGGCGATTCTGCGGGATGTGCTGCTGGGGCGGCGGCCGGACACGCCGCGGCCGGACCGGATTGTGTGTGTGGTGGACGCATCGAATCCCGAGCGGAACCTTTATTTGTTCACACAGATTCTGGAGTTGGGAGTGCCGGTGATTCTGGTGCTGAACATGGTGGATGTGGCGGAGCGGAACGGATTGAGGTTTGATGTGGAGCGGCTAGCGGAGCGGTTTGGGGTGCCGGTGATTCCGATGGTGGCGAGTCAGAAGAAGGGACTGGTAGAATTGAAGGTCGCGATGAGCCGTCAGGAACTGCCGTCGCCGAAGCCATTGCTGGATGCGATGCCGGTGCCGGTGCGTGGGGCGCTGGTGCGGGCGCGGGAGAATCTGGCGGCGGCGGGGATTGTGGCGGCGACGGCGTCCCCGCTGGAGCCGCTCTATCTGATCTCCGGGCACGATCCGACGCATTACGGGATTGCGCCGGCGGCGGTGGCGATGATCCGGTTAGGGCGGGAGCAGCTGGAGCGCGAAGTGCCAGGATGGGAGGATCGGCTGGTGGCGGCGCGGTACGATGCGATTCATGCGGCGCTGGAGAGTGTGGTGCGACGGCCGGAGAGTGCGTCGGCGACATTGACGGACAAGCTGGACACGGTGCTGCTGCACAAAGTGTGGGGCTGGCTGGCGCTCGCGGGCACGCTAGGGTTTCTGTTTTATCTGATTTTCTCGGTCGTGGAGATTCCGGTGGGGTGGATTGAGAGCGGGTTTTCGGCGCTGACGGCGAAGATCACGGGAACGTCGGAAATTCCGGGCTGGATGCCTGACGGGGATTTGCGCAGTCTGGTGACTGACGGGGTGATTTCCGGGGTGAGCGGGGTGATTGTTTTCCTGCCGCAGATTCTCATTCTGTTCTTCTTCATCGGCTTCATGGAAGACACCGGTTACATGGCGCGGGTGGCGTTTCTGATGGACCGGATCATGAGCCGGGTGGGATTGACCGGGAAGAGCTTCCTGCCGATTCTCGGGTCGCATGCGTGTGCGGTGCCCGGGGTGATGGCGGCGCGGACGATTGAGAGTCCAAGAGACCGTTTGATCACGATTCTGGTGGCTCCGCTGGCGGCGTGTTCGGCGCGATTGCCGGTGTACCTGCTGCTGATTGCGGCGCTGGTTCCGGGCAAGGCGGTCCCTGCCCCGATGAAGGCGGGAATTCTGACGGGATTGTATGCGGCGGGGATTGCCGGGGTGTTCTGTTTTGCGTGGCTGTTCAACAAGAAGCTGCTGCCGGGTGCGCCGTCGGCGATGATTCTGGAATTGCCGGCGTACAAGATGCCGTCGTTCGCGAACATTGCCAGGCAGATGGCGGGACGCGCGTGGATGTTCATCCGACGGGCGGGCACGGTGATTCTGGGGCTTTCCATTCTGCTCTGGGGGGCATCGACCTATCCGAAGCTGCGGAATGCGGACGGGACGCTTTCGGAAGATAAATCGGCCGCGCTGGCCCACAGTGCGGCGGGACGTCTCGGGCATGCGATCGAGCCCGTGATCCGGCCGATGGGGGCGGACTGGAAGATCGGGATCGGGCTGATCTCGTCGTTTGCGGCGCGCGAGGTTTTTGTCAGCACGATGAGTGTGATCTACAACGTCGAGGCGGAGGACGACGATGACGGGACGCGGCGGCTGCGCGACCGATTGGCGGCGGAACGGAGGCCGGACGGCACCCCGGTTTACACGCCGGCGCTGTGCGCATCGCTGATGGTGTTCTTTGTGTTCGCGATGCAGTGTCTGAGCACGATTGCGGTGGTGCGGCGGGAGACGCACTCGTGGAAATGGCCCTTGTTTCAGCTGGCCTATATGACCGGGACAGCGTGGCTGCTAGCGACGGCGGCGTACCAACTGATTAGCGCCCTGTCGTCATGAGCGAGGAATGGCAGAGCATTACAGCAGCCGCGGTGGTGGCGGCAACGGCCGTGGTGTTTCTTGTCAGGATGATCCGGCGGCGGGGTGCGGGCGGGCGGCCGGGCTGCGGCGGCTGCGGCGGCCGCCACTGTGCGCCTCCGGTGCGGAAGGGTCAGTGAACGGCGAGGTGCCGCTGTGTTTCAGACCCACTGCGGGAGATTGAGATCGAAGGGCGGGATCGGGACGACGTAGATCTGGCCGTCGTCCGTCTGAGCGAAGTAAGCGCCTTCGGCGCGGCTGTCCTGGCTGACGGTGTGGCAGGAATTGTAGGGGAATTCGGCGCCGGGCACGAGACGCGGGAACTGGCCGATGACGCCATCGCCTTCGACGACGATGACTTCACCGTTTTTCTGGCGGACGACCCATTTGCGGGCGCGGACGGTGACGGTGTGAGCCGAGCGGTTCCTGATGGTGATGTAATAGACGAAGGGGAACGGGCGGTCGTCGGGCGCGTTGAGCCCGGGCATGTAGAGGACCTCGTCGACACTGGCCTCGAGACCGGGTAGTTCCTTGAAATAGTGGTTCACCAATTCGGCGGGTAAACGAGGGCGCGCTTGAGGTCAATGGAATCTCCCGCGAACGGTCGGCACATGAAGCCTGAGTTTTCCAGTCCGCCGGTCGCCCTCACCATTGCCGGGAGCGATTGCTCGTCCGGCGCGGGGATTCAGGCGGATCTGAAGACGTTCAGTGCGTTCGGGGTCTACGGGCTGACGGCGGTGACCTGTGTGGTGGCGGAGATTCCGGGCAAGGTGACGAAGATTCTGCCGGTGACGCGTCCGGTGCTGGAGGAGCAGTTGCGGTTGCTGCTGGCGGGATTTCCGGTGGCTGCGGTGAAGACGGGGATGCTTTACAGCCGTCCGCTGATTGAAGCGACGGCGGCGGCCCTTGCGGCGATGGGGCGCGGACGGGTACCTCTAGTGGTGGATCCTGTGATGGTGGCGACGAGCGGCGATCCATTGATGCAGCGGGCGGCGGTGCGGACTTGTGCGCGCCTGCTTTTCCCGGTGGCGACCCTGCTGACACCGAATCTCGATGAGGCCGCGGTGCTGCTGGGTCGATCCGTGACACGGGTCGGGGAGCTTGGGGCGGCGGCGCGGGAACTGCGGGAACGGTGCGGCTGCGCGGTGCTGCTAAAGGGTGGTCACCTGCGCGGGAAGACGGCCGTGGACGTGCTGGCCGACGACGATGGCGAGTTGGAACTGACGGCTCCGTACGTGGCTGGAGTGGCCACCCATGGAACGGGCTGCACATATTCCGCGGCGATTGCGGCGGGGCTGGCGGCGGGAGTCCCGCTGAGGACCGCGGTGGCGGATGCGAAGGCATTTGTGAGCGGCGCGATCGCGCGGCCGTTCCGCTGGAATGGAGCCAGCGGGCGGGTGGACGCGCTCAATCATTTTGCCGCACCGGAGGTCCCGGGGCGCTGAGCTGCCTCCAAAGAGTCGCGGATTTTATCACTGGCGGGAGGCAGACGTGCGGCGCATGGTGCCGTTTCTTTCCGTCGGCGCGTCCGGCATTTTCAATTCGACATGACTTCTCAGGAAATCTTCGACGGCCTCGCCGTCATTGCCAGTCTCGTGCTCATCGAGGGTCTTCTTTCCGTGGACAACGTGCTGGGCATTGCGGCGCTCGCGCGCGGCTTGCCGCCGGATGATCAGAAGAAGGCGATCCGGCTCGGGATGGCGGGGGCGTATCTGTTCCGCGTGCTGGCGCTGCTGGCGGCGACGTGGCTCATCAGCAACACGTGGGTGCGCTGGCTCGGGGCCGGCTACCTGATTTACCTGATGGCGTCGCACCTGTGCGAGCAGCATGCGGTTGAGGAAGCCGATGGCACGGCTGGCAGCGGAGACGCAGGTGTGCCGGGCAAAGCGGCGATATCAAAGGCTGGGCTGGCCGCGGTGCTGGTGCAGATTGGCCTGATGGATCTGAGTCTGAGCATCGACAACGTCATCGCGGCGGTGGGGCTCAGTGAGAAGCGACCGGATGGATCGCACATCATGTGGCCGATTTATGCGGGCGTCGGGTTTGCGATTCTGGCGCTGCAGGCGATTGCGCCGCACGCGGTCAAGCTGCTGAAGCGGTTCCCGATTCTCGAGCCTGCGGCCTTTGTCCTCATTGGGTATGTCGGGTGCATTCTTCTGGCTGAGGAAGCCTGGCCGCTGCTGCATTCCGGGCACAAACTGCACGTCGAGTCGTGGCAGAAGTTCATCGGCATCATCCTCATTGTGTTTGTCGCCTTTCTGTATTCTAACAACCGCGGCCTGCAGCGCCTTCTCAATCCCGTGTTCGCCATCGCGCGGCCGGTGATGAAAGGATTTGCGCGGCTTGTCGAAATCGTTTTCCTGCCCTTGAGCCTCACCGTGAAGGCCATCACGGGCATCTTCCGTAAACCGACGGCCGTCTGAGGGCGCGCCAATTTCCCGAAATCATCCAGCTATGTTCATTGATCACATCCGCATTCTAGCTCAGGCCGGCGACGGCGGCGACGGTGCGGTCAGTTTCCGCCGCGAGAAGTTCATCCCCCG
>JAIXPK010000202.1 GCA_027486335.1 Verrucomicrobiaceae bacterium | reverse complement strand
GCCGGAATCACGGTTATAATCCTTACTAACTCAACTCGACCTCCAACGAATTTCCTTGATCAGCGACCGCCTCTAAAGGGGCGGCACCCTCGTGCCCAGCAGCCTATGGGATGGGTGTGTTTTCCATTTACTATTTCCACCCCGCCCCGCCCCCTTACACCTCTGGCCAAACGGCTTCAAACCTCATACCAGACACGGACGATCTGATACCAGTGACTGCTCATCTCACCACTCGTGCGGATGCCAACCTGCGAAGCGTCCTCCACTTCACTGATGTTCGGGAGAACCACCGTCTCCACATTGATGACCTTAACGCCGGTCCCGCTCACCCACTCACTCGCACGCGCCACCGTCGCCGGCAGCGCCTCGTGCTCCGTGGAAAAGAACCCGCTCTTCAGAACGGCCGGGAAAAAATCTTTGTAATTGATTGGCATACGAATCGGAATAACATTTCAAATCAGGCGGCGGCGGGGTGCAGAACCCGGGCTGGCGGAAAGACACCACCTCCTGACAGACTGGGCCCGGTGCCCGCCGTTGAGGCTCCGGTTGCGCGATGGAAGAGGATCCACTCCTTCTGCATGGGAAGCTGCTGTCATGCATCAACGCCCATTGGAGCCATCAACTGAACACTCGATACCTTGTCTTCCACGAAGGAAACAATCAGACGATTCCGTTCCCGAGCGACTTCCACTACATGATCTCGGTCGTACCAGTCAGCCGGAAGCAATGCGAGCACGTGTTCACGCAAACTCCCCACACCGAAGCCCAGATCCAAATCGATGGCGCAAGCCTGATCGATCCGCACTGCCCATACAAGCTCGGGGTCCCTCAGCCAGGTGAGTATTGATAGTCCATGTCGTCTCCAGGTATACGTACCAAATCGATCTCCACCATACTCTGGCGGACTACGGTCGGCCAAATCCGGTTCTCCCAGCCGAGCTGCTGCGAGCTTGAACTCGGAGCGGAGGCGTATTCCGACGAGACATAGTGTGGAGAGGCATTTCATTCTTCACGATTCACATTAATGTCTCCTCACGCCTGCCCGGGAGCACAACTTCGACTGCTGGTTGAGGATTGAATGGTCATGGCGGATTGAGCTTGCGGCGGCGGAGATGTCGAGAACAACGCCTCGATAGGCCTTAGTCGGTAGTCCAAAGTCTCCCTCCCTTGCTTACGATTACAGCATCTTCGATCGATTCGCCAACCGAGAATTGCTTGTTCTTGCCGTGACCTCGCCAAGGCGGAACTGCCGAACCGTCGATCCGAGGCTCGATCCGCCGCATAGCCCCTTCGCCATCCTCCAGCGTCAGCATCAATCGCAACCCACCCATCAGCGCTCCAAAGTCGATAGACGATCCAGAAGCTGCGTGCGCCATGGCGGCATCTCGATCCCCGGAATCCAGGTCCGCCCATGCCATAGGATCCGAGATAAGGACAGATTCGCGCAACTCGGGCACCCACGAACGCATCTTCAGCCAAATCAGTTCGGCTTGATCTTCACCTCTTCTTTCGGAAACCAGAAATCAGCAGAAATCGCAAAATGCCGATCCCTCCGATGGAAAGCACGAGGCCGACCACCACGAGTCCCTTCCGGAACCATTGATCGTGACCATCGCCAAGCCACAGAAGCGCGACGCCAATCAGGCGAACCGCCAATCCAACACCAAACAACCTCCACCTTTTCTGCTTTTGCACGCGTCGACACCCCGCATCTTCTCCTGGACTCTGCAAACCCCTACTGACACCACAGATAGCCTTCGATCTGTCGCCTCCATCCCTTTCGCCTTGGTTGGTCCCGGGTGCTTGGCGGCCGTCTCTATTCCTCACAGTTCCAGTTCGGGTAAACCGCATGGCACTCAGAGCCATAAGCGTCACTCATGCCCTTGCCTCCCAGTTCAACCACTCTCATTGGCCAACCATCATTGAGACGCGACCCGTCAAGCTTACGATCCACACGGCCAATCCTCAGTTCGGGCATCGTATCGCAGGCCTCAGTGTTCAGTCCAGTTCGGAGGTGATGATGATCGGTCTCGTTGTCGGGCATCCTGACTGTAGTCTGATCCAAGTCAGCCAACCCGAGCAGCACATGGGCAAGGCGACGCAGGCCAGAGGGATTGCCATAGATACAGACTTCGCTTTTCATATCCAATCCCTGTTCTGCCCAGACAATCAGATAGTCGCTGTCAGACAGGTCATGAGTACGTGTGAATTCTTCAGGTAGGATGGAGCTCATATTCTCGGGGATGTGGCGCAAACTGTGAGCCGAACAAGTAATTTTCTCACAATACCTGGTGCAAGGTGCATTTGCAACCGGGGTGTTCCAACAAGTCACGAAACCTTCCAACCGCCCGGATCTCAACGGCCATCCTGAACCGATTCCATCAGGCCCTTCCGAACCCTCCGTTCCCGCCAGAGTGGCTCGGGCTTCCAGCCTGAGACTCCTCCGCACACACCCCGCCCCACGCGAGGCTCCGTACTCGCGCTCTCCCAACACGCCCCCCTCCGAACAAGCCGCCCATCTCAAATCTCAAATTTCAAATCTCAAATCCCCTCAGCGCGCCGCAGGCTCCGGACTGCTGGGACCATCACAGCTCCCTCTGCGCACGGAGTGCGCCTACCAGCCCCCTCTCCCAACCTCTCCCTACACGCCCCCTGGGGGTGTAATGTCTGTTCTGTAAAAGGCTTTAGCCTTGGGCGGCAAGCTCCTTCGGGGGCTGCGGCGTGAGGCGAGCGTAGCGATGCCGAACGCCGCAGCCCCCGAAGTGGGGGCG
>JAIXPK010000342.1 GCA_027486335.1 Verrucomicrobiaceae bacterium | reverse complement strand
ATGCAGACCTACAACGACCTCCCTCACCTCGTCGTTCCAGTCGTCACCGACCCCAAGAAAGTCATCATGGCCCTCCGCTGGGTCGTCAACGAAATGGAACACCGGTACCGCATGTTCGCGACGGAAGGCGTCCGGAACTTCGAATCCTTCAACAACCGGCGCCAGAAGGCCGCCGCTGCCGCCGCCGCCGCCGCTCCACCAAAATCCCGCAACGCCCGCCGCAGCAAAGTCGACGAGAACACTCCGCTCCTGCCGCTCTTCGATCCTTCGTCCGGCACCATCCCGGACGACCCCGAAGACACAGTCTTCATCCCCCCTGACCTCTCGGGCCCGGACCTCGCCGGCGACGAATCCGATGCCGCCCTAACCACTCACCAGGTCGCCTTCGCCGCGAGCGATTCAGAATCTGTCTGGGACGACAGCGATCTCGTGGCGGAAGACAATGCCGAGTTCGAAGACGCCATCGCCGACGAACCCACGATCCCGGACACCATTCCCTACATCGTCGTCATCATCGACGAACTCGCTGACCTCATGCAGACCGCCCCGGCGGACATGGAACAACTCATCCAGCGGATCGCCCAGAAGGCTCGCGCCGCAGGCATCCACATGATTCTCGCCACCCAGACCCCGCGCGCCGAGGTCATCACTGGCAATATCAAGGCTAACATCCCCTGCCGCATCGCCTTCCAGGTTAGCAGCGCCCTCGATTCCCGCGTCATCCTCGACAACAAAGGCGCAGAAAAACTCGTCGGCAAAGGTGACATGCTCTACCTCCCGCCAGGCACCTCCAAACTCAATCGCGCCCAGGGCGCATTCGTCACCGATGACGAAATCCACGACCTCGTCGAGCACTGCAAAAAACAGGCCGGCCCGGCCTACGACAAGGAGGTCCAGCGCACTCTCGGCGACGGCCCCGGCGACGGTCCCGCCGAAGAACTCACGGAGGAAGACGAAGAAACCCTCGAGCGCTGCATTGATGTCATCGTCACCGAACGCAAGGCCAGCACTTCCCTGCTCCAGCGTCGACTCCGCCTCGGCTACGGCCGCGCCGCCCGCATGATCGATCTCATGGAACAACGCGGCATCATCGGCCCTGGTGACGGAGCCAAACCACGCGAGGTCCTCATCGCCCCGGACGACGAAGACATGTGAACAAGGGCCGCTCGCCCCTTCCCTTCAGCGGGATTCCGACGCCACAAGCCGCTCGATAAACAGCAGGCCCACCCGCCCCGCGATCTCAATGCTCTCAGGTGACAGCTTATCGAGGGTATCCTTGTCAGTATGCCAGTAACCAGCACGCCGATAACTGTTGAAATCAATAAAGTCGATCACTCCCAGCCCTACCCACGAAAACGGCACGTGGTCGTCCGTCATCTCCTCCCTTCCTCTGCCGAAATGCATCGCAAACCCTAACGCCTTCGCTGCATCCAGCGCCTGATCGATCAGCACCAGTGACGAATTCGGAGGAAACTCCACCTCCAGCTCGCGATCTCCGATCATATCGAACAGCACAAACCATCGCGGCCGCTGCTCGACTGGCTGCGCCCGCAGCATCGACGCATAATGACGGCTCCCGAACAACCCGTCGAACCCTCTGTCCTCAAAGCCGATCGGCTGCGTGAAATCGACAAACGCTTCCTCACCATCCAGAAACACTAACTCCACCTGCCCCGCGGTCTGCGGCACCGCCGCCAGCGCCCGCGCGCACTCCAGCAGCAATCCTGTACTAGACCCTCCGTCGTTCGCCCCGCTGAACAGAAATTCCGTCACCCACTTCGTGTCGTAATGCGACCCCACTAACGTGGAAACCCGCCGCTGCCATGGATCGTCCCCGCCCACCGGCAGCCGGGCACGCACATTCACAAACGCCACCGGCCCGCGCACTGGAGCCGTCGCCGTGAATTCCTGTCTCTGCGTCACCCATCCCGCCGCCTTCAGCTGCTTCTCAAGATGCTGTCGCGCCTTCTCAATCCGCTCGCTGCCAGACGGGCGCGGCCCGATACCAACCAGCGCCTTCACATCCTCCATCGCCCGCGCCCCGGAAAAGTTCGTCCACGCCCCGGATGTCACCGCCGCCCCGCCAACCGTAGGCCCCGCACCCTCAGGCCGGCTCCCGCAACCCGCCAATCCCGCCACAGCAACAGCAGCCAGCAGGCGCCTGACAGAAACAATGGAACGCCGCCGCCGTTTCATTCCGCTTCAATTCCCAGCAGTTCAAGGATCCGCCCGAGATCGTCGTCGCCATAATACTCAATCTCGATTCTCCCTTTCTTCGGCGTGTGCTGAAGCGTCACCTGCGTCGCAAAGTGCTGCCGCAGATTGCTCTGAATACGATGCAGATGCGCCCCAAGATCAGGGCCCTTCGGCTTCCCCGCCTTCGCAGCAACCGGCGCGGACCCCGTGCCCGCCAGCTCCTTCTGCACCTGCTGCTCAGTCTGCCGCACCGTCAGTCCGTTGCGCACCACCATGTCGGCCACCATCGCCTGCAGCGCCGCATCGCGCAACCCTAACAACGCCTTCGCGTGCCCGGTCGTGATCAACCCCTGCGCCAGCAGCCCGCGCACCGGAGCCGCCAGATCAAGCAACCGCATCGCATTCGCAACCGTCGCCCGGTTCTTTCCAACCCGCTGCGCAATGTCTTCCTGCCTTAGCCCGAATTCCTTCGCCAGCCGCGTGTACGCCTCCGCTTCTTCAACCGGGTTCAAATCCTCCCGCTGAAGGTTCTCGATCAGCGCCATCTCCAGCACTTCGCGGTCACCCGCCTCCCGCTCAATCACCGGCACTTCTCCTAATCCCAGCTTCTGACACGCCCGGAACCGTCGCTCGCCCGCAATCAACTCAAGTCGTCCATTCACCTTCCGCACCACCAGCGGCTGAATCAACCCATGCTCTCGGATCGATTCCATCAGTTCCGTCAGCTGTTCGTCACGGAACGTCTTCCGCGGCTGCATCGGGCTCGGCACAATGCTCGTGATCGCCACCTGATTCACCCCAGTTGAACCCACGGACACACCTTCACCAGCCTCGCTTCCCGTCGCCACCAACGCGCCCGCAGCCCCTTCCGTTCCAGGCACGGCCTCGGCCATGCCCGGTCCGCCGCGTTTGGCCGCACCGCTGATCAGTGCTCCCAGTCCTCTGCCGAGTGCGTTCTTCTGCATAAGCGGAAAGCCTGACGGCGCGCTCGGATGAAGTCAACCATGGACTGCATCCACCCCGCTCCCCCAACGCCTCAATACCCACCATTCCTCAGCGCCGGCAGCGCAAACCGGCACGCATACTCCCGTACCAGTGACGCTGTCAGCGACGCCTCGGCTCCAGAATGCCGCCGCAACCACGTCTCCGCTCCCGCCCCAATCAGCCAAGACCCCAGACACGCCGCCCGGAATGGCTCCATGCCGCCCGCCATGAACGCCACCGCCAACCCCGTCAGCACATCGCCCATCCCTCCCCGCGCCATCGCCGGATGTCCGCTTCCGTTGTACGCCACCCGGCCATCCGCAGTCGCCACACATGTCCGCGAACTCTTCAGCAGCACCACCGCACGGCTCAACTTTGCTAGCCCGACCGCCTGATCGCGACGGTTTTTCTCTGACAATTCCGGCGCAAACCGCTTCAGCAGCCGTTCCATCTCCCCCGGATGCGGCGTAAGGAGTCGCGGCCCCGCAGCCGGCCACACCGGCACGCCCGAAGGCAGCGCCGCCATCGCGTTCAATGCATCCGCATCCACGACCATCGGCCGCGGATCGTCGCGCACCAATGTCAGCAGATCCGGCGGCGGCGTCCCGCCCAGACCGGGCCCCACCGCAATCGCATCAAACTTCATCCCCATCACTTCCCGACATGAATCCATCGGCCGCACCATGATCTCGGGCGGACACGCCGCCGCCATCACCGCCCACGCCCTGCCCTCCGTAAACAATGTCACCAGTCCCGCTCCAGCGTGCCCCGCCGCCACCGCCGTCAACTGCCCCGCCCCGGTAAACCCGACACTGCCCGCCACCACACCCACCCGCCCGGCCTCCCCCTTGTGCATCCCGAAAGCCCGTGGTCCCGGCAGCCACGTCCCCAGCCATTCCGGCGTCAGCACCCGCGGTCGCATCCCCGCGTCACTCGGCATCTCCAACCCGCTCAGCGAAACTACCGCGATTCGTCCGCACCAATCCTCAGCACCATCCACACAGTGCCCCGTCTTTGGAAACCCGAAGGCTATCGTCAAATCCGCCCGGACCGCCCCCGCTGCCGCATCTCCGGTCTCCGCATCCAACCCCGTCGGCACATCCAGCGCCGCCACCATCGCACCCGTCACCTCACGGAACCGATTCATCTCGTCGCAAGCCTCCCGCAAGCCCCCACCCAACGCACCCGCCGCCCCTATCCCTAACACCCCATCCGCGATCACCGTCAGCCCTCGGGGTGGATCGTCTCCCATCGACCCACGGACCACCCGGCCGCCCAACGCCGCCAGCTTCTCCAACGCCAGCGGCCTCATCACATCCTCCGGAAACACCAGGCGGACCTCCACCCGCCACCCCTCCGCCACCAGGTGCCCCGCCAGCACAAAAGCATCACCCGCGTTGTGACCTTTCCCCGCATATATCAACGCCACCCCCGCTTCCTGACAAAACTGCCGCACCACCGCCGCCGCTCCAGCGCCCGCTTCTTCCATCAGCACCGCTTCCGGAATGCCGCCCGCAACCGCCGCCGCTTCCAGCGCCCGCATCTCCGCAACACTCACCACCATCCCGGCCACCGATTCACCGCCCAGATCCGCTTTCATGACTCCACCAGTCTGCCCGTCAGCCACTCAGGAATCGTTTCCTGACACCGCTCCGCCTTGTCCCCGCCCTTCGCGATCGCATTTGTCAGCCCGGCATCCAGCACCCGGGCCTTCACGTTGTCCGCCCACTGCAATTCGAGATAATGCACCAGTTCGTCCCTCAGTTCCTCGTCCAGCACCGGCACAATGATCTCAAACCGGCTATCGAAATTCCGCGGCAGAAAATCCGCCGACGACAGAAACACCCTCGGATTCCCGCTGTTCCCGAACACAAACAGCCGGCTGTGCTCAAGGCATCCGTCCACAATCGATCTCCCCTCAATGCTCCCGCTCACACTCGGATGCCCAGCAGCCACAGAAAACATGCTCCGCACCATCAGCCGCACATCCACCCCGGCTGCCGCCGCATCATAAAGCAGCCCAGTCATCTCCGGATCCGCCAGATTGTTCAGCTTCAGATAAACCGACGCCTTCCCGCCCGCTTTCGCCACCGCCGTCTCATGCCGGATCATCGAACCAATCGCTGTCCGCAGCTGGAACGGAGCCGCCACCAGATGATTCAGCGCCGGCGGCTGCCAGTTCGTCTCGAAAAACCGGAAGCTCTCCAGAATGTCCACCCCGATCCCGTGATGCGCCGTCATCAGCAGATGGTCCGTGTAGAACCTCGCCGTGTCCTCATTGAAGTTCCCCGTCCCTAACGCACTGTAATGCCGCGGCTCTCCATGCTCGTTCCGTGTCACCACACACATCTTGGCGTGCACTTTCAACCCTGGCACCCCCAGAATCACCCGGATCCCCGCATCCTGATACCGCTGCGCCCAGCTGATGTTCTGCTGCTCGTCAAACCTCGCCTGCGGCTCCACCAGCACCGTGACTTCCTTGCCGTTCTGCGCCGCCGTGATCAGCGCACTAGCCACACTCGAATGCCGCGCCAGCCGGTACTGCGTCAGCCGGATGCTGTCCACAAACGGATCCAGACTCGCTTCCCTCAGAAAATCCAGAAACAGACTGAACGAATGCCACGGCAGATGCAGCAGCACGTCGCCTTCCTGCAGGGTCCGGAAAATACTCTCGCGATCGCCACTCAGCACCCGGTGCGGCAACCGCCGCGGTGCCGCCGCCTTCATCGACGCAGGCACCGGAAACTGCACAAGGTCACGCCGGTTATGATACCGCCCGCCCGGCAGCAGCGTCGGCTCTTCCCCAAGCCTCAGCTTGTCCGTCAGCAGCTCCAGAAACGGCTTCGGAATCCCTCCGTCGTAATTCATCCGCACCGGCGCTCCAGTCCGCCGCGCCCTCAATCCCTCCGCAATCCTGTCATACAGGCTCGCCGTGAAATCATCATCGAACTCCAGCTCCGCATCCCGCGTGAACTTGATCGCCCACGCGTCAAACTGCGTGTACGGCAACCCCGTGAACAGGCTCGGCATCCCGAACCGGATAATGTCGTCCAGACACATCACAATCCGCTCCCCTTTGTGCTCCGGCAACGTCACATACCGAGGCAACTCCGGCACCGGAATCCGGATCAGCGCATGCGCCTCCCGTCCCTTCCGGTCATGCCGCCCCAACTCCACCGCCAGATACATCGACGTGTCCGCAAGGGTCTCAAACCGACTGTACGAACGCACCATCACCGGCATGATGTGCGGCCTCACCGTTTCGAAAAAATACTCGTAAAGCCAGTCCCACAACGGCCTCGGCACATCCTTCTCGTTCACCAGCCGCACCCCCGCCTTCGCCATCGCCCGCAGAATATCCCGGTACACCGCATCAAACTGCAACCCATCCCGCCGGATCAATCGCCGCGCGTCCCTCAGGGTCTCCCGCGGATCCGGCAGCCGCAGCTTCCCGTAATCCTTCCCCAGCAGCACCAACCGCCTCAAGGTCGCCATCCGCACCCGGAAAAACTCATCCAGATTCGACGAATAAATCCCCAGAAACTTCAACCGCTCCCCAAGCGGCAGCCTCCCATCCGCCGCCTCCTGCAAAACCCGCGAATT
>JAIXPK010000500.1 GCA_027486335.1 Verrucomicrobiaceae bacterium | reverse complement strand
TCGGTGGATCCGGTGGTGCCGACGCACAAGAGTGAGTTGAGTGCGTTGAAGACGGTGAAGCAGGATGCGCGGAGCAAGGAGGGCCTGAAGAAGGCGATGAAGATCGTGGAGGAGACGGCGACGACGAACGAGGCGTTGAAGAAGGAGGCGGAGCGGCTGGTGAAGGAGAAGGAGAGCGGGGGGATGAAGGATGCGAAGGATTTGAAGAAGGTGGTGGAGGGGTTGAAGAAGGAGGGGGGAGCGGATCCTCTGGATGCGTTGAAGGACATTGCGCGGGAGGCGAAGGAGGCGATGGGGGATGAGAGCAAGGAGGTGATCAAGGCGGTGAAGGACAAAGTGCTGAAGAAGAAGGACGGGACCCCTGCGGTGACTGCGGTTCCGACGCGGCCGGCGACGTTTGCTGGGGTGCCGGGGCCGGTGGCGCTGAATGCGCGGAAGCCTGTGAAGATGGTGATCAGCAACGTGGTGGATGCGGACGAGATGATCAAACCGCCGTCGCGTGATCCAGGGGATCCTGACAAAGTGCTGCCGCCGAGTGATCCGCGGACTCGGACGTATATCCTGAAGGGGAATGCGAGGATCCGGGGGAAGACCTTTGCGGCGGACGGGGATGAGATTGAGGTGCTGTATGATGAGGCGCATGCGGGCGATCCGTCCGGTGGGATGAAAGGGAAGAAGGGGAAGACGGGGAAAGTGGCGACGGTGGATCCGGTGACGCCCGGGGCGGCTGCGCCTGGGAAGCCGAAGGAGGATGCGCCGTTTGAGCGGATTATCATCCGTGGGAGGGCGCGGGTGATGGCGATTGGTAAGGATGGGGAAGTGCAGGTGGGGCGTGGCGGGTATATGATTTACGAGAAGAAGACCGGGCATTTCATTTTGAGGGAGTGGCCGGAGGCGCAGACTGGGGACAAGTGTTTTGCGGCGGATTCGAAGGAGAGCGTCATTTTGCTGAGTCAGACGGAGGAAGTGCAGTTGAAGGACTGTTCGCTGATTCCTGTGGAGCGGGAGTATGGGGACGCGGATTTTCCGAGGACGCCTGACAAGCCGGTGCCGGCGACGAATCCTGACCGGGCGCGGAATCCTGATCCGACGAAGAAGGCGCGGGGGGCGGCTCCGGCGGTGCTGCCGGGGCGGTGAGACGGAAGAGAGAAGTGAGAAGTGAGAATTTAAAAAGACCCAGCCAACGAATCTGAGCATGAGTGTGGTATCACCGGTTTCTGCGAATGCTGCTGCGGCGGACGCCCATGAGGGAGCGGAGGGTGATTTTCTGTTATCGACGAGCGGGCTGGTGAAGATCTATGACGGGCGGACGGTGGTGAACCGTGTGGACATCCGGGTGCGGCCCGGGGAAATTGTGGGATTGCTAGGGCCGAACGGGGCTGGGAAGACGACGACGTTCTACATGATCGTGGGGCTGGTGACGCCGGATGGCGGGCGGGTGCGGTTCAACGGGGAGGACGCGACGCGGCTGCCGATGTACAAGCGGGCGAGATTGGGGATGGGGTATCTGCCGCAGGAGGAGTCGATTTTCCGGAAGCTGACGGTGGAGGAGAACATCATGGCGGTGATGGAGACGATGGATCTGAGCCGTGAGGAGAGGCGGGAGCGGCTAGAGGGATTGCTGAGCCGGTTCGGGATCACGCATATCCGCAAGAACCCTGCGATCACGCTGTCGGGTGGTGAGAAGCGGCGGCTGACGATTGCGAGGAGCCTTGTGACGGAGCCGAGCCTGCTGATGCTGGACGAGCCGTTTTCGGGGGTCGATCCGATTGCGGTGAGCGAGATTCAGAATATTGTGAGGGATCTGAGCGAGGCTGGGCTGTCGATTCTGATAACGGATCACAATGTGCGGGAGACATTATCGATCGTGGACCGCGCTTATCTGATCTATGAAGGCCGGGTGTGCCGGCATGGCAGCAAGGATTTTCTGGTGAATGACCCTGAAGCCCGGAGACTGTATCTGGGAGAAGGGTTTACGATGTGACGAGAGATCTCCAACCCCAAACGAAAGAGAAAACATGCAAACCATCAATGTGGATCCGCCGGTAACTGTCACGGGACGGCATATGGAAATCACCGATGCCATTCGTGATTACGCGAAGAAGAAGATCGAGAGCCTGCATCTGGATTATCCGAAGATCATCGAGGCGAAGTTTGTGCTGGAGGTGCAGACGCATCACCGGCATTTCGCGGAGATCATCCTGTTCTGTGCGAATCACATCACGATCGAGTGCAGCAGCACGTCGAGTGATCTGTATGCGGCGATGGACGAGACGATCAGCAAGATTGCGCGGCGGATGCGGAAGCACAAGACGCGGCTGCTGAAGAACCACCGGCCGCGGAGTGCGAGCATCAGGCATCTGGACGAGCATGTGTTTGCGACGGGGACGCTCGATAATGAGAACCATGAGGAAGTGGAGCCGTTCCTGATTCACCCTGAGAACTACCGGATCCGGCCGTTGTATCCTGACGAGGCGATCACGGAGCTGGAGTTGAGCGAGCGGCCGTTTGTGATTTTCCACAATCAGACGACGGACCGGGACTGTGTGCTGTTCCGGCGTTCGGATGGGGATTACGGGATGATCCAGCTGGGCGGGGCTTGAGGAGAGGCGGGCTGGTGGATGAACCGGCCTGTTTTTTCGCGGCGTCATGGCGCTTCGGAATTGGACTTCAGGCTTCGGTTTGAGGCTGGGATTGAAGAAGCAGGAGGGCCAGAAGCGGTGCCATGACGGCGTTTAGAACGGACTGCGGAAGCGGGGCCGGATGGTGCGGCGTTGCGGCGGCTCGGTCGGAGACAAGGCCGGGACGGCCTTGTTACGGGGATGGCGGCAGGGCGGGAGACCGTTTTGCCGCCATTCTTGTAAATATCGTTTGCTTTCTTTGCGAGCGGGAGGAGAGAGGAGGCGTGTGCTGCAAAGTGCATCGGGGCGTAGCTCAGCCTGGCTAGAGCACCTGCTTTGGGAGCAGGAAGTCGCACGTTCGAATCGTGTCGCCCCGACCATTTTCCCTTTTGAGGAGGGATTGGTCTGGAATGAAGGCGGGGGGAAAGAGAGAGGGTGGCTGAGGTGAGAGCCTGAAACCTGGAAAAGCTGGTTGAGAGTGTGTGAAATCGGATTCTGTGCGTAAGCCTTGGGATTGCTGGGGCGTTACCTCCGGCCCGTCCGAGCTTTTTTGCCAATGTCATCGCTGATTTCCCGCAACGTCCAGTATGTGCAGCCGCACCGTGTGTTTTTCACGGACGGGGTATTTGATGGGGGGAACGATTGCCTTGCGGAGGCGATGCGGGGAGGGCCTGCGGATGGCGGGCGGCGGCGGCGGGTGCTGATGGTGATTGAGGCGGCGGTGGCGGCTGGGCAGCCTGGGTTGGAGGAAGCGGTGCGCGGGTGGTTTGCGGCGCGGGAGGAGGCGTGGGAGCTGGCGGGAGAGCCGCTGGTGTTCGGGGGAGGAGAGCCGTGCAAGAACGACTGGGAGCGGGTGGAAGGGATCTGGGAGGCGATCAACGGTGCGGCGATTGACCGGCACAGTTTTGTGGTGGCGATTGGGGGTGGGGCGTTTCTGGATCTGGTGGGATTTGCGGCGGCGACGGCGCATCGGGGGGTGAGGCATGTGCGGATGCCGACGACGACATTGAGTCAGGGGGATGGCGGGGTTGGGGTGAAGAATGGGGTGAATCGGTTTTCGAAGAAGAACTGGGCGGGGACGTTTGCGGTGCCGTGGGCGGTGGTGAACGACCATCGGTTTCTGCGGAGCCTTGCGGAAGGTGACCGGCGGGATGGGATTATCGAGGCGATCAAAGTGGCGCTGATCCGGGATGCGGGATTTTTCGAGGAACTGGAAGCGAATGGGGAGGCGCTGGCGGCGCTGGATGACGACGTGTTGCGGCGGTTGATCCGGCGGAGTGCGGAGCTGCATGTGGAGCACATCTGCAGTGGGGGTGATCCGTTTGAGCTGGGGTCGGCGCGGCCGTTGGATTTCGGGCACTGGGTGGCGCACAAGATCGAGCCGATGTCCGGGTTTTCACTGAGTCACGGGCGGGCCGTGGCGATCGGGGTGGCGGTGGATCTGCTGTATGCGGTACGGGTGGGGATGCTGAGCCGTGCGGATTGCGATCGGGTGCTGCGGCTGGTGCGGCGAGCGGGGTTTGCGTTGTGGCACGAGACGCTGGAGCGGCGGGAAGCGGACGGGGAGTTGTCGGTGCTGAGAGGCTTGGAGGAATTCCGGGAGCACCTTGGGGGTGAGCTGACGATCACGCTGGTGACCGCGCCAGGGAAGGCGAAGGAAGTGCACACGATGGACGCGGCCGAGGTGGCGGCGGCGATCGGGGAGTTGAAGGAACTGGCGGGGGTGTGAGGTGACGGGTGGGTCAGCGGGTGCTGACGTCCATGCTCATGAGTTTGGTGACGGAGCCCTGGCGGACGTGGAGCATGGCGGTGCCGTTTTTGGAGAGCGAGTTGATGGCGTCGGCGGCTTCGGTGGCGGAGGCTGGGGATTTGGAATTGATGCGGAGGATGATGTCGCCTTTGCGGAGCCCGGAGTTGGCGGCTGGGGAGTTGGGCTGGACATCGTCGATGAGGAGCCCGGGGACTTCGGCGGGGAGATTGAGGGACGGTCTGGCGGCTTCGTCGACGGGGAGGACCTTCATGCCGGCGACGTAGTTGGAGTTGTCTTCGGCTGGGGCGGCTGGGGCGGAGGCTGAAGGGTCCTGGGAGGAAGGATTGGTGGAGGGGCCGAAGCGGTTGCGGTCGCCGAGGGTGACGGTGAGTTCGCCGCGTTTTTCGTCGCGGAGGATGGCAAGTTTGGCTTTAGAGCCTGGAGGGAGAGAGGAGAGGCGGGAGCGGAGGTCGTTGTCGTCGGCGACGGCGGTGCTGTTGAGTTCGAGGATGACATCGCCTTCTTTGAGGCCGGCTTTTTCTGCGGGGGTGCCTTGTTCGACGCCTCCGACGAAGGCACCGCCTTTGAAGCCGTAGAGGCGTGCGGCGCGCTGGTCGACGGGGTCGAGCTGGACGCCGAGGTAGCCGCGGGGTTTGGAGAGGGCGTCGGCGGCGGCGACGGCTTTATTGATGGGGATGGCGAAGCCGATGCCCATGTTGCCGCCGGAGCGGGAGTAGATGGCGGTGTTGATGCCGATGATGCGGCCGTCGGCGTCGATGAGTGGTCCGCCGGAGTTGCCTGGGTTGATGGAGGCGTCGGTCTGGAGGAGTTCCTGTTTTTCGAAGCCTGCGAGGACCTCGTCGTTACGGCGGGCGCTGATGATGCCCATGGTGACGGTTTTATCGATGCCGAAGGGAGCACCGAGGGCGAAGACGATGTCGCCGACGCGGACCTGGTCGCTGTCGGCGAGGGTGGCTGAGGGGAGGTCGGAGCCGGGGATTTTGAGGACGGCGATGTCAGTTTCCGAGGAGAAGTCGATGAGTTCTGCGAGGACTGGGGTATCGCGGCCGGGGAGACTGACCTTGAGTTTCATGATGGCGAGGTACTCGCGGAGTTCCATGCCGAGGTCTGGAGGGAGGACGACGTGGCGATTGGTGATGATGTAGCCGTCTTTGCTGACGATGACGCCGGAGCCGATGCCGAGTTGCTGCCATGATTTGCCGCCGCGGGATGGAGGGGCGGCGGGGAGGCCGAAGAAGAAGCGGAGGGCGTCGTCGTCGGTGCTGCGGCGGCGGCCGATGGTTTGTTCGATGCCGGTTTCGATGGTGACGATGCTGGGCTGGACCTTTTCGAGCAT
>JAIXPK010000344.1 GCA_027486335.1 Verrucomicrobiaceae bacterium | reverse complement strand
TTGGAGGGGCGGGTGGGGAAGTGAGAAGTGAGAAGTGAGAAGTGAGAATGGCTTGGTCGGAGGGGCGGGTGGGGAAGTGAGAAGTGAGAAGTGAGAAGTGAGAAGGGGGAGGGGGAAGGGGGAAGGGGGAAGGGCTTGTTGGGAGGGCGGGGCCGCGCGCACTCCGTGCGCCCCGAGAGCTGTGATTCTCCCAGCAGTCCAGAGCCTGCGGCGCGCTGGTTCGGAGGTGAGAGAGCGGCGAGCTTGAACGTTGCCGGGCCAGCTGGCTGGCTCCGGGAAAGCGGCAGCAGGCTTCCGCATTCCAAGGCCTGCGGCGGGCGGGTGGGGATTTGAGATTTGAAATTTGAGATTTGAGATGGGGCGTGTTGGGAAGTGAGAAGTGAGAATGGCTTGTTCGGAAGGGTGGGTGGAGAAGTGAGAAGTGAGAAGTGAGAATGGCTGGTTGGGAGAGGCTGGTGGGAAGTGGGAAGTGGGAAGTGGGAAGTGAGAAGGGGGAAGTGGGAATGGGGGAAGGGCTTGGTCGGAGGGGCAGTGCCACGCCGCGCTGATCAACCGTCGCAACAAGCGAGATCACTACTTGGAGGCCATGGGCAAGGTGTTCCTCCTCGATCACCCTGAGATGTTCATCGACGCCCCTCGGCTTTTCGCGACCAAGTTCTGGTTCCACGGCACCGACATCCTGACTCTCTTCCGAGCCCTCAGCGAGCTGACTTCCCGCAAAACCAGGAGGGAATGCACCCGGATCCCTCGATGGAACGCCAATGAGCGCATCAGGACCGACTTCCTTCCAGCCTGGGAGCAAGATTCTTGCGAAACTGTGAAACCGTGATACACATGAGGCCATGAAAAACATCACCCTCGCTCTTGATGAGGAAACCTACCGGAAGGCCCGCATTGCGGCCGCCCGGCGCGATGCGTCTCTTTCATCGCTTGTGAAACAATACCTCCTGACCCTCGCGGCCACGGAGACACCCGATGAAAAAGCCGCGCCTGAGCTGGACACCTTGCTCGCGGAAATTGCCAGCCGTCACCCCGGCTTCTCGTGCAGTGAAAACCTGTCCCGCGAAGACCTCTACGAGAGCGGCCGCTGATGACCTTCGTCGATACCAATATCCTCCTCTACGCGATTTCCACACAACCCGAGGAGGCGGAGAAAGCCCAAAAGGCCAAAGCGATTCTAAGCGACCCGAACCTCACGCTATCGGTGCAGGTGCTCCAGGAATTCTACGTCCAGGCCACGCGGCCCACTCGCACCGATCCTCTGACCCACCAGGAGGCCACCGCTCTGATCCAATACTGGCTGCGCCACCGCGTCGTCCCGCTCACCGTGCAGGTCATGCAGGATGCCCTCGACATCAAGAAGCGCTACCGGACCTCGTACTGGGATGCCGCGATTCTCGCAGCGGCCGCCTCCGCCGGCTGCACCGAGCTCCTCTCTGAAGACCTCAACCCCGGACAAAACTACGACGGCCTCCGCGTCATCAACCCATTTTCAAAAAACTGATCGGGTTCGTTTGGTGAGCGGCCTTCTGTTTCGACCCATTTCCGGAGGGATGATTGGTCCTCCATGCTTCGGCCTTTTTGATTTGATCGAGAACTCTACTCAAGGGCGCGGGCGACCTTTTCGCCAAGGCCTCTCGGGCCGCAACGATGGAAGGGTGTGGGGAAGTTAGAAGTGAGAAGTGAGAAGTGAGAAGGGGGAAGGGCGGGGGAAGTGAGAAGTTTGAAGTGAGAAGTGAGAAGGGCTGGTTCGGAGAGGCTGGTGGGAAGTGAGAAGTGAGAAGTGTGAAGGGGGAAGGGATTGTTCGGAAAGGCTTGTCGGGAGAGGCGGGCCGCGCGCACTCCGTGCGCCCCGAGAGCTGTGATTCTCCCAGCAGTCCAGAGCCTGCGGCTAGCTGGTTCGGAGAGGGCGTGTGGGGAGAGGCGGAGCCCGGGGCGATGCACCCGGAAAAGATAGGACGCCCTTTCAGGGCTCTGGGTGGTGGTGGGGTTGGACCCTGGGCGTTGCCCAGGGCTACGGTAGGGCGCGCCGTTGGCGCTGGGGGCGGGTTGGGAAGTGAGAAGTTTGAAGTTTGAAGTTTGAAGTGAGAAGTGTGAAGGGGGAGGGGCTTGTTCGGGGGGCGGGCTGCGCTTCCAGTTTCACAAGGGATTGGGGTCACAGGCTTCGCGCCACCCCGGGCTCCTATTCACCGGTCGTCCCTACGGGACGGCGGGTTGGGAGGGCTGGTTCGGAGAAGGGGCGAATACGGAGCCTCGCGGTCCCGGGGCTGGTTGGGAGAGGGGCTGCCGCCCCTGCCGGGGCGGTTATCTAAATATACGCTAGACCGGTGGCTGACGCCACCGGCTAAGTTCTGTTAAGCCTCTGGCTTCATTGGTGTGGTGATCGCGGGATGGACGAGTCAGGAGAGGGCGGGTTGGGAGAGGGGTTAGCGGTAGAGGGCGGTGACTGGTTCGCGGGTGAGGATGTTGTACTGGCGGATGGCGGAGTCCCACCATGGGGCGAGGTCGCCGGTGGGGGCGGACCAGAGGTCGTAGTGGAGGCGGATCATGACGTCGGGGTCGTACATGAGGGCGCTGAGTTCGCGTTTATTGAGGGATTGGGGGCCTTCGCGGATGAGGCGTTTGCGGAGGCGGTCGAGGTAGTCGCGGCTTTCGGGGGTGAGGCGCTGGCGCTGGCGGAGGAGGCTGACGTGGAGGGCGTTGACGAAGGGGTCGAGGATGGCCTGCATGAGGCCGTAGTTTCTGGCGAGGGCAGGGGAGGGATCGGAGCGCTGGTGGGCTTTGGAGAGATGGTGCTGGAGTTCGCCGATTACGGGAGGCGGGTGGAGTTCTTCGAGGGTGGAGAACCATCCGCGGCGGCGGCCTCTGG
>JAIXPK010000519.1 GCA_027486335.1 Verrucomicrobiaceae bacterium | reverse complement strand
GGGGATGGGAGGTGTGGCGGCGGGGATGGGTGCGGGTGCGGAGACGACGGCGTCGGCTGGGGGAGGGGGAGGAGGGGGCGGGGAGGGTTGGGGTCGGGCGAGCCGGGAGAGACCGAGGCCTAACAGGAGGCCGGCGGCGGCTGAGAGGAGACGGGATTTCATGGCGTGATGATGCCATGGGGGCGGGATGGGCGGGTGGGGAAAATTGTAAAATCGGTGTCGGGGTTCGGGACCGTGGACGCGATGGTGACGGGGCTTGCGTCGGGGGTGGTGGAGGTGGCAGAAAGGCGGGATGAAGCGAGTTATTCTGATTGGGTTGCTGCAGATGGTGGCGATGGTGCGTGGTGCGGGAGCGCCGCCGAATGTGTTGGTGATCCTTGCGGATGACATGGGGTATTCGGATGCGGGGTGTTATGGGAGCGAGATCGCGACGCCGGTGCTGGATGGATTGGCGAAGGACGGGGTGAGGTTCACGCAGTTTTACAATACGGGGCGGTGCTGGCCGACGCGGGCGGCGGTGCTGACGGGGTATTATGCGCAGCAGGTGAGGCGCGATGCGTTGCCTGGGTTGAAGGGCGGGGCGCAGGGGGTGCGGCCGGGTTGGGCGCGGTTGCTGCCGGAGTTGCTGAGGGCGAAGGGTTACAGGTCCTATCACTCGGGGAAATGGCATGTGGACAGTCGGCCGCTGGCGACAGGGTTTGAGCGGTCTTATGTGCTGAATGATCACGATCGGTATTTTGCGCCGAATGGTCATACGGAGGACGACAAGCCATTGCCGCCGGTGGAGGAGAAGACGGGGTATTATGCGACGACGGCGATTGCGGATCATGCGGTGAAGTGCCTGAAGGAGCATGGGGCCGAGCATGCCGGGGAGCCGTTCTTTTCGTTTGTGGCGTTCACGGCTCCGCATTTTCCGCTGCAGGCTCCGAAGGAGGACATTGTGAAGTACCGGGAGCGGTATGCGGCGGGATGGGATCGGTTGAGGGACGAGCGGTGGGAGCGGATGAAGGCGGCGGGGGTTGGGGGAGGCGTGCTGTCGGAGTTCGAGCGCGGGCAGGGGCCGCCGTATGCGTTTCCTGAGGCGATTGAGAAGCTAGGGCCGGATGAAGTGAACCGGCCGGTGGCGTGGGAAGGCCTGACGGGGAGCCAGCGGGCGTTTCAGGCGGCGAAGATGTCAGTGCATGCGGCGATGATTGACCGGATGGATCGGGAGATCGGGAGGATTCTGGGGGAGCTGGAGAAGATGGGGGTGGTGGAGAATACCCTGGTGATGTTTCTGTCGGACAATGGGGCGAGTGCGGAGATGATGGTTAGGGGGGACGGGCACAAGTTGGATTCCGAGTGCGGGACGGGGGCGACGTTTCTGAGTCTTGGGCCCGGGTGGTCGACGATGGCGAACACACCGTTCCGGAAGCACAAGACGTGGGTGCATGAGGGTGGGATCAGCACCCCGATGATTGTGCGGTGGCCGGCGGTGGTGAAGGATCGGGGGGCGTTGCGGACGACACCGGGGCATGTGATTGACATTGTGCCGACCGTGCTGGCGGCGGCGGAGGTGAGTGCGCCTACGGAGTGGAATGGTGCGCCGGTGCCGGTTGCGCCGGGGAAGAGCCTGCTGCCGGCGCTGGCGGGGACGGGGAATGTGGAGCGGGAGAGCCTGTGGTGGCTGCATGAAGGCAACCGGGCGATTCGGGTGGGAGACTGGAAGCTGGTGTCGGCTGGGAAGGGGGGGGCGTGGGAGTTGTATGATCTGGGGAAGGACCGAGCGGAGACGAAGGACCTGGCGGGTGCGATGCCTGAGAAGGTTAAGGAATTGGCGGCGCGGTGGGAGGCGCAGACGGAGTCGTACGGGGCGCTGGTGCGGCGGGAGGCGAAGTGAGGGAGGCTAGGGTAGCGCGAGCTCAGCTTCTGGATTGAGGCATGGCCATTGAGGGTCACAGGCAAGATGCCCGTGCCACCTTCGCATTGGGGGAGGTTAGGGTCAATGGTGGCCCTGGCCGTAGTAGGCGGAGGGGCCGTGTTTGCGCAGGTAGTGTTTGTCGAGGAGGTGCTGGGGGAGCGGGGCGGCGTCGGGGTTGAGAGCCAGGGTGTCGAGGGCCATGCGGGCGCACATTTCGAGGGCGATGGAGTTATCGAGAGCGGAGAGGGCGTGGGGGCCCCATGTGAAGGGGGCGTGGCCGTGCTGGAGGACGCCGGGGACGGCGGCGGGGTTGAGGTGGAGGTGGTGGAAGGTTTCGACGATGGCGAGACCGGTCATGCGTTCGTAGCCGGCGGTGACTTCTTCAGGGGTGAGCGTGCGGCAGATGGGGATTTCGCCGTAGAAGTGGTCGGCGTGGGTGGTGCCGAAGCAGGGGAGCGGGCGGCCGGCCTGAGACCATGCGGTGGCGGCGGGGCTGTGGGTGTGGCAGACCCCGGCGGCGGAGGGGAAGGCGCGGTAGATTTCGAGGTGGGTGTCGCTGTCGGAGGACGGGTTGAGAGAGCCTTCGATGCGGCGGCCGGATTCGAGATCGAGGACGACGAGGTCTTCGGCGCGGAGACGGTCGTAGGGGACCCCGCTGGGTTTGATGACCATGAGACCGCGGTCGCGGTCGAGACCGCTGACATTGCCCCATGTGAGGGTGACGAGGCCGGAGGCGGGGAGCCGGAGATTGGCTTCGAGGACTTGCTGTTTGAGATCGTCGAGCATGGGAGCGGGCGGGAGAGTTGAAAGTTAGGAGATGTCAGGAAGCGGAGCGGACCCGTCGGCAGATTTCGCGGAGGACGGATTCGACATCGCCGCCGGCGGTGCGGAACGAGTCGCTGTCGACGGTGAGGGGAGCGCCGATGACGACGAGGGGAGCGCCGTAGAGCGGGCATTGGACGGCTTGTTCGAGGGAGAGCCCGCCGACGGCCTGGACGGGGATGGAGACGGCGGTGACGACCTCGCGGAGCTGGTCGAGGGGGCTGGGCATGCGGTGGCCGGCGGCGGCGATGCCGCGGCGTTCGTCGTAGCCGATGTGGTGGACGATGAAGTCGCAGCCGAGGTCTTCGAGCTCGCGGGAGGCGGCGACCATGTCCGGGCAGGCCATGTTATCGCCCATGACCTTGACGCCGAAGTCGCGGCCTGCTTTGACGACACATTTGATGGTTTCGGGGTGGGCGCGGGCCATGACAACGACGTGGGTGGCGCCGGCTTTGGCCATCATTTCTGCTTCGAGGTAGCCGCCGTCCATGGTTTTGAGGTCGGCGACGATGGGGATGCTAGGGAAGGCGTTGCGGAGGGCGCGGACCCCGTGGAGGCCTTCGGCGAGGAGGAGGGGTGTGCCGGCTTCGAGCCAGTCGACCCCGGCGCGGAGGGCCATGCTGGCGGTTTCGAGGGCTTCGTCGATGCTGGTGAGGTCGAGGGAGATTTGGACGATGGGATCCATGGGGAGGGAGAGTGGGGCCGGGAGGGGAGGGGAAGC
>JAIXPK010000329.1 GCA_027486335.1 Verrucomicrobiaceae bacterium | reverse complement strand
GCTGCCCCTGCTTGCGGATGCGGTTGGGCGGCCGGTTCCGATGCGCTGGGTGTTTGAAGAGCGGACAGTTGCGAGACTGGCTGAACGGATTGAAGGAAGCGAGGCTGGTGACAGCGAGCCGCCGATGGTCCGGGCGGATCGGATGCAGCCGCTAGTGGCGTCGTCCGGGCAGCGGGGGATGTGGCTGGCGCATGCGGCGGCGGTTGATTCGTCCATGTGCAATGTGGTCGTTTCCTACGAGATCTCAGGGCCGGTGGATACTGTGAGGTTACGGGCGAGCCTTGAGAAACTCTCTGCGCGGCACGAGGCCCTCCGGACATCATTCCGGATGGAAGGAGACAGCTTGAGATTGCAGATTGCGGACATTAGCACGGCGGATGTTCCCTTTGCGATCCACGATCTGCGCAATGAGTCAGAGGTTTCGCGAACGAGCATGGCAGGAGTTCTGGCCGAGCAGGCAGCATCTGCGGTTTTCGACCTCGGCAGAGCCCCGTTGTGGACGATCAAGTGGATCGTGATATCCGACGAAAGTCACAGTATGGCGGCATGTTTCCACCACAGCATCGTCGATGAGTGGAGCCTGCGGCAGATGCTCTCCGACTGGGGAAAAATGTACAACGGTGAGGAATTGCCCCGGCTGGAAGTGCAATACGCCGATTACGCGGCATGGGAGAAGTTGCGACTCTCTGATCCGGCGACGGAGCAATTGCGCCATTGGTGGCGTCAGGAACTTCTGCGGCCACCTCCCGTATTGCTGCTGCCCAGCGATCTTCGTGCGCCGTTTCCGAGGACAGCGCGGGGAGGGACCGTGCGCTTCGAGGTGCCTGCAGGGACGGCGGCATCACTGGGAATACTTGCCGGAAGGGAAGGATCGAGCCTGTTCGCGACGGTCCTTTGCGCGTGGCAGACTTACCTTTCGCGATGTGCCGGGCAGCCCGACGTGATCGTAGCGACTCCGTTTTCCCGGCGCGATCACCCTGACTTGTCGGAAGTCGCCGGCTACTTCCTGAATGCACTGCCAATAAGGATGCAAGTCGACCACGAGATCGGATTCCGTGCGGTGCTGAGCAGGGTCCGAGATAAGGTGCTGGAAGTGATGAACCATAGTTCCCTTCCATTCGAGGAGATTGCCGCCCTAACACGGGATCAGGGGGGCCACGAGTCGCTGCATCGGGTCATGTTTGTACTTCTCGAATCGGGAATGCCGGTCTGGCGGATCGGCAGTGCAGAAGGCATCCCAGTGGAGTCCGAGAGTGCGACTTGCATCTGCGACCTTCTTCTCCTGGTTCACGCGGATGGCGGACCCTGGAAATGCCAGATAAGCTATTCAGCGGACCTGTTTTCTCATGATGCGGCTGCTGGCATTGCATCTCAGTTCACAGAGTTGCTGCGGGCAATCGAAGCCGATCCCGACAGGCCGGTAGGGAGCCTGAATCTGCTGACAGCGGAGCAGCGGAAGCGACAAGATCTCTGGAACGAGACCATGCGACCATATCCGTTCGACCGGAGAGTGCATGAGATCTTTGAAGACCAGGTTCTGAGGTCGCCTAGCGCGGATGCGCTGGTGGCGGAATCCGGATTGATGACATATGATCAGCTGAATCGCCGGGCAAACGCGCTCGCCCGCACGTTGATGAAGCACGGTGCGTCAAGGGGGGCGACGGTCGCGCTCTGCATGGAACGATCTGCTGATGCGATTGTTGGATATCTGGCGGTGCTGAAGACTGGCGCCATCTGCCTTCCTCTTGAGCCCGGAGATCCCGATGAACGCCGGGACTACATGCTGAGTGATGCAGCTGCGGACATTCTGATCACACACAACTCGTGGACAGATCGGTACCCTGCGAGTGTCACCAAGGTGATTGCGGTCGATGCCGGCTCCGACTGCGAGAACACTTCAAATCCTCGTGTCAAGGGTTCGGCGGAGGACACCGCAGCAGTAATGTACACATCCGGCTCCACTGGACGACCCAAAGGGGTGCTTGTGCCACACCGGGGAATTGTCAGGCTTGTGGTGAATCCGGATTACGTGACGCTTGGCCCGGAACAGACCCTGATGCACGCCGCTCCGCTTGGATTCGATGCCTCGACTTTTGAGATATGGGGCGGGCTTCTCAATGGTGGTCGAGTGGTGCTGATGCCACCAGGGTTGTTTTCTCTGTCCATGATTGGCGACGTGATACACCGTCATGGAGTCACGACAGCGTGGCTGACGGCCGGTCTCTTCCATCAGATCATAGAGGAGCGCGTCATGGATTTGAAACCCCTTCGGCAGCTGCTTGCGGGAGGAGATGTATTGTCGCCCGGTCTGGTCCGGAAAGCGCTCGATTCGCTTCCCGAGTGCCGGATCATCAACGGATATGGTCCGACCGAGTGCTGTACGTTTGCCTGCTGTCATAACGTTCGTGACGGATGGGATCGGGAAGGGTCCGTACCGATTGGCCGTCCAATTGGCAACACGAGGGTCCACGTAGTCGACCGCTGGCTTAATCCGCTTCCTCCCGGTGTCCCCGGGGAGTTGCTGATTGGGGGAGACGGCCTTGCACATGGATACCTTGGCAGCCCCGAGTTAACCGCCGAGAGATTCATTCCGGATCCGTTCATCGATGATCCCACCGCCCGCCTCTACCGGACGGGAGACATCGTCCGTCGGCGGAACGATGGTGTCATCGAGTTTCTCGGCCGTCAGGATCGGCAGTTCAAGGTCCGTGGTTTCCGCATTGAAGCGGGCGAGATCGAAACCACGCTGACGAGGCACCCGGCGATTAACACATGCGCCGTAGTCCTTGTCGGGCCGGAGACGGAGCGTCGACTGGCGGCCTTTGTGACGATCCGTGACAGGGAATCCGTCTCGGCCGCGGGCTTGCGGCGCTGGATGGCAGAACGTCTGCCGGACTACATGGTGCCAGCAGCGATCATTGAAACAAGAGAGTTGCCTCTGAATGCGAATGGCAAAATTGATCGGAATCAACTGGCATCGCGGGAACTCTCCGATGAGCGGGATGACCATCCGTACAATGCTCCGGAAGGCGAATTGGAGGAATTGCTGGCAGGCATCTGGCAGGAGGTTCTTGGAAGGGAGCGGGTGGGTCGAGATGATGATTTTTTTGCACTTGGCGGTCACTCGCTCCAGGCGATGCGCGTCGCGGCTGCGGTAGAGAAAGCTTGTGGCTTCAAGGTTCCGGTCGCGGTGCTCTTCCAATCGAGGAGCGTCCGGGATCTGGCTGGCTGGATTATGGATGCACCGCGCCGACACCAGCAGCCATTGCTGGTCCCGCTGAAGGCGGAAGGAACGAGGCCTCCATTATACTGCGTGCACGGCTTGGGCGGTGAAGTATTCGGATTCATTGAATTATCGCGTCATTTGCCACGCGATCAACCGGTTTACGGAGTTCAGGCGGAAGCACGAGCAGGTAAGCCTCTGGTTCACCAGTCTGTCGAAGCGATGGCAGCTAACTATGCGTCAGAGTTGATCGCCTTCCAGCCTGATGGTCCTTTCCATCTGGTCGGCTATTCACTGGGTGGGACCTTTGCGTATGAGGTAGCGCGGGAGCTCGCTGCGCGTGGCCGCGAGATAGCCTTTGTAGGCATGTTCGACAGTTCACCGCACGGTATAGTTCCGCTTCCTGCCTTTGCGGAGATGCTATTAAGGAAGACGTCCGGCCATGTCCGCAATGCGTTGACCAGCCACGGGGGAGCGAGGATGCGGTATCTGCTCGGTCGGCTGACGGGTCTCAGGCATTGGATTTCAGCTCGCCTGCGCTCAATGAGTACCCGAGCTGATGATGCCGCATCCGAGCTGCCAGCAATTCCTGACGGGAGTGATTCGGACTGGACCCTCGAGTTGGCGGCGAGGCACCGGTTGCGTCCGTTCTCTGGCTCTCTCGACGTTTTCGTTGCAGATGATGCCGACACCGCGGCGATTTCGATGTGGCGCTGGCTGGCAAAGGGGGGTGTTGCGCAACACAAAGTACCCGGGCTTCATTTGACAATGCTGAATTCGGTGCACGCTCCTGGACTAGCTGTCGCGGTGGTTGCGGCAATTGAAAGCCGCCGCATGGTTCCTTGAAAGCATGACGCGTCCATCTTTGCAGGCGACCCGCGCAGATCGATGGGACGGAACATCGGGAATGAGCGTTACTTCAGACGATCCTGTTCGTGTGTGGCTGGCACGGGTTCCGGATGACCCTGCGATCGTATCCTCACGGAGTGCCTGCCTCAGCGCAGAGGAACACGTGAGAGGTGCCCGATTCCGTCACTCGGGCGCGCGCGACGAATTTGTTTTCCGACGAATCATGTTGCGGGAACTTGCCGGATCCATCCTGGGAGTTCCATCTCAGCGTCTGCAATTCTCGGAAGGGGCGTTCGGCAAGCCTTACGTTTCGGTTCCGAGCAACTCGGAGTTACAGTTCAACATCTCGCATGCGGGAGGTTGGGTGGTTGTCGCGGTTTCGAGACTGAATCCGGTCGGTGTCGATATTGAGCTCCCTGTGTCTGACCTGCCGATAGAGTTCCTGACAAAGCAGGTGTGTTCAGTGGGCGAGGCGGCAATGCTGGCGGGTTTCCCACCCGATCTGCGGACCGCTGAGTTTTTGCGGATCTGGACCGTGAAAGAGGCGTATCTCAAAGCCACCGGTGAAGGACTCACCGAACGCATGACTTCTGTGGATGCATTTGCCCTGCCTGAACCGTGGAGTTGTGCGGAACTGGAGTTGCCTGAGGGTGTTATCGGGGCTGTGGTGTGGAAGGGCGATTTGCCCGTGGGAAGTATTGGCGCTTGAATGGTTGGCGGAGTGGCTCAGGGATTGATCCACCCACGAACCCTCGCGAAGGCTGCCTGCAGAGCCGGAGTTTCCCGCATCCATGAACCCGCACGGCTTCATCTACGACGACGAAGACCCGCTGCTCGGACCGCTGGTGCGGTATCTGAGACGGCACCCGAAGCGCATTGTCTTTCCGGACGGACAAGATCTCCGTGTTCTGCGGGCCGCTGCGGAACTCGCCAGACTTGAAGCGGTCGCGCCAGTCCTGCTGGGCAATCGGGTTGCGATTCAGTCGCTCGCTCGCGAACACGGGATCAAGCTCGACTTTGTGGGCATCATCGATCCGGAAGCGAGCCATGATTTCGAGCGATTCTGCGAGCTTTACCGCAAGGTCAGCCGTTATCGGAAAGCAGGGGCGGTCGATCCCCGCGAAGTAATGTCTCAGCCCGGATATTTTGCCGCCATGATGCTGCAGTACGGATACGCTGATGGCGCGGTGGGAGGGAACCAGATGATTCCAGCAGCATGGTTCCGCGCACTTCAGCACCTTATTCGTAAACTGCCCGGTATTGATGCAGTGTCCAGTTGTGCTCCACTTCGCCTCCCCGACCGCCCGGAAATCGGGTGTGGAGGTACGCTGGTGCTTGCCGACTGCGCTGTCATCCCCTTGCCGACCGTTTCACAACTTGCCATGATCGCTGTCGAGTCGGCTAAAGTGGCGGCGGCACTGCTTCCGGAACGGCCCAGGGTGGCAATGGTGAGCTTTTCCACTCGAGGCAGCGTGACCCACGCAGCGGTACAAAAGGTGGCGGCCGCCACAGGGCTCGCGAGGGAACACCTGCGCAGTCAGCGGATTGATGCGGAGATCGACGGGGAACTCGAGATCGACGCCGCACTGGATCCCGAAACAGCACGGATCAAGGCTCCCGGAAGTCCCCTTGGCGGACGTGCCAATGTCCTTGTCTTTCCAGATCTCGACGCAGCGCATTCGGCCTTCAAGCTGCTTGAATGCACCGCTCGAGCACAGTCGGCCGGTCAGCAGATCCTCGGGCTTGCCCGTCCAGCGGCACAGGTTTCGCGGGGTTCCTCGTGGGGTGCTGTTTTTGCCGCCGCTCTCGCAACGGCTATGCGGGCTGTGTCGTTCCGTTCGCTGATCGAAAACGAACGGGGCTGAATCCATTAAAAGCCTGGCGATTAACCGCCAATGGCAATCATTCTACGGCCCGGCAGGTAGGTCGTCCGGAAGTCGTGTTCCTTCGGCTTTCGGTCCACTGTATCGGCGATAAGTCGGGTGATTTCGTCATCGCTGGCTCCGGCCCGCAGCGGAGTAATGAGGTCAGTCTCCATGTGGCTGCCAAGGCACGGCCTGAGTTTTCCGTCGGCCGTCAGGCGGAGCTTGTTGCAGCTCTCACAGAAATGCAGGTTGGTCATAGCCCCGATGAAACCCACGAGTTGGTTCCTGTCAGGGATTCGCCAGTAGGATGCCGGACCGTTAGTACGGACCTCGGGGCAGGGGACCAGTGGCCCGTACCGTGCCGCCAGGATCTGCTGAACGGTACCGCAGGACAGGAAATTGTCAGCAGTGAGCACTTCGGTCGTCGACACCGGCATCAATTCAATGAAGCGCAGCAGGCACTCATGATCGTGCGCGAACTCGACAAGATCCGAAACTTCGTGTTCCGTCCGGCCCTTCATGAGCACACAATTCAGTTTGACGCTTTCGAATCCCGCCACACAAGCCGCTTCGATTCCAGCAAGAGCACGCGCATGAAAGTCGCGATTCGTAATCGCGGCGTAGGCCGCTTGGTCTAGCGTATCCAGCGAAATATTGACTGTGCGGACGCCCGCCTCAACGAGATGACGGGCCATAGTGACGCCTTCACCCGATTCTTCCGCCGGAACATCGGCAAGCAACGTGCCATTTGTGGAAATCCCGATGTCTTCAACTCCAGGAACGGCAGCGACACTTCGAATCAGCGAGAGGACATTCCGTCGGGTTAATGGTTCGCCACCCGTGATGCGGACCTTGCGGATCCCCATGCCCGCGCCAATTCTCAGAATTCTCAGGATTTCCTCGTAGCTCAGGATTCCATCGCGCGGCAGCCATTCCTGGCGTTCCTCCGGCAGGCAATAGCGGCATCGCTCATTGCAGCGATCAGTGATGCTGATGCGGAGGTACGAAATGCGATGGCCGAACCGGTCTTCCACTGGGGGTATAATTGGTATCTGCTCTGCTCCGGCCTCGCCCTCAGCGCAACACGAATGTCCTTGCGTTTCGCATGGCCCAGAAGAGACTGCCAAAGTGAAAATGCTCAGACTCAGCCTCGCCGGAATCGCCGCAGCGGCGCTTGTCGCCTGCGCCTCATCGACTCCGCAGCGGCGCATAGCAGCCAACCCCCAGATGGTCCAGTCTCTGTCGCAGAACGATCTCGCAGTCGTTCAGTCTGGACGAATCGCAGAGGGCATGTCCCGCGATGCCGTTTATCTCGCACTTGGCGCTCCTAACAACGTTATGAAAGGCAGCCGGGCGGGAAAAGAGACCGAGATGTGGCGCTACACGTCACTTCAGCCCGTTGTCTCCAACAGCTTCTTTATGGGCGCCGGCGCAGGATACATCGGACCGTATGGCAGCCGCTGCTGGGGGCCCGGGTTCGGACCCGGCATAATGACCACCGGCACGGATTTCATACCCGTGACCTCCGCGGTCATTCAATTCGAGAACGGCAAAGTCATCGGCTGGGAACGGGCTCAGTAACCTGGCCTCCGCGCCCCGGAAGCCTCAAACACGATCTCGGCGGAACCCCACAGCCAGTCCCATCTCCCGTCTCGCTCGCGATTCAAGGTGTTCTTTCACGCGCTGATAAACGAAGAGCATCGTGGTCAGGACAAAGAAAGCCCCGGCAATGCCGGTTAGACTGCTCCCACGGTGCACTGAATTCGATTTCACCCCGTTAGGCGGGTGCCCGCCCAGAGTTCGAAGCGCAGCCCGAACACCCGCGGCTGCATCCGTCGCCGCCAACTCATCGAACGCCACCTTCGCCGCTGCCGCGTTCTCGGTCCACGTTCCGCTGAACCCAAACACCGGTCGCTCACCATCGGCGGAAAACTCCAGTACCATGACCGCACCCCGCGGCACCGTCGGCCCAACAGGTATCCATGCCTTCGCAAGGTGTGACGCGTAGTCGCCCGCACCAATCGCCGCCGCTGCCTCCATCGTTACCACATAAACAATCTGCGGCACCGCCGCGGTCTCGGCCTCGATCGCTCGCCGTTCGTCCGGTCCAAACACTCTCGCCGCATCCACCAGTCGCGATGCTGGCGGCGGCGGCAGCAACCTTCGCTCCTCGTCATGCCCAGCGTCCTGCGCCACGATGGTACTCCAAAGCCCGGCAACCTGGACCAGGACCAGCTTCCATCCCGAAATCCTTCTCACGCTCGGCCAATTCACAGCCTGCAATTCCAAGCTTCCAGCGACTCAGGCAAGCGCCAATCAAGTTTACGTGTCTCTTTCGCTCCATCGATAACTACATACAATATATGTCATGTAAAATCAATCAGGGGGGTTCCATCAGCACAAGCCCATCCCATCCGAAACCCTGCAAACACACACGAGCCCACGGACTTCGGTGCTACGCCGCCACCCTCGGATCCTCAGCGCCGCCCAAAGGTCGTCTCAAGCAACTCCGCATTGCTCATGGCGGAAAGGCTCCGAGCATCTTCGGACAGAGCCGCCGGCACCATCGCGAAATCCCCGGACTTCAGTGCCTCGCCCGCAAACACCACCTCGCCACTGACAACTGCCACGATGGAAAACTCTCCCGTGTGCCCCCATGACACCGATTCTCCCGCGACAACCCGGTGGCGGCGCACCTCGAAATGCTCGCACGACGCCAGCACTGGCGCGTCTGGAGGCGTCAACTCCGGTGTGGTGTCTGTAAAATCGATGCAGCGAAGTGACTCTTCGACGTGCAGCGGTCGCGGTTTGCCGTCGAGTCCGACTCGGTTCCAATCAAAAACTCGGTATGTCGTGTCACTGTTCTGCTGAATCTCGAAAATCACGAGCCCGGCCCCGATCGCATGAAGCCGGCCGCTCGGAATAAAAATAGCATCGCCAGACCGGACCGGAAGTCGTGGAACACAGTCAGCGGCGGTTCCAGCCGCCAGTGCGGCGGCAAATTCCTCGCGCTCGACACCTTCCTTGACACCGCAATACAACGCCGCCCCGGGCTCCGCGTCGACCACCACCCACATCTCCGTTTTCGGCTCACCCCCCAACTCCGCCGCACACGAATCGGGCGGATGCACCTGAAGACTGAGCGTATCCCGGGCGTCAAGAATCTTCACCAGCAGCGGAAAATCCGGGGTCTTGGGTGCCGATAATCCGAAAACCTCGTCCCGGTGGTCCTGCCACAAGGTGTGCAGGCTCGTCCCATCCCACGGTCCTCCACACACAATACTTTGCGCCTCGGGCCGATCGACAACTTCCCAGCTTTCGCCGATCGGGCCGCCGTCCGGCAGCTCTCGCCCGAATCGCCGTGCCAGCTCTCGCCCGCCCCAAACACGTTCATGATAAAGCGGTTGGAACCGAAGAATTCCCGTGCTGAACGCCGGGCGATCATCAGAAATGGAAGCCATGAATGTACTAAAAAGCTTAAGTTTGCCGTAAATTCAAGATTGAATCGACCCGCGCCTCCATTAGCATGAACCACAAGGCATCCCGCGTCCAGCCAATCCGCGCGGGCGGAACCGCCGCTCATCTTTCACCTCCGCCTCCCTGCTCAGCACATGTCCCCCAGCCGCCCCAGCCGCCGTCAGGACGACGCCTCGTTTTCTGGAGATGAATCGGGGGTCGGCGTCGGTTCGGTACTCCTGATAGCCTCTGGTGCAGCCCTGTTCCTCGCATTGGCAAGCTACACGCCCGACGATTTGCGCCCATGGGTCGCATTCGCGACGAGAAATCCACCAAACGACCCAGCGATGAACATCATCGGGCCGATGGGCGCAACCGTTGCAGGATATGCCATGTTTCTCTTCGGTGCAGCGTCCTTCCTCATCCCGGTTTCGCTCGTCTGGTTAGGCGTGGCCCGCATGTTCATGGGTATGCGCCTCCTGCGTGAAGGATTACTCCCCGCGCGACCTGTCGCCGGAGCCATGCTGTTCGTGATCTCCGGCGCTTTGTTCCTTGGCGTCCAGAGCTTTTTCTTCACCACATGGGACCGCGAATACAACATTCTCGGACCCGGTGGCGGCTTCGGATTCATCGGACGCCGCATGGCCGAGGGCACCATCGGCACCGCGGGTCTCGTCATTCTTTCAGTCATCGGCTACGCCTTCGGTTTGGTCTTCATGACTGGCATCCGCCCCGCCGCAGTCTCCGCCACCGTGCGCCGCGCATGGACCCAACTCACTGACCGCCTCAGCGGCCGTCACGTCCCCCAACCTGCCATCGCAGGCAGCGGACCCCGAGACCTCGCCCGCGAAGCTGCCGCACTGGAAGCTGAGCACCGAAAAACTGAAAGGGAACGGCGTCGGATCGAAAAAGAACTCAAACGCGCCGAACGGGCCGCAGCCGCATCCGGCGCACCACACACTCCTCTCGATCCTGACGGCGCGCTCGACATCGACCTCCTCGACGAATCCGACCCCGTTGATGACGGCGACATGGAAGCCGATGACGCAGCTGATTCAGTCTCCCCGGATACCACTCTACCGGAACCAGAACCTCCCATCATCAATGGCTCCCGCCGCAACACCCCCTCCGGTGACCGCAAGCCTTCCCTAGCTGAATGGCGCGAAAAGCAGAAGCCCGTGACGGATGGTCTCTCCGGCACCATGAAGGTCGGCAAAGGTGCTCAGGACTTCTCCGCCTACCAACTGCCCCCTCTCGATCTCCTCCACTGGGACGAATCCGCCGGAGATGTCAAAATCGACGAGCGCGCCCTGCGCGAAACTCAGAAGATCATCATCAACACGCTATCCAGCTTCGGCATCCAGGTCGGCCCCGGCCCTATCACCCGCGGCCCCACCATCTCGCGCTACGAAATCTACCCCAGTGACGGATTGCGCGTCAACCGAATCACCGCTCTCGAAGCCGACCTCGCCCGCGCCACCCGCGCAGAACGCATCAACATTCTCGCACCGATCCCCGGCAAGGACACCGTCGGCATCGAAATCGCCAATAACGACAAGGTCGCCGTCCCGCTCCGTGAACTGCTCGAAGACGATACTTTCGCCAGCAGCAAAGCGAAACTCCCGCTCGCCCTCGGCAAGGACGTTTACGGCAACACCATCGTCGCTGACCTAGCCGCCATGCCGCACCTGCTCGTGGCGGGAGCCACCGGCTCGGGCAAATCCGTCTGCATCAACTCCATCATCGGTTCCCTGCTCTTCCAGTTCACCCCGGAACAACTCCGCTTCATCATGGTCGATCCCAAGGTCGTCGAAATGCAGACCTACAACGACCTCCCTCACCTCGTCGTTCCAGTCGTCACCGACCCCAAGAAAGTCATCATGGCCCTCCG
>JAIXPK010000563.1 GCA_027486335.1 Verrucomicrobiaceae bacterium | reverse complement strand
GTCATCTCGATGATTTCGAGGTTGAGGCCGAGGCCGGCTTTGAGGGCTTCGTTTTTGAGGATGACGAAGAGATCGGTGTAGGGTTTGTAGCCGGTGGTGAGGGTGAAGGAGAGACGCTGGCCCTTGTCGTTGGTGAGGACGCCGTCGGGGCCGCGCTTGGAGAAGCCGGCGCGGGCGAAGGCGGCTTCGGCTTCGGGGATGGAGAACGGTCTGGCTTTGATGTCCGGGAAGGAGACCATGGAGTAGCCGTCGGAGCAGGTCTGCATGCGTTCGCCGTCGCCTTTGAACATTTCGGCGATGGCGAGATCCCAGTTGAGGGCGAACTGGATGCCCTGACGGATGTCTTTGTTATCGAGGAGCGGGCGGGAGCGGTTGATGAGGACGGCCCATGTGGGGCGGGGGATTTCGTTATAGAAGGTGGCTTTATGGATGCAGCCGGAGGTGACGCGCTGGTCGCTGTCGGGGAGTTTGCGGTACCAGTAGTCGGCGAGGCGCATGTTGAAGACATCGATTTCGCCTTTGCGGAAGAGTTCGAAGGCTTTGCCCTGATCGCGGACGACGCGGATGGAGATGCGGTCGACGTTGAAGCGGAAGCGGTGGTGTTTTTTGTCAGCGGCCCACCAGCCGGGGACTTTGGTGAGGGTGACGGAGCGGCCCTTGTCGACGTTTTCGGGGCGGACCTCGTAGGCGCCGGTGGTGGGTTCGAACTGCCACTGGTAGTGGGATTCCCAGTCTTCTGCGAGGTCGCGGTAGAAGTGGACGGGGACGGGGCGGACGGAGATGGCGCGGTAGAGGACGTCAGGTTTGGTTTCCGGGACGGTGATGGCGATGGTGAGGTCGTCGAATTTTGTTATTTTCGAGTATTTGGTGGTATAGAAGTCCTGGTACCAGAGGTCTGCGGTGTAGTCGCAGCGCATGAAGTAGAAGCAGAAGAAGTAGTCGTCGGCGCGGACGGGGACCCCGTCGCTGAAGCGGGCTTCGGGGTCGAGTTTGAAGTAGACGGTGCGGCCGTCTGGTGAGAAGGCCCAGTGGGTGGCGAGCTGCGGGTACCACTGGGCGTTATCGGGGTGTTGAGCGGCGAGGGCGAGGGCGTTGCTGTCAAGGATGTAGCTGCGGAAGGCACCGGAGGCGTCGGGGCCGAGGAAGCGGAGCGTGCGCGGGAAGTCCGCGTTGAAGTAGAAGTAGGTGCCGCCTTTTTTGGCTTCGGGGTCGCCGAGTTCGGGGACGTCCTGACCGTTCTGCCATGGGAGGTTAGCGGGGAGGCGGTCCGGGGAGGAGAATTCGAAGAAGTCCGGGTAGCGCCGGAACATGGCCATGGCTTCTTCGGGGAGGGGGATGCGGGTTTTGGGGTAGTCGAGGGATTTGCGTGCGGGGGAGCAGCCGGAGAGGAGGGCGGCGGTGGCGGCGGCGGAAGTGCGGAGGGCGTCGCGGCGGGAGAAGGCTGAGGAGTGGTGCGGAGACGAGGACATGGTGTTAGCGGCTCAGCGGTAGATGGTGTGGCGGCGCGGGTCGAAGGCCTCGCGGACGGCTTCGCCGATGAAAGTGACGAGGAGGAGGACGATGACGAGGGCACCGAAGGCGGAGGTGACGATCCACCATGATTCCTTGTGATCGAGACCGATTTCGAGGAGTTCGCCCCAGCTAGGGGTGGGTTTGGGGAGGCCGAAGTTGAGGAAGTCGAGGACGGTGAGGGAGGAGATGCCTGCGGCGATGGAGAAGGGGAGGTAGGTGACGAGGACTGAGATGGTGTTAGGGAGGATGTGGGAGAAGATCATGCGCGGGGTGCGTGCGCCGATGAGCTGGGCGGCGGCGACGTAGTCGCGGGATTTTTCGCGCATGGTGACGGCGCGCATCTGCATGGCCTTGGAGGTGAAGTCGAAGAGGACCATGATGACGAGGAGGCAGAGGATGCGCCATGCGGTCCCTGTTTCAGCGGGGACGAGGGAGATGGAGATCATGACCATGTAGAGGAAGGGGATGGTTTCCCAGATCTCGACGAGGCGGAGGCCGATGAGGTCGGTTTTGCCGCCGAAGTAGCCCATGGTGCAGCCGATGGCGATGCCGACGATGAAGGTTAGGGCGGTGTAGGCGATGGAGAAGACGATGACGTTGCGGAAGCCGTAGACCATGCGAGCGAAGACATCGCGGCCGGTGGGGTCTGTGCCGAGGAGGTGGCGGTTAGACCAGTCAGGGGGCGAGGGGTGATTGAGGCCCTTGCGGAAGTCGCTTTCGCCGGGCGACCATGGGATGAGCGGGAGGACGACGGTGCCTGTGCCGGAGTTGGCGAAGGAGGATTTGAGGTCGCGGTAGTTGGTTTCGTAGGCGTAGTCGAGGCCGAAGGAAGTGCCAGGGATGATGGAGCCGTAGGAGGGGAAGGAGGAGTGGCCGTTGTGGCGGACGAAGAGGGCGCGGTTGGAGACCCAGAGTTCTGCGAAGAGGGAGGCGATGAGGATGGCGGCGAGGAGGAGGAGGGACCACCAGCCGCGGCGGATGGAGCGGAAGCGGCGGAATCTTTTCAGGGTGATCGGGCTGAGCGGCATGGGAGGAGTGTCAGTCGAAGCGGATGCGTGGATCGACGAGGGCGACGAGGAAGTCGCCGAGGATATTGCCGAGCATGACGAGGAGGGAAGAGATGACGACGATGCCCATGACGACTGGGTAGTCGCGGTCGAGGATGGATTCGAAGCCGAGGAGGCCGATGCCGTTGATGTCGAAGATGCGTTCGATGACGAAAGAGCCGCCGACGAAGGCGGAGAGGGAGCGGCCGAGGTTGGAGACGACGGGGATGCTGGCGTTGCGGAAGGCGTGGTGGATGACGGCGCGGCGGAAGGGGACGCCTTTGGCGACGGCGGTGCGGACGTAATCGGCGGCGAGGTTATCCATGAGCTGATTTTTGGTCAGCATGGTGGTGAAGGCGAAGGCACCGATGAGGTAGCAGAGGAGCGGGAGGGCGGAGTGGTAGAGGATGTCGATGGTTTTGCCCCAGAGGGATTTTTCCATGAAGTCGAAGCTGGTGAAGCCGCCTGCGGGGAACCAACCGAAGCGAGCGGCGGCGAACGTGACGAGGATGCTGCCGAGGGCGTAGCCGGGGATGGCGAATCCTGCGAAGATGAGGATGGAGGAGACGTTGTCGGCTGGGGAGCGGTGGTGGAGGGCTTTGAAGAGCCCGAGGGGGATGCTGACGAGGTAGGTGAGGACGAGCGTGATGAGCCCGTAGTAGAGGGAGACGGGGAGGCGCTGGGCGATGACGTCGGTGACGGGTTCGTTGAAGCGGAAGGATTCGCCGAGATTTCCGGTGAGGAGACCGGAGAAGCGTTTACGGAAGATTTCGACGCGTTCGATGTCTTTGGTGTTAGGTTTCGGCGGGAGGGAGCGCCATTGCCACCCGTCGGGGGTGGAGCCGTCGGGGTTGGTGAGGGAGAACGAGCCTGGGGCGGAGCGGAGGATTTTGAGGGGTTCGCGGGTGCCTGGGGCGCGGATGAGCTGATCGTTTTCGTCGGGGCCGAATTCGATTTTCTTGCGGAGGTCGGCGTAGGGCCAGACGCCGAGCCATGAGAAGTAGCCGGCGACTGGGTGCTGATCCATGCGGAAGCGGATCTTGAGTTGTTCGAGCTGGTCTTCGGAGAGGGCCTGGGACTGGGCTGCGCCGCCGCGGCTGGCGCCGTCGCCGCCTTTGCGCATTTCTGCGATCATGCGTTCCATGGGGCCGCCGGGAACGAAGCGGGTGATGAGGAAGACCAGCATGGTCACGCCGATGAGAGTCGGCGGGATGAGGAGCAGTCGGCGGAGGAAGTAGGCACCCATTTTGGCGAGCAGCGGTCGGTGGGAGGTCTGGGGAACGGGTTTTTTGCGTAGTGTTGGAGCTGCTTGCTGGTTTGGAATGCTGGTTCGTCGGGGTGGAGGCAAGCGGCGGGGCAGTCTCCTGAGGCATTGAGGTCACAGGCAAGATGCCTGTGCCACTTTGCTTGGTGGGGTCAGCGGCGGCCGCCTTGGGGGTCGAAGTCGACTGGGATTCTGACGGAGGGGAAGTCTTTGAGGGTCATGCTGAAGAGGAGGCCCCATTCGTTCTGGCCGCGGTGGTCGCGGACGATGGCACCGAGGCTGGCGATCCAGCTGGAGAGGTCTCTGTGGACGGAGTACTGCTGGAGTTCGAGGGTACTGTCTGCGGCTTCGAAGCGCTGGTACATGCTGAGGCCCCAGTTTTCGGAGACGCGTGCGTAGGCGCCGAAGTCGATGAGGTTACTGTCCTGGAAGAAGGGATGGTTCTGGAGGTAGCGGTGACCGATGGAGAGGTCGAGGTAGTCGGTGGGCATGAAGGTGGCCCGGGTATTGAGTTCTGTGAAGCTGGAGTCGCCGCCTGTGGGGACCTGGGCGGTCAGGTTGAGGCGTGACCATGGGACCGGGTTCAATTCGATTTCCTGGTAGAGGTTGGAGATGGTGCGGTTGTATTCCGGGTCTGTGCCGAAGACATCGACGTAGGTGTTGGCCTGGAGCCAGTTGAAAGTGCCGCGGTTGCGTTTGGTCTGGAGGCGGTTGTAGACCCCGAGGCGGACGACGTTCCAGTCCTTGAGGGCGTCGATGGCGGTGTAGTTCATGACATCGAGCGGGCGCGGACGAGTGGAGAGGGCGAGTCTGTCGATGCCTTTGAGGCTGTTGCCGAGACTGTCTGCGGAGACGAAGGACCAGTTGAAGTAGGGTTGGACGACGTGGCGGAGGCCATCGAGGCCGAGGTTGGGTTTCTGGACGTTGTCGTAGACGCGGGAGAGCTTGAAGGAACCTTCGAGGCCTGCGGCGAAGAGCATGCGGTCGAGGTTATCTGGGCCGCCGCCTGAGACTGAGGAGTAGCTGGTGTAGCCGACGCCCATGCGCGGGGTGAGGGTGAAGCCGCCGCCGAAGGTTTTGGGGTAGAGGGCTTCGTGGTAGGTGTGGAAGCGGTTGAAGCCTTGTTCGATGAGACTGCCGCGGAGTTCTGCGAGGGTGTTGCTGGCGGTGGCGGCGTCGAGGAGGGTGGCGAGGGCTGGGTCGGCGAGTTGGAGGGAGAGATTCTGGACGCGGCCTTCGAGTTGCTGGCGGTCGAAGTCGCCGAGTTGTTCTTCGAGGATGCCGAAGCTGGTGGTGCCGTTGTAGAAGACGCCGGAGTTGAAGACCGGCTGGCGGAACATATCGAGGGAGAGTTCCGGGAGGCGGGTGTCGGTTTTGTAGAAGTCGTTGGCGCGGAAGCGGGTGAGGAGGGAGAATTCGCCACGATCGCTGCGTTTGACGAGATTGACGAGGTTATCCGGGTTGGGGTCTTCGCGGAATTCTGTGGGGAAGAAGTCCTCGTAGAAGTAGGCGTCGCTGATTTTGTTGATATCTGCGTCGAGGTAGAGGTCGCTTTCGTCTGGGCCTGGGAGGTAGATGCGGTGCTGGAGGTTGACGCGGTAGCGGTTGGAATCGACGGTACCGCGCTGGACCCTTGTGAAGGTGTTATTGCGGGAGGGGTCGGAGTCGTAGACCCAGTAGAATTTGAATTTACCGAAGGCGTCGTTGCTGGTGTAGCGGCGGGAGACGACGTCGAAGCCTGCGCCGAGGCCGCGGGTGGTGTAGAGGTCGAGCTTGTATTTGACGATGCTGTGGTCGCCCCATGTGACGCCGTACTGATTGAGGATGAAGAAGCCGAGATTGGAGCGGTAGCCTGGGGCGAAGGAGTAGCCCATTTCGTCCTGAAGCGGCTGTGAGAGGTAGGGTAGGTAGAGGATGGGGGTATCGCCGGCGAAGACCTTGAGTTTGCGGAAGACGACGCGGTCGTCCGGGAAGATGGAGACGGAGTCGGATTCGAGGTGGAAGGAAGGGTCTTCGGAGTCGTCGGTGGTGAATTCAGCGTTTTCTGCTTCGATGACGGAGATTTCGCTGGTGCGGGAGGTGAGGGAGTCGGCTTTGAAGAAGAGCGGTTCGATGCTGCTGCGGAGTTCGGAGGCGTCGAGTTGTTCTGTTTCGGTGTTATAGGAGGCGACGTTGCCGCGGTAGATGAGGCCGTCTTTGTAGATGGCGACGTCGTCGAGGAAGCGCATCTGAGTTTTGTCGGCGACGTATTCTGCTTTGGAGCAGAAGACTTCCATTTCGTCGGAGCGGATGTGGACTGGGCCGCTGATGACGACGTTGCCTTCCGGGGTGAAGCTGATGTTGCTGGAGTCGATGCGCATGTCGCCGAGGACATCGAGTTTTTCCCTGAGGGCGTCGAGTTTGGGGAGCTGCGCTGCGGCGGGGGCGGCGAGGAAGGCGGCGGCGAGCAGAGCCAGCGGGAAGCGGTTCATGGTCTGGAGGTCGGGAACGGGGAAGTGGGGGAATTAAGAGTCGGGCGGGTATAATTGCAAACAATAGCTGGGGCTGAAACTGGCGGACCCGGAGCAGCCGAGGGGGCTGTTCCGGGTCCTGCGAGTTTTGCTGAGAGTGCGGGTGTGGGAATCCGGTCAGCGCCTTTGGGCGCGGAGGCGGAAGTAGCGGCGAGGGTCGCTGAGGGGGACCCTGATGCGGAACGTGCGGACGTTTTCGACGGTGGAGGGGGATTCGACGATGATGCCGGGGGTATCACCGGTGACGGTTTCCCATGTTTGGAGGTCGCTGCTGATCTGGGGGAAGAGAGCGGCTTCGCTTTGGAAGATGTCTGCGGTGTAGGTGTAGACCATTTCGTTGCCGACGATTTCCGGGGTGGGGACGGCGGGATCTTCTGCGATCTTGGGTTGGGTACCCATGGCGTACTCGAGGTAGTTCTGGAGGCCGTCCTGGTCCGGGTCGGCGTTGGGGCCGCTGATGGCGGGGTTGGCGATTTCAGCGGTGGTGAAGAGGCCCGCGCGCCACTGGTCGTAAGTTGGGGTGGCTTGGCGGACGGTGATGCGGATTTCGCGAGGGATGCTGTAGCCGAGGTCGTTTTCGACCATGATTGGGAAGATGAAGGTACCGAGAGCGGCTGGGGTGAAGGTGTATTCGCCGGTGGCGCGGTTGAGGCGCACGTCCATGGTGAGGTTCGGGTTGGCGACGCTGGTGACGCGGCCGATGATGAACTGAGTGAGCCCGGTGGTGGGGAGGGTGGGCTGGCGTGGGGTGATGTCCGAGGTGATGAAGAAGTCGAAGGCGGTGATGGGGAAGTTGCCGGTGCTGCCGCTGGCGCGGATGGTTCTTGATTCCGGGGTGGTGGACTGACCTACGCTGATGTTCTGGGCCGGGACGATGGGTGGGTCGTTGGCTGCGCTGTCGCCGTAGCTGCCGTAGTAAGTGACCTCGAGGGCGGCGATTTTCTGTTTGCTGGGGTCGGTGGGGTTGGCGACTGGGACGTAGATGGGGTCTGCGACGTTTGGGGCGAGGTTGGTGCCCTGGCTGGTGTTGTCCCAGACCTGGACGATCCATTGGGGTGAGGCGCCTGCGGCGCGGTAGCCCCAGTGGCGGAGGGACATGAACTTCCAATCGGTGGCGGTGTCGAAGACTGGGACGGTGTTTTCGACGCTTGCATTGTAGTCTTCGCGGTGAGGGACGAAGAGTTCGGACCTGGTGCCGAAGACGTCTGCGCGGTTGGGAGGAGCGAAGAGATTGATGCCGAGGTCGCCGCGGCGGCCGTGGTACCATTTGACGCGGGTGATGACGTGTTCGACGCGCATGCCGACGGGCGGGCCTGGGACGGACATGCGGACGCCTTCCTGGTTATTGTCGGGGATGAGGCGGCCGGATGGGCCGGTCATTTTGATGCTGGAGGCGAAGGTGAGGTTTTTCCATTTGAGGGCGATGCGGACGGCCTTGTCGGCGTCGATGAGGCCTGCGCCGTAGGCGAAGTGGAACGGTTTGCCCATGGGGGCCATGCGCCAGAGAGTTGGGAATGGCTGGTCGTTGATGTCTTTGCGGACGTCATTGACCATGCGGGTGGAGCGCATGATGATTTCCTGGATGTCGCGCCATTTGAGCTGGGGGTTGGCCTGCTTCATGAGGGCGACGACGCCTGCGACCTGAGGGCAGGAGGCGGAGGTGCCGTTGAAGCTGGAGTCGAAGCCGCTGCGAGTGGAGAGGGTGGGGATGCCCTGGGTGGGGCGGCGGGAGTCGCGGAAGGAGGGTGGGATGTCCCATGGTTCGATGGGAGGGTTTTTGCGGATGGGCTTACCTGCGGGCCATGCGCCGAAGGGGCCGGCGGGAGGTGGGGCGGCCCATTTCATGAGAGGGGGCAGTTCTTCGCCCGCGGAGGGGGCGACGCACATGAGACTTGCGCCGACGTTGGAGTAGGCGATGCGGCGGCCGATGTCGCTGACGGAACCGACGGCGATGGTTTCGCGGCGGTTGGTGGTCTCCTGGTAGTTGGTGTTCATGCGGCCGTCGCCTTCGTTGCCGGCGGCGAAGACGAAGACGCAGTCTTTGGGGCCTGGGCGGAGAGCGAATTCGAAGGCTTGGAGGACGAGAGGGTGTTCTGGGTAGAGGTCGTCGGCGCTTTGGGTGGCTGGGCCCCATGAGTTGCTGGAGACGTCGGCGAGGAGTGCGCCGGTGCGGGGGTCATTGGTGTCGATGACGCCGTCCTGATTGAAGTCGGTCTGGGTGGAGCCCCATGCGACGGCGTTGGCGAATTGGAGAGGGGTGGCATTACCGCCGAGGATGCGGATGCCCATCATGGTGCAGAGAGGAGCGATGCCGGAGATGCCGAAGCCCTGCTGGTTGTTGGCGCGAGCGCCGATGATGCCTGCGCAGGCGGTGCCGTGGGTGTCGAACTGGATGAAGGCTGGGGAGGGGGTTGGGTTATTGGGGTCGAGGGGGTCCCAGCCTGGGTCGACGTAGTTGTCGTGGTTGGTGCGGACGGCGTCGACGCCTGGGGCGGACGAGCCGGTGAAGTCCGGGTGGGTTTTGTCGAGGCCGTCGTCGACGATGACGATTTTCATGTTGTTCCCGCGGACGGGGAGCTGGGAGAACGCGGAAGTGCGGTCCCATGCGAGGTCAACGCGGATGTCGCAGAGATTATTCGGGGTGATGAGGTCACCGACGTCTGGTTCCATCACGAGTGGTGACGGCTGATTTTGCCCGGTGTTTTTGAGGTACCACTGGTAGGGAGTGGATGCGGAGGCTGGAACAGGGATGGGGGAGCGGACATTTTCCCAGAGTCTGACTTGTGGGTTGTAGTCCGTGGCGTTGGAGGTGCCGTGGGAGAACTGCCTGTCTGTGGGGATGAATTTTTTGGCGCGTTTGACGGCGAGCAAGGGTTCTGCGAGGACGACGCCTGGGGCGATGCGGACGAGGTCGAGGGCGCGGAGGGCGGTGACGGCGTCTGGGTAATTGAGGATGAGGAAGCGTTCGGCGTAGCTTGGGCGGATGCTTGAGGAGGCGCCGGAGGCGCGAGTGAAGGTGGCTGGGTCGACGGAGGGTTCGATTTCGACGACGAGCTGATTATTGATGGCGCGCCATGTACTGTCTTTGCGGGGTTTACCGGAGACCCATGCGGTGAGCTGGGTGGCGCGGCCGGTATTTTTCTGGTAGGAGGTGGCTTGGCTGGAGACCTCTGTGACGGAGAGGGATTTGCCGAGACGGACGGTTTCGACGGTGCCGTTTGGGGTGGTGGCGTCGAAGCGGTCGGTTTGGATTTCGAGGACTTCGAGGCGCGTGCAGAAGCGGACGGTGGCGCGGTTGGAGGACTCGTCGAGGCAGGGAGGGATGGCTGCGAGGGCGCAGAACGGGGTAAACACCGAGAGGGTAGTGATGAGAGCAGGTGTCTTCATGGGCTTTGCAATGTACATACATTTTCCGCGTACGGAAGGGAAGCGGAAAAATGAGAGAGGGGGTGTGCGGGTAGCGTAGGGGGGCGCTGGTTAAGGGGGAGTGAGGCTGAGGTCAGCGGGGCGGAGGGAGGAGGAGAGCGGGCGCGGATTTTGGGGGGAGGGAGAACTGTTTGGCGATGATGTCGATGAAGGCCTTGGTGGAGCTGGGGAGGCCGTGCATGACGACCTTGTCCTTGATGAGGAGTTTGGGCATGGCGGGGCTTTGGGAGGCGAGTCTTGCGTAGTCTGAGGAGACGGCGGCGAGGAAGTCGGCGATGGGTTTGGAATTGATTTCGGCCTTGAGTTGGTCTGCGGGGATGGCGGTTTCTGCGAGGGCGGTGGCAGCGGCGACGCTGGCTGGGAGCGGGAGTTTGAGGAGGCCCTCGTGGAAGCGCGGGAAGACGGAGGGGTTGAGGTGCCAGACGGCGAGGCCGAGTTTAGCGAGATCGCAGGCGGACTCGTGGTCTTTGATGGAGGCGAGGAGGTTTGGGTTGCAGGCGCGGTTGAGCGGGCAGGGGATGACGACGACGGCGAACTGGTCTGGGTAGGCTGCTTTGAGGGCGTTGAGGTCTTCGTAGAGTTCGCGGCAGCTTTTGCAGGTGTAGTCGAAGTATTCGACGAAAACGGTGGGGGCGTTGGGTTTGCCGAGGATGGGGAGGTTGGCGGCGTCGAAGTGGGCTTGGCTGGAGGGGAAGGAGATGAGGCGCGGAGGGTTTGGGGAACCGGGGAAGGCGCGGGTATTGGGAGGGAGGGCGGTGACGGCTGGGGGTGCGGGTGAGGGAGCAGGGGAGGTGGCGGCGGGAGCGGGAGCAGGGGTGGCCGGAGTTGGGGCTGGTGTGGTGAGGGGTGGGAGAGGGGCGGAGGAGAGTTGGTGGCTTTCGGGTTGTGGGCCGAAGAGCTGGCCGAGAATGAGAGAGCCGGCGGCGGTGATGGCGGCGAGGGCAGGGAGGGCGAGTGGGGTTGGGGAGGAAGGTTTTGAGAGGAGGATGGCGGCGGTGATGAGGCCGCACGAGTGGGCGGCGAGGCACCATGGGCACCATGCTGCGCCGCGGGTTCCGGAGGCCATGAGGCCGATGAACCAGAGGGCGGCGATGATGAGGGTGAGGGCGGCGGCGGCGAGGAGCCGGGATCTGGTTTGAGCGGAGAGGCGGCGGGCGGCGGCGGAGGAGGAGAGGGCGATGATGCCGAGGTGGAGGAGGAGGGCTGGGAGAGTGACGGGGATGCCGAGCCATTGGGACCAACGGCCGCCGAGGGCGGCTTCGCAGCCGCCGGCGGCACCACAGCCGGCGAGACTGGAGATGGAGCCGTTGAGTTTGAGGGTGGTGATGACAGCGCAGATGGCGACGGCGATGAGGCCGGCGGCGAGCCGCACGGTGGAGGCTGTGCGGGAGGGTGCGGCGGGATCTGGAGTCATGGTGGCGGGATGGAAAAAGGGCCGGAACCCGCGTGGTGGCGGATTCCGGCCCGAGAGGGAGAATGCAGGAGCCGGATCAGGAAGCGAGGACGTCGCGGTGGAAGGCCTTCCAGTCGTCGAGGTTGTTGAG
>JAIXPK010000206.1 GCA_027486335.1 Verrucomicrobiaceae bacterium | reverse complement strand
TGGGGAATTACCGGACCCTGCTGGAGCGGGTGACGCTGAATCCGTCGATGGGGCGGTATCTTGACATGCTGAACAACAAGAAGCCGAATGCGGCGACGGGGTATATTCCGAATGAGAATTTCGCGCGGGAGATTCTGCAGTTGTTTTCGGTGGGACTGCGCCGGCTGCATCCTGACGGGACGATGGTGGTGGATGCGGGCGGGTTGCCGCTGAACACGTACGAGCAGCCTAACGTGGTGGGGTTTGCGCATGTGTTCACGGGATGGGTACTGCCGGGGGCGGGTGGGGATTATGTGTCGCCGATGGTGGTGAGGGCGTCGGATCATGCGACTGGCCAGAAGCTGCTGCTGGAGAATGCGGTGATACCTGCGGTGGGGACGGCGACGACGGCGGGAAGTCAGGCGGAACTGGCGGCGGCGCTGGATGTGATTTTCCATCATCCGAACACGGGGCCGTTTGTGTGCCGGCAGCTGATTCAGCGGATGGTGACGGCGAATCCGAGTCCCGGGTATGTGTGGCGGGTTGCGAAGGTGTTTGCGAACAACGGGAAGGGGGAGCGCGGGGATCTTGGGTCGGTGGTGAAGGCGATTCTGCTGGATCCCGAGGCGCGGAATGGTGCGGCGAGGACGCAGGTGGGGTATGGGCATTTGAAGGAGCCGGTGATTCGCGCGACGCAGATGCTGCGGGCGTTTCGCGGGTTTTCGCACGGCGAGACGAATCTGGGTGGTGTGAGGGTGCTGGGGGCGGTGGTGGTGAGTCCGAGCGGGCCGGTGGATCTGGGGGTGCCGCTGCCGGTGACGGGGTATACGCTGGTGGGGACGACGGCGTTGTTTGCGGGGAACGTGGTGACATTGGCGAATCAGAATCCGGCGAGTGACAATGGGACGTGGATTTTTGCGGGGAACGGGCAGCCGTTGAGCCGGTGGACGTCGGTGGATCCTCCGGCGGGGATGGGGACGGCGGTGACGTTGGGGACGGATGTGGCGGATGTCAGCCAGCCATTGGCGGTGACGAATGCGGTGGTGGTGGAGGGGATTCCGCTAGGTACGGGGAATCGGGTGCTGCTGCGGCAGCAGACGAATCCTGCGGAGAACGGCGTGTATGTTTACAATGGGGTGGGGCAGGTGCTGACGCGGTGGAGCGGTGCGGATGAGGCGGCTGAATTGAATGGGTCGGCGGTGACGGTGGCGGCGTGGCGGGATCCGGCGACGCAGGTGTACAGCAACCGGACGTTTGTGCAGAGTGCGGTGGTGGCGGAGATTGGTGTTAGTGCGGTGACGTATGTGGAGGGATCGGCGACGAATGCGGGGAGGCGGGCGTGGGATATGGGGACGACGGGGGGGGGATCGTTTGAGCAGACCCCGCTGAGGTCGCCGACGGTGTTCAATTTTTTCGAGCCTGAGCATGCGTTTGCGGGGGAGAGCGGGGCGGCGGGGCTTGTGAGTCCGGAGTTTCAGATCACGAGTGAGACGACGGTGGTGAACACGGCGAACTGGTTTTACGAGCTGACGCGGCGGAACAACACGAGTGCGGCTACGCAGGGGGCGCCGTTTACTTACGGGCAGGGGTTTGCGTATGGTGATCCGGTGAAGAAGGATGTGAAGCTGGATGTGACGGCGGAGTTGGCGCTGGCGGGGAATGCGGGGGCGCTGGTGGACCGGATCGGGTTGCTGCTGATGCCCGGGCAGATGACGCCGGCGCTGCGGAGCCTTGTGGTGAATTATGTGAACGGGCTGCCTGCGGCGACGGCGGCGGAGCGGATGACGAGAGTGTGCGAGGCGCTTTATCTTGTGGCGATCGCGCCGGAGTGCGCGCATCAGAACTAACAAACAACCTGCTGCTGATATGACATCGCGAGAACTGATGAATCGGAGGAATTTTCTGCAACGGGCGACTGGGCTGGCGGGAGGGGTGGCGCTGAGCCGGACCCTGCTGGATCTGCGGCTGATGGGCAATGCGGTGGCGGCGGTGGATGTGGGTGATTACAAGGCGCTGGTGTGTTTTTTCATGGCTGGCGGGAATGACAATAACAATCTGCTGGTGCCTGCGCCGGGGGATGATCGGTATGCGGGGTACAAGGCGGTTAGGGGTTCGCGGCTGGCGTTGTGGGAGGACCAGGCGGCGGCGGCGGGGCGTGCGGATGCGGGGACGAATCCGAACAATTACTGGGCGTTGCCGCTGAACGGGACGGGGCCTGAGGGCGGGCGGTATGCGGTGCATTCGTCGATGCCTGCGGTGCAGGGGTTATACAATCAGGGGAGATTGGCATTTGTGGCGAATGCGGGGGTGCTGGTGGAGCCGGTGACGAAGGCGCAGTATCTGGCGAGATTGCGGAAGCTGCCGCCGCAGTTGTTTTCGCACAATGACCAGGTGACGCAGTGGCAGACGTCGGTGCCTGACAACATCAGCCGGACGGGCTGGGGCGGGCGGACGGCGGATCGTGTGAGGGAGGAGCTGGCGCGGCAGGGATTGCCGCCGGGATCGATTTCGATGTCGGTGTCGCTGGCGGGGAGCAACACGTGGGAGGTTGGGGATACGGTGAATCAGTTTCAGGTGAGCACGGCTGGAGCGGTGTCATTTCAGCAGTACACGGGGGCGAGGAAAGTGCTGATGGATGCGGTGCTGCGTGCGCCTGGGTCTGGCGGGAGTGTGGCGCTGGTGGCGGAGCGGACGAATCTGCATCTGAGGGATTTTCAGAAGGTGAACGAGCGGGCGATATTCAACGGGGCTGCGCTGAGCACGGCGCTGGGTCGGCTGGCGGCGGGTGGGGCGGACGTGGCGATGGGTGCGGTGATTGACGGGGCGTTTGGGTTAGGGGGCGCGGTGACATACGGGAGCCTGAGCGGAGTGGAGCAGCAGCTGCACACGGTGGCGCGGATCATTGCGCAGCGCGGGTATCTGGGGATGCGGCGGCAGATCTTTTTCTGTCAGGTGGGCGGTTATGACACGCATGGGGATCAGCCGGTGGCGCATGCGGGGCTGCTGGCGACATTGAGCCGGGCGATCGGGAGGTTTTCGACGGCGATGACGGGGTTAGGGGTGGCGGACAAGGTGACTGGGTTTACGGCGAGTGATTTCGGGCGGACGTTCAAGTCGAACGGGTTAGGGACGGACCATGCGTGGGGATCGCATCAGATGGTGTTCGGGGGAGCGGTGAAGGGCGGAAAAGTGTACGGGAGTTATCCGACGCTGGCGCTGAACGGGCCGGATGATTATGATACGGGGAGCGGGGCGACGGGGCGGTGGATTCCGACGATGAGTGCGGACGAGTATGCTGCGACGCTGGCGCGGTGGTTCGGGTTGGGCGAAGGGGAGCTGGACGCGGTGTTTCCGAATCTGGGGCGGTTTGCGCGGCGGGATGTGGGGTTTCTGATCTGACGGAAAGGACACTGACGAGTTTGACAGATGCGACGGTGGCGGAACGGGGCAAAGCGTTGCACTGGGGCCTTTGTGCGCGAGGGCGTGATGGCGGTGAGTGGGGATCATGGGAACATCAATTCTTCCGCGTGCCGTGCTGGCGGCGGCAATGCTTGCAACGGTTGGGGTGGTGGTGGTGGCGTTGCGGCGGGTGCCGGAGACGGCAGGGGTGCGGCGCGAGGTGCCGGTGAATGTGACACGAGGAGTGGCTGGGGCGGCGGCGGCGGCGGCGCTGCCGGGTTACTGGTGGCCGGAGGTGGAGGGGGTAGGAGAGCGACCGGTGCGGCTGGCGGGACTGCCGGTGGCACCGAGGGGGATGACGGCGAAGGAACGGGTGAGTGATCCGGAGTCGCTGCGGGCGCTCGCGGCTGCACCGGTATCCGAGGTGATCCGGCTGGAGGCGTGGAAGCGGCTCTGTGAGATTACGAAAGACGAGGATTATGGGAAATGGATCGCGGTACCGCTGACGGATGCCTCGTTGCCGGGGGCGGTTGCCGATGTGCTGATGAGGAATCTGCGGGAGCGGCCGCTGGAGCTGACGGCGCGGGGGATGCTGGCGATTGCGGCGGTGCGTGGGCATCCGGGGGCCGCCGATGCGCGGTCCTGGCTGGAGAGTGCGGTTGGGCAGGCGCTGCCGGATGAGGCCGAGGCGAGGCGCGAGGCTGCTGAGAAGGCGTTAGGATTTGCGCTGCCGGGGTTCTGAGGGCGTCGTTGAGCGGGGATCAGGAGATCAGGCGGGGCGCCAGAGGGAGGCGTCCGAGAGGATGGCGAGGACGCGGTCGATGTCGTCGTCGGTGAGAGCGCCCATGAGGCAGAACTGGAGCCAGTTGCGGGAGCGGAGCCAGTGGCTGCGTGAGTAGACGAGACAGCCGAGGGATTCGAGTTGGTCGGCGACGGCGAGGGCCGGGCAGCCGGGAGGAAGCGTGAGTGTTATGATGCCTGGGGATGATTGGTCCGCGGGTGTGGCGCGCGGCAGGTTGAGGGCGTCGAAGCGTTCGCTGAGGAGGGAATGATAGCGGCGGAGATTTGTGAAGCGCTCGTGCCAGTTGGTGTGGACGAGGGCGGCGTGGAGAGCGGAGATGAGAGGCGAGGGGAGGGTGGCGGCGATGCCATCGCCATCGGCCCATGTGCCGAGGTCGAGGGATCGGGCGAGGCGGTCGGGAGCGGGGCGAGCTGGGTCTTTGTGGAAGACGATGGCGAGACCGGCGATGGCACCGAGGCCTTTGCCGCTGGAGGCTGAGGCGATCCAGACTGAGGAGAGGTCGAGGGGGACGACGCCGATGGAGCTAACGGCGTCGATGGCGAGGCGGATGCCGCGTTCCGCGCAGAGAGCGGCGAGGGCTGGGAGGTCGGTGAGGTGGCCGGTGCTGGTTTCGCAGTGGGTGGTCCAGAGCCAGCGGACTTCCGGGTGGCGGTCGAGGAGGGCGGCGAGTTTGGGGACTTCGAGGGGTTTGCCCCATGGGAGGCGGAGGTGTTCGTGGGGGAGCCAGAGACGGCGGGCGTGATCGCCGAGGCGTTCGCCGAATTCGCCGTTGCTGAGGACCATGCC
>JAIXPK010000196.1 GCA_027486335.1 Verrucomicrobiaceae bacterium | reverse complement strand
CGTGCGGGTGTGCTGAGGGGGTTGCCGTTTGTGAACAAGATTGCGCTGGCGCTGGGGCGGCGGGATCTGACGCTGATGGAGTTCAATGCGGTGCGTGGGCATTTCAAATGGACGGCGGCCGGGCTGGAGCTGACGGATGTGGCGGCGGATCGAGATGGTGCGTTGCGGATGAGGGGTGCGGTGACGGTGGCGGCGAGTGGTGAAGTGGAAGGGAAGCTGGTCCTTGAGGTGTCGGAGTTGCTATTGCCGCGGAGTGGGCCTGATGGTGGGCCGAGTGTGTTTCCGCCGGTGCGGAACGGGGTGTCGACGATTGGATTTTCGCTGGGTGGGAAGGCAGGATCGTTGACGGACACGTTTCCGGCGGCTCCTGGAGAGGGCGGGGCTCTGGAAGTGGAGCGGCCTGAGCCGGTGCCTGGTGGTGAGCGGCCGCGGCCGGTGCCTCAGCCGAAGGCGGTTCCGCCGACGCCGGAGGCGCTGGAGAAGGAATTCCGGGAGCTGATCGGCAAATGAGGATTTCTGCTAGACGGGCTGGTGGGGCGTACCGAGGAGTGGGCGCGGCGCTGTTGATGGGGTGGCTGGGTGGGGTGGGGGCTGGTGCGGAGGCGGGTGATGCCGGTGGATTCACGCGGGGGCCGTATTTGCAGTGTGCGACGGCGCAGGGGGTGACGGTGGTGTGGCGGACGCGAGGTGCGGTGGGGAGACCGGTATTGCGGTACGGGAGCAAGGTGGATAAGCTAGAGCGTGAGGTGAGTGGTGGCGCGGTGGTGGTGTCGCGGGCGGAGGCTGACGGTGGCGGGAAGGGTGGGGTCGGGTTGCTAGCGGGGGCGCCTGCGGGGACGACGCAGTACGAGGTGGCGATTGTGGGATTGCCGGCGGATTCGTTGTGGCATTACGGAGTGTATGACGGGGAGAAGCGACTAACGGCGGCGGACGGGACGTTTACGTTCCGGACACTGAGTGCGGTGGCGCGGCCGATGCGGTTGTGGGTGGTGGGGGACAGTGGGACGGGGAACCGGGTGCAGGCGCAGATTCATGAGGCGATGCGGCGGGTGGCGGGGCGTGAGAAGCGTTATCCGGATTTGTATCTGCATGTGGGGGACATGGCGTACGGGTCGGGGTTGGATTCCGAGTTTCAGGGGTATTTTTTCGAGCCTTATGAGGCGACGCTGCGGAACACGTGTTGTTTTCCGGCGTTTGGGAATCACGAGGGGAGGTCGTCGAAGAGTGCGACGGGGAAGGGGCCGTATTATGATTGCTATGTCACGCCGCGGGCGGGGCAGAGTGGCGGAGTGGCGAGCGGGACGGAGAGTTATTATTCGTTTGATGCCGGGGGTGTGCATTTCATCAGTCTGAATTCGTTTGATACGTCGCGGCAGCCTGACAGGGCGATGGGGCAGTGGCTGAAGGCAGATCTGGAGCGGGCGAAGGCTGACTGGCTAGTGGCATTCTGGCATCATCCGCCTTATACGAAGGGGACGCATGACAGTGACGACCGGAAGAAGGCGTTCGAGCTGGTGGAGATGCGGGAGCTGATTCTGCCGATCCTGGAGAGTGCGGGGGTGGATCTGGTGTTGTGCGGGCATTCGCATATTTACGAGCGGTCGATGCTGATTGACGGGGCGTATGCGACGCCGACGACGGCGGCTGGGGTGGTGCTGGATGACGGGGATGGCGATCCGGGCGGGGACGGGGTGTACCGGAAGAGTGCGGGGTTGCAGCCGCATCACGGGACGGTGGCAATGGTGGCGGGGCATGGGGGGACGACGCTAGGGCGGAAGAAGACGGCATCGCCGGTGATGAAGGTGACGTGGGTGGAGTTCGGGTCGGTGCTGATTGACGTGGATGGGAAGACCCTGACGTCGCGGATGATCAATGAGAAGGGGGAGGTGCGGGATACCTTCCGGATTGTGAAGGAGGGGAATGTGCCGGTGGTGCGGATGGCGGCTCCGGTCAGGCTGGGGGAAGTGCATGGACCGGCGGCGGTGCCGGTGGCGACGCCTGACGGCAAGGAGGGTGCGGGGGTGGCGGCGGGGAAGCTGCCGGGGCGGTATCGGGCGTTGATTCCGAAGGGTGCGGATTGGCAGTATCTGGCGGGAGCGAAGCCGGCGGCGGATTGGGCGGGGGCGGCGACGGTGACGGGATGGAAGACGGGGGCGGCGGGATTTGGCTATGATGATGGGGACGATGCGACCCTGCTGGCGGACATGAGGGGCAAGTACAAGTATGTGTGTCTGCGGCGGAATTTCACGCTGAAGGGGGACGAGGATCTGAGCCGCCTGGGGCTGGCGGTGAGTTACGACGATGGATTCATCTGTTACCTGAACGGACGGGAAGTGGCGCGTGCGAATGTGGAGAGCGGGGCGCTGGACACGGTGCGGGGGGTGAGTCCGCATGAAGCGGACCGGAAGTACCGGTATTTTCCGCTAGGATCGGCGAAGGGCCTGCTGCGGCCGGGGGTGAATGTGATTGCGATCGAGGCGCACAATGACGATCTGGGGAGTTCGGACCTGACGATGGATCCGTATCTGATTATCGATCTGGATGCGGCTGCGGAGGCGAAGCCCGGGGGCGATGATCCCTGAAGTGTTATGGATGCGCAGGTCTGGCTGAACGGGAGACTGTGTCGCGAGGCGGAAGCGGTGGTGCCCGCGACCCTTCCCGGGGTGGTGCATGGGTTGGGGGTGTTTGAGACCCTGCGGAGCGAGGGCGGGCGGGTGTTCCGGCTGAGGGAGCACTATGAGCGGTTGGTGGCGGGGGGTGCGAGGATGGGATTGGCGGTGCCTGGGTATGAGGGTTTCCGGGAGGCATTAGGGGCGGTGGAGCGGACGGTGGAGGGTGGGAGCGTGCGCCTGCGGTTTTCGGTGATTGGGGTTGGGGAGGGGAAGGCGGCGTGGCTGGCGGTGGCTGTGCCGATGAGTGAGGCGGGTGAGGCGCGACTGGTGGTGACGGGAGTGCGACGGGCGGCGGGGTCGCTGCTGGCGGGAGTGAAGGCGAGTTCGTATGCGGAGAATGTGCTGCTGCAGCGGGAGGCGGCGAAGGCCGGGGGGACGGATGCGGTGGTGCTGGGCCCGGATGGGACGGTGGCGGAGGCGGCGATGAGCAATCTGTTTGTGGTGCATGAGGGGGTGGTGACGACGCCTGTGTTAGGGAGCGGATGCCTGCCGGGGATCATGCGTGCGGTGGTGGTGGAGACGTGCGGGTTGGAGGGGATTGAGTGCCGGGAGGGGGCGGTGACGGTGGGTGATTTGAGGAGAGCGGAGGAGGTTTTTCTGACTTCGGCGGTGCGACGGGTGCAGCGAGTGGAGGCGGTGGATGGGGAGGTGCTGCCGCTTGCTGGCGACGGGGGCGTGACGGCGCGGCTGGCGCGGGCGGTGGAGGCCCGGGCGGCGGCGGAAGCAGTGAGGCTCTGAGGGCGGGCGGGGCCCGGGAGTGTCAGGGCCGGGCGACCCAGCGGGTGCGGATGAAGAAGCGGGCGGCGGCGGCGGGTTGTGGGATTGAGAAGGTGAATTGTTCGCGGCCGTTGACGATCATGCGGGAGTCCGGGGTGATGGGGGCTGGCGACCATGAGGCGGGGTCGCTGGCGGTTTCGATGACTGGGTAGGCGTCGTCGGCACCGGGGGCGTGGAAGACGGTGACGGACCATGTGCCTGGAGCGGATGGCTGAACGACGGGGAGATCGGCGAGGCCCGGGGTGGTGGGGTTGCTGCCGGCGGCGTATTCGCCGAAGGCGTTGATGCCGTCGCCGTCGGAATCGTCGGCTGGGTCAGTGAGGCTGAAGGCGGCGAGCCATGAGGCGAAGGAGAGGGCGTCTGAGCCGAGCGGGTTGCCGCCGGGTTGGGTGGAGGCGCGCCAGCTGAGAGGTTGGTCCGGAGCGGAGCCGGGGGTGATGGCGACGAGGCTGGGGCCGTTGCCATCGGCATCGTCTGGCCAGAGGCCGGAGGCGAGGTAGGAGAAGCTGAGGATGGTGGTGCCTGCGGCGTCGGTGAGGGTGAGCGTTTCGCCGGCGTTTTCGAGACGGTCGCCGGAGTATTCGCCTGCGATGGAGGAGAAGCTGATGGCAGGGTAGCGGACGGCGAAGGCGGCGCGGCTGGCGACGATGATGGTGCGCTGGCCGGGAGTTAGGATGGCGCCGAGGGGGAAGGTGAAGTCGATGCCGGTGGTGAAGCGTGAGCCGGAGAGGTCGATGGGATTGGTGGACGTGTTGATGAGTTCGAGGAATTCGAAGTCGTCCGAGTTGCGGAAGCCGACGGCGATTTCAGCGAGGGAGGGATCAGCGGGGTGGTAATGGATTTCGCTGACGGCGAGGTTGCCTGCGGCGGCTGGGGTGCCGCTGAAGTAGTAGCCGGTGGAGGGAGCGCTCCACTGGGTGGCAGTGCGGGCGCGGGCGAAGAGGAGCGAGCTCTGGGCGATGGTGACTGAATTGCCGCTAGGAATTGTCAGGGATGCAGGGTTGATGGTGCCGCCGGGGAGACGAGGGTCGGAGCCATCGAGCGTGTAGTGGATGGTGCCCTGGGTAGCGGAGAGGGTGACGGAGTCGGTGCGGCCGCCGGCTGGGTTGCGGACCGGGCGCGGGGTGAACTGGGAATCGAGCCATATGGTGCGCTGGGTGAGCCAGTTGCGGACGATGTCCATTTCATCGCTGAAGGTGGCCGTGGTGCCGGCGTCGGGGCCGTCGCGTGGGGGAGTGGCGGTCCATTTGGCGTAGTTGCGGACGGCGGCTTCGGTGAGCTGGGATTCGAACTGGGAGACGAGGCCGGTGAGGCTGGCGGTTGTCAGGGTGGAGTCGCGGAGTGCGAACCAGCGGTCGGTGTAGCGCTGCCAGAAGTCAGGGTCGGTCCAGAGGAATTTCCACCAGCCCCATGTGAGGATGTCGGTGGCTGGCTGGGTAGCGCTCCAGCCGGTGGGGTTGGTGCTGCGGGAGTCGGTGGAGCCGATGGTGCGGTCGAAGTCCCAGATGGGGCCGGCGAAGAGCTTGCCGTTGCGGGGTTTGTGGATGTAGGTGCTGAGGCGGAAGCAGTCGGCGTTCTGGGCGAGGATATTGAGGAGCCCGTGATCGACCCATGAATCGCGGTCGATGTAGTCGGTGTAGTGGAGACCGGTGGCGGGGTTGGTGCGGTTAGGCTGGACGACGGCGTCTTCGAAAGCCTGGATGTAGTCGCGGATGTATTTGGACTGCTGGGAGGGGATGGGTGGGGCAGGGGAGGGGACCTCTTCCGGGTAGCCGTAATTGAGGCGGACTTCGGAGCCGAAGGGTTCGGTGAGGGGGAAGTTGCGAGAGGTGACCCAGCCGCTGGTGCCAGGGTCGAGGCGGTCGACCTTGACGATGTAGCCGCCGGTGACGTCCTCTCCGGCGAGGTCATTGGAGTCGAGACGTTCGACGTCGATGCGATCGCCGCCGCGTTCCGGTTTTTCCATGATGGCGTAGACGCCCATGTAGTCGCCAGGGTAGTCGAGGGTGCCGTCGTTGGTGTTAGAAAAGACCTCGACGAAGCGCCAGCGTGGGGCCCAGCGGCCGATGCGGTTGCTGAACTCGTACATGAAAGGGTTGCGGATCATGCCGCGGTCGAAGTCGTAGTTGCTCTGGAGGACCCAATCGGCTTCCGGGGCCATGCCGAGCGGGGCGACTGGGGTATCTTCGCCGAATTCGTCCCATGCTTCGATGTTCATGGAGTATTTGGGCCAGCCAGCGGAGGAGGAGCCGCGGATGACCATGCGTCCGCGGGTGGCGATGACCGGGAGATTGGTGAGGGCGGAGCGGTTGGAGGTGGCGGCGTCCGGGGCGAAGAGCGTCCAGAACATGGTTCTGTCGGAGTCGGGGCGCCCGCCTGCGAAGTTGTCGACGACGACGACAGGGAGGTTGGAGGAGAAGGAGGCCGCGGCGGTGCCGAGGCGGGTGTAGGACTGGGTGCGGACGAGGCCTGGGGCGAAGCCGGGGGCGGTTTCGAAGGCCCTGGCGCGGACCATGGTGGTGGTGGCGAGGTTGATGGGTCCGGTATAGAGAGTGGAGGTGCCGGTGGGTTCGGTGCGGTTGGTGGTGTAGCGGATCTGAGCGGTGGGCGAGGCGGTGGTTAGGGTGAGTGGGAGCGTGGTGGTGAAGGAGCGGGAAGGGATGCTGAAGATGACATCGCCTGCGGGGGCACCGGAGGTGGTGGAGTTGGCGGCGCGGGGTGTGGGGATCTGGAAAGGGGCGTAGGTGCCGTTGGAAGGAGGGATTGTCAGGCCGAAGGACCAGTATTCGGGGACGGTGGTGAAGGCGGGTGCAAAGTCTTTGACGATGGTGGTGCCGTCGGGCTGGATGAGGGCGAGGTATTCGCCTTCGCCGGCGAGGCGGAAATTGGTGTGGAGTTCGGCGCCGCTGACGGCGCGGTTTTTGTTGGAGGCGAAGACGAGGAGGAAGCCGTTGGCTTGGATGATGGTGGGGGTGGGGAAGCGCCATTTGGTGCGTTGGGAGGCGCTGTCGGTGAGGTAGTAGCCGCCGATGTCGATGGCGGAGGCGGCAGGGTTGTGGAGTTCGATCCAGTCCTGGGGAGCGCCGTCGGCATCGAGGACGGCGCGGGGGTCATCGTTGTCGGTGGCGGCGACGAATTCGTTGAGGAAGACGGTGACAGGGGAGAAGGTGGTGGTGGAGAAGGAAGCGGAGTCGGGGGCCCATGCGGTGCCTGCGGCGTTGGAGGCGCGGGAGCGGAAGAAGGTCTGGGAGGCTGCGGTGAGGTTAGTGACGAGGGAGGAGAAGGGCCCGGACTGGAGGCCGAGGTCGAGGGAGAAGGCCCATGCGTCGGGGTTGGTGCCGCCGTCGGCGGGGCCCCAGAAGAGCGTGACGGAGGTGGGGGCGTTGCCTGTGGAGGAGAGATTGCCTGCGAGGAGAGCGGAGAAGGCGTTGATTTCTGAGGCGGGGGAGTTGGTGATGACGGGGAGTGCGGCGACTGGGGTGGAGAAGGTGGCGGATTCGAGGGCCCATGCGCTGCCGGCTTCGTTAGAGCCGAAGACGCGGAAGAAGTAGGAGGATGCTGGGGAGAGACCGCCGATGACGGTTGAGGCGGAAGTGCTGACGGCTCCGAGGGAGAGACGCTGGGCCCATGCGGCTGGGGAAGTGCCGCCGTCGGTGGGGCCGTAGAAGAGCGTGACGACGGGGGCTTTGCCGCCGGAGCTGGTGATGGAAGCGCCGAGTCTGGCGGTGGCGATGGTCAGGTCAGAGGCGGGGAGATTGGCGATGACTGGCGGGGCGACTGGGGTGCCGAAGTCGAGGGTGACGGGGGCCCATGCTTCGCCGGAGGAGTTGGTGGCGCGGGACGTGTGGAAGTAGCGGGTGAAGGGGAGGAGACCTGTGATGGGTGAGGAGAACGAGGCGGATTGTGGGCCGAGGTTGAGGGATTGCTGCCATGCGGCGGGGTCGGAGCCGCCGTTGGTGGTGCCGTAGAAGAGGGTGACGGAGGGGGTGTCCGAGCCTGGGCGGAGGATGTCGCCGGAGAGGGTGGCGGAGGAGGCGGTGATGGAGGAGGCTGGGGAGTTAGCGATGGCTGGGAGGTTGAGATTGACGTCGCGGTAGAAGACGATTTCCTGGATGCCTGAGTTATTCGTTGCCGTGTTAGTGGAAGTGGCGTCGAGGCGGACGTAGCGGGCGTTGACTGGGGCGAATTCGCGGGCGAAGCCCCAGCCGGTCTGGCCGCTGGTGAAAGATAGGGTGACATCGCCGACGTTGCCGAAGACGTTGTCGGAAGAGAAGATGAGGTTGAAGGCGCTGGTGCGGTCGACGGTGGGGATGCGGTCGAAGAAGTCGAAGCCGCTGATGGGTTGGGAGGAACCGAAGTCGAAGTCGACGAACATGCCTGCGCCGAGGCTGAGGCAGGCGTATTCGAAGCCTGTGCCGCGGCCGGCGTTGCCATTGACGGCGTTGGCGGCGGCGTAGGAGGCGTTGAAGGGAGTGGCGGAACCGATGACGGTGGCGGGGAGGACGGCTTTGCCGCTGGAGGTATTGAGGAAGCGGATTTCGGCGGCACCGAGGTTCTGGGATGAGCCTGTGGAGGTGGCGACTTCCCAGCGGACGTAGCGGGCGGTGGTGGAGGGGAAGGCCTGGACGAGGCCTGAGGCGTTAGAGCCTGAGGGGTTGAAGGAATGGATGGTGTCGGTGGCGTCGAAGGTGGCGTCACTGCTGAAGACGAGGCGGGAGGTGCCGATGATGTCGGCGGTATTGGCGCGGGCGACCATGATGAAGCGGTCCATGGTGGCGGCGGTGCCGAAGTCGAACTGGATCCATGTGCCAGCGGAGGTGGAGAAGGCAGCACCTGCGCCGCGGGTGGCGGAGGCGTATTCGTTCATGGAGCCGTCGAAGACATTGGAGGCTGGGAAGGAGGCGCTGAACGGCGTTGCGGAGGACGTGATGGTGGGGTTAGGGAGGACGGCGGCGTGGGTGGCCGCGGCGAGGCAGAGGGCCGCGGCGTTGAGGAGCTTGCGCAAGAGGGGGATCATGGGAGCGGAGAGGGGGGATTGGTGAGGATGGCACAAAAAAACCCGGAGGCGCTAGGCTCACCGGGTTTTTCTGAGGAAAGCATGATGGTCAGCGGGAGCGACGGCGGCGGAGGGCGAGGGCGGAACCGGCGAGGGAGACGAGGAGGACGAGGCCGGCCGGGGTGCAGGAGGAGATGTTCATGGAGGGAATGGGCGACTTCGAGAGACGGATGAGCAGGGAGCGTGCCCTTGAGAGGAGAAAACGGGGAGTGGAGGGGTTCGCGGAGTAAGAAAAACGAAAGTGGAAGCGGGCAGTGGTGACGATTATGGCACAGAGAACGGACTGGTGCAATGATTTGCGGAAACGTGCGGGCGGGAGGGAGTCAGGAGGATTTCCGGAGCGTGCGGAGGGCTCGCTTGATGATGGCGGCGGTTTCGCGGGTGGGGGATTCGCGTTCCCAGCGGGCGCAGAGGGAGCGGACCCATTCGGGGTCGGACTTGCTGGCGTCATTGAGCCAGTTGGCGACGGAGTCGCGGACGTATTTTGCGGGATCGGAGCGGAGGGGTTCGAGGATGGGGAGGCCGGGGGAGGGGTCGGATTTGAGTTGGTTGATATGGCGGCACCAGACCCCGCGAGGGCGGGTGGCTTCGGAGGCGAAGCGGCGGAGATTGGGGTCGGATTCGGCGGTCCAGGGGATGAGGAGGGAGATGGCGGCGGGCGGGTCGGCGGCGATCTCGTCGCGGATGGCGAGCCATGCCATTTCGCGGACGCCCATGTTGTGGTCGGCGGCGAGCGGGCGGATTCGGGAGAGTCTTGCTGGGAAGTTGATGGCGGGGTGCTGGCCGATGAGGGAGGCGGCCCATGTGCGGGCGACGTCGGAGGTTTGCGCGATGAGCGAGCGCCAGAGGGCGTCGCAGGCTCGGAGGGAGGGACAGGCGGCGGCGAGGGCTGCGCCGACGGCGGCGGTTCTCTTTGGAGCAGTGGAGGCGTTGGGCTGGGAGAGGGCGAGGCGGATGGTGTCGGCGAGGTCGGGTCGGTTGAGAGCGGAGAAGACGTGGTGGGCGACGGAGACGTGGTCGATGATGAGCCACTCGGAGAGATTGACGGCTTCGATGAGGCCCTTGTTGAGGAGGTCGCGGACGGCGGCGGGGACGCCGGCGGTGGTGGGGGAGCCTTT
>JAIXPK010000176.1 GCA_027486335.1 Verrucomicrobiaceae bacterium | reverse complement strand
GGAAAAAGGGCCGGAACCCGCGTGGTGGCGGATTCCGGCCCGAGAGGGAGAATGCAGGAGCCGGATCAGGAAGCGAGGACGTCGCGGTGGAAGGCCTTCCAGTCGTCGAGGTTGTTGAGATTGACGGCGTCTTTGATGGTGCCGTTGTCCTCGATGTTGTTTTCGGCGAGGATGGCTTTGCGGGTGGCGTCGTCGTGGATGTAACCGGCGATGGCGGCGTTGAGTTTGCGGACGGCTTCGGCGTCGAGGTGGCCGCCTTTTTTCTGGAGGACCCAGACTTCGGTTTCCGGGTAGGAAGGTTTGCGGTCCTTGATGAAGGCGAGGAATTCTTCGCGGTCGAGGCCGAGGGCGTCGAGGACCATCTGGTCGTAGCCTTTGCCGCAGGCAGGGTAGTCGTCATGGAGGCGGCCGACGGCTGCGAGGCTGGCTTTCTGCCAGAGGCGAGGGAGGTGGAGGACGCCGAGAGGGCCGGCGATGCCTGAGGAGATGACTGGAATCAGTTTCATGATGGGTGGCGGGGTTTGGATAAAAGAAAGAGCGGCACCTTGAGGGTGCGGCGCGGGCATTTACAGTCGGGCGGAGGGGAAACGCAAGTTCGCGGCGAGGGGAAAATGGCGTAGGGTGAGGCTTCTGCGTTGCAGGAGGAGGAGCGTGTGCGACGGGGCTTTTTCGTGATGAGTTGTGCCCCTGCTGCTGTGGAGATCTGCGATTTGCGCGTGGACTACGGGAGGTTTGTGGCGGTGAACGACGTGAGTCTGCGGGTTGAGGCTGGAGAGGTGTGCGGGTTGGTGGGGCCGAATGGTGCGGGGAAGACGAGTACGTTCAAGGTGCTGGCGACCCTGCTGCATCCGACGTATGGGGAGGTGCGGTTGAGCGGGCATGATTTGTTTGAGGATCCTGAGATGGCGCGGCGGGAGTTGGGGTACATGCCTGATTTTGCGCCGGTGCCGTCGGATTTGAAGGCGTGGGAATTTCTGGACATGTTTGCGCATGCGTATGGGTGGCGGCGAGGGCGATGGCGGCGGGAGCGGGTGGCGGAGTGTCTGGAGGAAGTGCAGCTGACGGAGAAGCGGGAGGCGTGGTGTCGGTCGTTGTCGCGTGGGCAGATGCAGCGGTTGTGTCTTGCGAAAACCCTGCTGCACGGGCCGCGGGTGATGATTCTGGATGAACCGGCGAGCGGGATGGATCCGTTGTCGCGGCGGGAGTTGCGGCTGACGGTGCAGCGGCTGGCGGCGCGGGGGGTGGCGGTGATTGTGAGTTCGCACATTCTGGGGGAGCTGGCGGACATGTGCACGAGTTTGTGTGTGATGCAGGGCGGGCGGGTGCTGGCGAGCGGGCCGGTGGAGACGGTGCGGGTGGCGTTAGGGGACACGAAGCGGACCCTTGTGATCGGGGTGAGTGGCGGGGATGAGCGGAAGGCAGCGGGGATGCTAGAGGGGCTGGGAGGTGTGGAAGAGGTGCGGTGGTCGGAAGGGGAAGTGGTGGCTGGGTTCAGTGGTGGGGAGGATGAGCAGGTGGGATTGCTGAGGGAGCTGGTGGCTGGGGGCGTGCGGGTGAGGAGCCTGAGGGAAGAGACGTCGAGTTTCGAGGAATTGCTGGTGCGGATTGCCGGCGCAACGCGTGATGGGCATGAATGAGCGAGGGGAATTGAGGGAAGTGCCGGAGGGATTGCGACCGCCGGCGTGGTGGATGCTGTGGGCGAATCCGGTGTTTCTGAGGTATGTGAGGGCGCGGTTGCGGGCGTCGGCGCTGGGGGTGTCGGTGCTGATCACGGTGATTGTGTCGGCGTTCAGTTTTCTGTTCATGCCGCTGGTGTTCGAGCGTGTGGAGGAAGGGAAGATCCGGAGTTTCCGGGAGTTGCAGCAGTATGTGGCGAGGAATCCGCGGCAGCTGACGGAGCCGGTGATTCAGGCGGTGCTGCAGAATCCGCCGCGGGTGCAGACGCCGGAGATGTATCAGCGGATGGCGCTGCTGCCGCTGCTGGTGATTCAGGGGGTGATTCTGTTTGTGCTAGGGACCGGTCAGGTGGCTGGGGGGATGACGGCGGAGGCGGACGAGGGGATGGTGGATTATCAGAGACTGACGCCGATGCGGCCGGTGGCGAAGGCGATGGGGTATCTGTTCGGGTTGCCTGTGAGGGAGTATGTGATGTTTGCGGTGACGCTGCCGTTCAGTGGGATGGCGATCTGGCGTGGGGGGGTGGGGTTTGCGGATTGGGGGCCGGTGGCGCTGGTGTTTGCGACGTCGGTGCTGCTGTATCATCTGACGGGGTTAGTGGCTGGGACGGTGCTGAAGAACCGGCGGTGGTCGTTTCTGCTGGCGATGGGCCTTGTGTTTCTGCTGTACAGTCTGGTGCCGCAGGGGGCGAGGTTCGGGCTGCCGTTTTTGAGGTATGTGACGTTGTGGCCGGTGGCGATGGAGCATGCGGGGATGTTTCCGCGGGATCAGGTGGAGGCGTGGCGGCTGGCGTCGGGGCATACGCCTGGGGCAGGGGTGCCGTTTTTCGGGGTGAGTTTTTCGCCGCTGGTTTTTACGCTAGTGGTGCAGGGGTCATTGATCCTGACGTTGTTTGTGATGGTTTGGCGGAAGTGGCGTCGGGCGGAGGCGCATTTGCTGAGCAAGCCGTGGGCGGCGGTGTTGTTTTTGTGGCTGCACACCCTGGTGATCGGGAATGCGCTACCGCTGGTGGCGACGGACAACCTGTTTCCGTCGTCGGGGTTCAAGCGGTACATTGTGAGGCAGATGTGGCGGCCGCGGATGGATGAGGCGGTGGTGATGTGCGGGTTTTACGGAGTGCTGACGATGCTGATGGTGGTGCTGATTGCGATCATGATCACGCCGACGCAGGACACGCAGGAGCGGGGTCATCGGAGGGCGGTGAAGGCTGGGCGGCGGGGAGCGCCGGTGCTGGCGGATGAGAGCAGTGCGTTTCTGTGGGTGGTGTTCATGGTGGTGACCGGGGCGGTGGCGTGGGCGTGGTTCACGCGGGCGTTGATGGGATCGCCGTGGTTCCGGAGTGATCCTGGGTGGACGGCGGTGTTGTGGTTCGGGGTGGTGTTAGGGGTGGCGGCGCTGCCGTTTCATGCGTTGCTGGAGACGAGGGGAGCGCGGTGGCCGTTTCTGGTGACGGTGTTTGGCGGGGTGGTGCCGGTGCTGGCGGCGTTGGTGGTGGCGGCGGCGGCGCGGCGGGAGACGCCCGTAAAGGCGGTGTGGGTGGCTGGGGCGTCGCCGGTGGCGCTGGCGGCGCTGGCGGTGGAGCATGTGTCGGCGGAGGCCGGGCCGGTGAGGGCGCAGCGGCTGCATGAGGCGGCGGGGTCGTCGTTGCGGACGTGGTTGCCGGTGCAGGCGGCGCTGGCGGTGTTGCCGCTGGTGGGATTGCGGCGGCACTGGAGGAGGCGGCGGGCTGGGGTGATTGGGGCGGAGTGAATCTATGGTTGCGCGTGCGGGCGGGGGAAGCTTTAGATTCCCTACTAATTACAACTATTACGGAAAATGCGTGTTTCTGAAGTGCATGGTTATCTGGTAGCGGAGCCGCCGCGGTTTGAGGGGACTGCAGAGGGGGAGTTTGTGTGGGAGTTGCTGAGGGGATTGGTGCACAAGCAGAACAACCTGACTGGGGTGGTGGTGGGGTTTGCGGATCTGGTGCGGATGACGGATGGGTTGGATGCGACGGCGAAGCGGAATCTTGGGGAGATTCTGGTGGCGGCGCGGCGGGCGAAGGTTCTGGCGGAGGTGCTGCTACCGGCGGGCGGGTGCGGGCGGGTGGTGGTGCAGCGGGTGAATCTTGGGGAGTTGCTGACTGGTCAGGAGGCTGGTTGGGCGGCGCAGGCACAGGCTGGGGGTGCGACCTTGCGGGTGACGGTGGCGGCTGGGGTGCCGGTGGTTTCAGCGGATCCGGTGCAATTGCGGGAGGTGATCGGGGAGTTGGTGAGGAACGGGGTCGAGGCGATTGCGGAGAGTCGGGGTGCCGGGATGGTGGCGGTGGATGTGGTGGCTCCGGGGGTGTTGCCGGAGAGCCGAGCGGGGGCGGTGGATATTCTGGTGAGGAATACGGGGCCGGTGATTGCGCCGGAGCGGTTGGGAGACGTGTTCACGCCGTTCAAGGGAACGAAGGACAGCGCGCACTTCGGGCTGGGCCTGACGACGGCGGCGATGGCCCTTGCGAAGATGGGGGCGACGATCGGGGTGAAGAGCGGCGGTGGTGCAACGACCTTCTGGGTGAGTGTGCCGGTGGCTGGCTGAGGGGGGGAGGGGTCAGTCGGCGAGGAGGTCGGGGCCGGAGAGGGGTTGGCCGGAGGCGTCGAGGATGGAAGCGCCGAGGGAGGCGAGTTTGGCGAAGAAGTTAGGGAAGGTTTTGCGGACGCAGGCCGGGTTTTCGAGGCGGATGCCGGGGACGCGGAGGCCGAGCATGGCGAAGCACATGGCGATGCGGTGATCGTTCCATGTGTCGAGGGTTGCGCCGTGGAGCGGGCCGGGGGTGATGGAGAGGGAGTCGCCGGATTCGGAGATGAGGGCTCCGCATTTGGAGAGTTCGGTGCGGAGGGCGAGGACGCGTTCGCATTCCTGGACGCGGAGACGGCCGAGGTCGGTGAATTCGATCGGGTGAGGGGCGAACGGAGCGAGCGCGATGGCGGTCATGATGCTGTCGGCGAGGTCCGAGTTGCGCGAGTATGCGGGGCGGAGGTGGGCGTTGAGCCAGAGGGATTCGAAGGCGGCGTCGGCCTGCATGCCGGAGCGTGGAGGGGAGGCGATGGAGATGGCGGCTCCGGAGGGCGCGAGGAGGGATTGAGCGCCCCAGAAGTAGCTGGCGCTGGAGGCGTCGGGTTCGATTTGATAGGATCCGCCGTGCCATGGGAAGTCGAGGACCATGCGGCGGGTCATGTCGACGTAGGGGAGTTCGTCGGGGTTTGCTCCGGAGACCTCGATGAGCCAGCCGGCGGGTTTGGCGGCGAGGATGAGAGCGGAGGCGAACTGTGAGCTGGCGGCGACGGAGACGGAGGTGGCTGCGCCGGGGCGAGGGCCTGAGCCGTGGATGACGGCGGGGAGGTGATTGCCGGGGGCGTCGATCTGGTAGCCGAGGGAGCGGAGGGCGTCGAGGAGGGCGGCCTGGGGGCGTTCGTGCATGCGGGGGATGCCGCTGATGCGGTAGGTGCCGGAGCCGAG
>JAIXPK010000033.1 GCA_027486335.1 Verrucomicrobiaceae bacterium | reverse complement strand
GTGGGGGCGCTGGCGGGGTACTGGCTGGGGGCGCACAGTGCGCAGCGGATTCCGGCGGCGGTGGTGAGGCAGGTGGTGACGGGGATCGGGCTGGTGCTGGCGGCGCTGACGTTCTGGAAGGAGTTTGCGGGGAAGTGAGGGAGGAAGTTGAGGGAGGGCGCGGGGGGATGCCGGGGATTCTGTCGGGTGCCCGGGAGATTCCAGAGAGGAGGTCGACTTCAAGGTCCAGGTTCTTCTTGTCCTGCCAGTAGGAGAAGCTTGGCTGATCGGGGTAGTAGTGGGTGAAGAGGTGTTTCTGCCGGGAGCCCGCCCGCTGCCAGTCTGGAAGGTCGGCAACGGGCTACCCTCTCCGACACGGGTTGAATTCCTGAAGGACGGAAAACAGCTCGGCTTTTAGGATTTCGATGCTTGTTTCGGTGAATTAGGTAAAACGTATTTTACTTATTTTGGCGAATTTGACAATCGATCCTGCCTTCATGCTTCCAAACTGCACCTGCGCCATTCATCCGGTAGACAATCAGGGCGGTCACCAGGGACACAAGAAGGCAGCGACTGGCATTGATGCGGGCAGGACCGACCGGGCGGGAATGTCTGATTGTATACTCGAGTATACGATTGGTCAAACAGCGTCGGGGTTGGTGTCCCAGTCTGGGGATCAATGGGGGTGGAGCGATTCGATCCCGGGGAAAATGGAGGGGGCACCGTTGAGCTGAGCCGAGAAGTCTCCTTCAGGGCAATGCATGGTTTTGGGCGATTCTGCGTGCGAGGGTAGGGGAACCGAAGAGGATGTGCAGGTGGTATCCGCTACCGGCGGGTGATGCGGAGGCGGACGAAGCGTCGTCCGGCGGTGCCGGCCGGGGTGGTCACGCGGACCTTCTGGAGGTCGGTGGTTTCTTCGAGAATGGTTTCCACCATGCCTCCGACCTGGCTCCAGCCGTCGGCGAGTGACTGGGAGAATTCCCGGACGAATGCCATTTCTCCGAGGGCGGCCTTCGAGCGCCAGATCAGCCCCAGCGGTTGGCGCCAGCGCCTTGTCGCCCTTGGTGGTTCGATGGATGAGGTCATCGCTGGAATGATGTGTAATCCCGGAGCGGGATGGTGGTCTGTGCAGGCAGAAGCCAGAAAGGAGCGAGACGCATGTCGTGGATGGTCAGTTCATAGAGTGATCGCCTCGAGAACGTTTCCACGTCGTCCATGTCGGCGGGATCGTCCAGAATCCCGATATACCAGCCTGAGTCGTTGGCGTCCGTACTCTGTTGCCGCTGGAGGAACGCATCAGGGTGACCGGGCGTATAGCTAACGGAAACCAAAGCGGTCTGCTGCAATGTGCAGGGACACTCCGACACACCAAAAGAGCGAAGAGTGTCTGTCTGTGAGGCCGCAATCTTCTCGGCCATGTGGAAATCATCGGTGAACGATGCCATCTGGCGAAAGTCGAGGGACTGGATGCGCGGCGGACTGCCCGCCTCAGCGATGCGAAATACAAACCAGCCGAGCTGCACCGTCTCTCCTGCTCTGTGAGGGCGACCTGCGAGATGTGCTTCGATGTCTGACTTCATTGCGGACGGCGCTCAGTTGTTGGGCGGACGTGTCGGATCAGGAGACGGCGAGCGGGAGGAGTCGATGACACGACAGATATCCTTCGAGCCGCATGCTGCATCCGTGTTGTCAGGTCGCGTTGTCATTTGGCAAACTCCTCCGCATCTGGGATCATGCACTCTTCTACCCACGCGCTAATCGAATCGAAGAGCGTCGTCTCGGGCCACATCGGCTGTGTCTCTCGCTGAAAGGTCAAATGCACCACCGCGAAACTTGGTGCTGGCTCTCCGAGGTAGAACAAAACGTCGTCACAATCCTGGCGAAAGCCGATGGCTGTGACCGACCGACCGAACAGAACGTGTCCGGCGCACAACTCGCGCGGCAACTCCTTCTCTGCCTGTGACGCCTGCTCAGGTGAAGCCGGCAACCAAGGCTTCTGCCAACGAATCTGTGATGTTTCCAACTTACTCACGGCGTGTGAAGAGCACTAACGTTGTAAGTCTTCATCATATCTGGTGGAGTGTCCATTTGCAACCGGGGCGTGCCGGCGGGTCTCGGGGCCTTGCGAGTGATTGAAGTTCAATGGATATGATGGAGTGGAGTCTGGCATATCCGGACCAACCGGGGAGGTGCTGATTTCCCATGGTTTTCGGGCGTTGATGAGGCGGGTGGAGTGGCGGGGACGGGTCGCCCCGAGCGGTGCTCTGGGCTGGTATGGGGTGTCCCGTTGGGACATGGGGCGGGGGAGGTGTGAGGGGTTTGGGAACTCGAGTGGACGGGATGGACGGGATGGACTCTGGTGGGGGAGCCATCCGGAGGGGTGTTCTGGGCTGCCTGGTGCGGCCGGGTCGGCGGGAGACGGACGGTTGACAGGGTGCTCTACGGGGCAAGGGATGCGCCGTCAAACTGGCGCGCCGGGTCGCGTGGGAGGACTGGTTGGCGCGATCGTGCTGCCTTGAGCTGATTCGGTGTGGCTCGGATTACGAGTGACAACACGGAACAGGAGACCAAAAGCGCCGGATACAAGGCCAAGAATCGTCCCGTAAAGGGCGATGCCGGGAAGATTCTTCAAGTAGTATAGAAAACCATCTGCATTTCCCATGCCCGAGTTCCCTGGATAAATGTAGCGGGACTTGCCGATTCCGTTCTCATTCGTTCCGCAACCGAAAAGGGCTGTGGGATAGAATGCCGGGCTGTATGATGCTCATGACGTTTCTTTCGGGCTTCAGTCTTTGCGCCGAAATGCGAATACGCCAAGCACTAGGAGCCCGGTTCCAATGCAAAGGCAAGTGATCCCGGAAACGAGTGATGGCGTGCGTGCATCTTTGACGATAAGAGCGCTACTCGATGTCGCAGAGCTGAGGTAAATGAATCCTGCGATGATGAATGCAATTGTCGCGACAGTCAGAAGCCAGAGTAGTGGGTGTTTCATAATGTGAGTGGTGGTGTTTGGGTGAC
>JAIXPK010000022.1 GCA_027486335.1 Verrucomicrobiaceae bacterium | reverse complement strand
GTGGACGGGAAGCGGTTGAGGGAGGTGCACCGGAAGTTCCATCCGCGGGCGTGAAAGTTCTGGCGCGGGCGGCGGGAATATGGCTTGGTGGGCGGCATGATGAACGTCCGCAATTTTCTCAAGGCTGGTGCTGTTGCTGCTGTGTGTGCTGTGTTTCCGGTGGAGGGAGCGGAGGCGAAGCCGGTGCGGGTGCTGCTGATTGACGGGCAGAATAATCACCAGTGGAAGGCGACGACGCCGGTTCTGGTGAAGGCGCTGGAGGCGGCGGGCGGGCGGTTTGCGGTGACGGTGTCGACGGCACCGGGTGACAAGTCAGCGCCTGCGGATTGGGAGAAGTGGCGGCCGGATTTTTCGGCGTGCGACGTGGTGGTGAGCAACTACAACGGACAGGCGTGGCCGGTGTCGGTGCGGATTGGGTTTGAGGCGTTTGTGAAGGGTGGGGGTGGTTTTGTGTGCATTCATGCGGCGGACAATTCGTTTCCTGACTGGGCGGAGTACAATCAGATGATCGGGCTGGGTGGCTGGGGTGGGCGGACGGAGAAGCACGGGCCATATGTTTATGTGAAGGACGGGAAGCTGGAGCGGGACATGACGCCTGGGTCCGGGGGATCGCACGGGGCGCAGCTGGAGTTTCAGGTGGAGTTGTTCGGGGAGGGGAAAGATCATCCGGTGACGAAAGGGATGCCGGCGTCTTGGAAGCACGCGAAGGACGAGCTTTACAGCACGCTGCGTGGGCCTGCGGAGAACATGAAGGTGCTGGCGGTGTCGCCGTGTCCGGACACGAACCGGAGCGAGCCGATGATCATGGTGCTGGATTACGGGAAGGGGCGAGTGATGCACACGCCGATGGGGCATGCGGATTATTCGATGAAGGACGCGGGGTTCTGGTCGGTGCTGCAGCGCGGTACTGAGTGGGCGGCGACTGGGGCGGTGACGATTCCGCTGCCGACGAAGTTTCCGGGGAAGGACGAGGTGGTGGTGGCGGAGTGAGAGAGGGTGGGCCGGGTGGTCTTTTAATACTCCTTGATTTTCCTGTCAGTTCCCCGCATACCTGCGCGCATCCATGTCGGACCTCAAAATCAAGAAAATTGTCGGGCGCGAAGTGATTGACTCGCGCGGGAATCCCACTGTTGAAGTGGACGTTCATCTCAAGGGCGGGGCCATGGGCCGCGCGGCAGTTCCGAGTGGAGCGAGCACTGGTGAGCATGAGGCGTGGGAGTTGCGGGATGGCGACAAGGCGCGGTTCCTTGGGAAGGGCGTGCTTAAGGCGGTGGCCAATGTGAACACCGTGCTGGCGAAGGCGCTGGCGGGGAAGGATGCGTCGGACCAATCCGGGATTGACGCGCTGATGGTGAATCTGGACGGGACGCCTAACAAGGCGAAGCTGGGAGCGAACGCGCTGCTGGGGATCAGTCTGGCGGTGGCGAAGGCTGCGGCGGCGCAGGTTGGGAAGCCGCTGTATGCGTACCTTGGCGGGACGAAGGCGAAAGTGCTGCCGGTGCCGATGATGAACATCATCAATGGCGGGGCGCACAGTGATGCGCCGATTGATTTCCAGGAATTCATGATCATGCCGAAGGGAGCGCCGACGTTCAGTGAGGCGGTGCGTTACGGGGCGGAGATTTTTCATTCGCTGAAGAAAGTGCTGCATGATCGCGGATTGAGCACGGCAGTGGGCGACGAGGGCGGGTTTGCCCCGGTGCTGAAGAGTGCGGATGACGCGCTGGCGGTGATTTCGAAGGCGGTGGAGAAGGCTGGCTACAAGCTGGGCGAGGATATCTTCATTGCGCTGGATGTGGCTTCTTCGGAGTTTTACGACAAAACGAAGAACGCGTATGTGTTCAAGAAGAGCGACGGGTCGGTGCGGAGTGCGGCCGAACTGGTGGCATACTATGCGAAGCTGCAGAAGAAGTATCCGATCATCAGCATTGAGGATGGTTGTGCGGAGAATGACTGGGACGGGTGGAAAGTGCTGACGGACAAGCTGGGCAAGAACACCCAGCTGGTGGGTGACGACTTGTTTGTGACGAATGTGCAGTTCCTGCAGAAGGGGATTGAGCTTGGGGTGGGGAATTCGATTCTCGTGAAGGTGAATCAGATCGGGACCCTGACGGAGACCCTGCAGGCGGTGGATCTGGCGCACAAGAATGGCTATACGGCGGTCTTGAGTCACCGTTCGGGTGAGACGGAAGACAGTACGATTGCTGACCTTGCGGTGGCGACGAACTGCGGGCAGATCAAGACTGGGTCGATGAGCCGGTCCGACCGGATTGCGAAGTACAACCAGTTGCTGCGGATTGAGGAGCAGCTGGGGTCGAAGGCCATCTATGGTGGCCGGATGAAGCACTGATCAATGAAGCGGAGCGCCCGGGCGGGAGTCCGGGCGCTCCGGTTTTTTCCAATTTCTGCATGCCGCCGAGATCATTTGAACCTGAGGAGACGCCCACTGCGTGGGTGCCGATCGGGCGTGCGGCGATGGCATTGGCGTTTGTGTGTCTGACTGGGGTGATTGCGGTGAATTTCATGCCGCGGATGAAGGAGTACCGTGCGGTGGATGTGGAGGCGCGGCGGTTGGAGGCGGAGCGTGCGGCGTTGCAGATGGAGAAGGAGCGGCTGCTGAACGAGCCGGATCCGCTGGCGTCGCGGGAATATGTGGAGTTGAAGGCACGGGATCAGCTTGGGTATTACCGGCCTGGCGAGGTGGTGTTTCAGTTTCTTGAAGAGGGAGCTGCGGTGCCGGTGCGCACGCCTTGACATTTTCTGACTGAATCATGAATTTCCTGACCCGAGTTTTCGCTGCGATTGTTTTTGGTATGGGGCTGCTGCCGAGTTTCGGGCAGGAGGCGGGGGCCGAACCGAAGGCGGTGGTGGATGCGGTGAGTGCGGAGACGCTGGCGGAGGCGGCGAAGCCGATGGGATTTGACCAGCAGATCGACAAGTTTTTCGGGGATTACACGAGCGGGTTTGTGAAGTCGGTGTTCTTCACGGTGAAGATCAACGGGTATGAAGTGCTGGCGGTGGTGTTGTGGCTGGCGGCGGCTGGGGTGATTCTGACGTTTGCCTTTCAGTTTGTGAATATCCGGTCGTTCGGGCTGGCAGTGCGGACGGTGAGAGGGAAGTACAGCAATGCGGACGATCCCGGGGAGGTGACTCATTTTCAGGCGTTGAGTGCGGCGGTGTCCGGCACGGTGGGATTGGGGAACATTGCCGGGGTGGCGATTGGGATCCAGCAGGGCGGGCCTGGGGTGGCGTTCTGGTTGTTTCTGAGCGGTTTTCTGGGGATGACGACGAAGTTTGCGGAGTGTACGTTAGGGGTGAAGTACCGGGAGATTCTGCCGGACGGGCGGGTGAGTGGCGGGGCGATGTATTATTTGCGGAAGGGATTGGCGGAGCGCGGGATGGGAGGATTGGGGAAGGTGCTGGCGTTCTTCTTTGCGATCTTCTGTATCTTTGCGTCGTTCGGGGGCGGGAATATTTTTCAGGTGAATCAGACGACGGCGCAGCTGGTGGCGGTGACGGGTGGCAGTGAGAGTGTGTTTGCGCAGAACCAGTGGATGTTTGGAGCGATCATGGCGGTGCTGACGGGGTTGGTGATCATTGGGGGGATCAAGGGGATTGCGAAGGTGACGGACAAGCTGGTTCCGGTGATGTGTGTGACGTACATTGTGAGCTGTCTGGCGGTGCTGGCGGTGAATGCCGGGAATATCGGGGCGGCGTTCGGGCGGATCATCAGTGAGGCGTTTGAGCCGCGGGCGGCGGTGACGGGTGGGATGCTGGCGGCGTTTGTGTGGGGGATGAGGCGGGCGTCGTTTTCGAATGAGGCGGGGATTGGGTCGGCACCGATAGCGCATGCTGCGGCGAAGACGCGGAAGCCTGCGTCGGAGGGGGTGGTGGCGCTGCTCGAACCGTTCATGGACACGGTGGTGATCTGCACGATGACGGCGCTGGTGCTGTGTGTGACGATGCAGTTTGACGGGGACACTGGGAATTTTGCGCTGAACGGGCAGACTTTTGCGCTGGGTGGGAAGGATACGTCGACTGGGTTTGGGATTCAGATGACGTCGCTGGCGTTTGAGACGGTGCATTCGTCATTCCGGTATGTGTTGTTTGCCTGTGTGTTTTTGTTCGCGTTTTCGACGCTGATCACGTGGAGTTACTATGGGTTGCAGGCGTGGCAGTTTCTGTTTGGGAAGTCGAAGATCATGGAGAACCTGTTCAAGGTGATCTTCTGTCTGGTGATCGTGATTGGTTCTGCGGCGTCGATGGACAAGGCGATTGATTTTTCGGATGCGTCGCTGTTTGCGATGAGCATTCCGAATCTGATAGGAGTGTATCTGCTGCTTCCGGTGGTACGGCGGGAGTATGCGGATTTTCTGGCTCATGCCCGTGCTGTTGATGCTGGATCAGGCAAGTGATGCAAACCTTACAATTCCATCGATCTGCTGTTGTTTCTGCGGTGCTGCTGACGGCCGTGGCCGGGTTGGCTGAGGCGCAGGTTTCCGGGCGTGCGGGCGGGGCGGCGAAGCCTGCGGCTGAGGAGGCGGCGGCGCCGCGGGCGATTCCTGCGGATGAGGTGGTTCCGCCGGAGCTGGTGGACAGCGAGGGGAATTACGAGCCGATTCCGGTGGAGACGGACACGGTGGTGAGGGTGCAGATATTTCTGGATGAGCACAATCACGGGCCTGGGAATATTGACGGGAAACTTGGTGAGTTCGGGAAGAAGGCGGCGTCGGTTTACAACCAGATCCGGGGGATTCCGAAGGGGAACTATGCGAAGCTGATGGCGGAGGCTGCGGCGAAGGTGAGTGAGCCGTACACGACTTACACGGTGGTGGAGGGTGATGGGAAGTTTGTGACGCCGAGCCTGCCGACGAAGCCGCAGTTGCAGGTGAAGGCGAAGTATATGGGTTACCGGAGCCTGCTGGAGTTTGTGGCGGAGCGGTACCACACGAGCGAGGAGTTTTTGCAGGTGTTGAACAAGAGCAATCTGTATGGATTGAAGGCTGGGTCGGTGGTGAAGGTGCCGAACGTGACCCCGTTTAAGATTGAGGATCTGCCGAAGCACAAGAAGTTCGAGAAGGACGAGCTGCTGAGCAAGCGGGCGGTGGTGGTGGATATAGCGGCGCGGGTGGCGGTGTTTTTTGATGAGGCGAACAAGCCATTTGCGAGTTTTCCGATCACGCCAGGAAAGCCGAAGTTCATTCAGTTCGGGGAGTGGAAGGTGACGAACATGGTATCGACCCCGGAGTTCCGGTGGGACAAGTCGATGCTGGAGCAGGGGAAGCGGAGTGAGGAGGCGTATCAGTTGCCGATCGGGCCGAACAGTCCGGTGGGGATCATCTGGACGGGGACGAGCCGGTCGGGGATCGGGCTGCATGGGACGGCTTCGCCGCACAGTATCGGGCGGAGTGAGAGCGCGGGGTGCATTCGATTTGCGAACTGGGATGCGGTGCGGTTGCCGGAGTTGATCCGGCCAGGGGCGAGGGTGGTGATCCGGTGATCCGGTTTCAGGGTGCACTGGTGGGCCTGCGGGGGGTGGCTGGGCCGCGAATTTTCCAATGATTCAGCCTTCTTATGAGAAAACGGGTGCCGGGCGGCAGCCGGTGTATGTGATTGGACACCAGAATCCGGATACGGATGCGATTTGTTCAGCGATTGGGTATGCGGAGCTGCTGCAGCGGACGACGTATCCTGATGCGGAGGCGGCGTGCTGTGGCGGGTTGAATCCGAGGACGCGGTGGGTGCTGGAGCAGGCTGGGCTGGAGCCGCCGAAGCTGATCATGGATTTGCGGCCGACGGCGGAGATGATCTGTCGTGCGGATGTGGTGCAGGCGCGGGCGGACGAGACGTTTCTGGATGTATATCAGCGGATGGAGCAGGCGGACATCCGGAGCATTCCGGTGGTGGATGACGGGGGGAAGGTGATCGGGATTGCTAGTGTGCAGGATCTGCTGCAGCTGCTGCTCCATAACGTGTCGGACCGATTGCATGCGAGGCGGGTGCGGACGAATCTGGCGAACATTGCGCGGACATTGGAGGCGCACATTGATTGCGGGACGGAGCTGGATGTGGAGCAGGATTTTGTGCTGACGGTGAGTGCGTCGAGCGAGGAGACGGTGGACATGCGGCTGCATCAGTTTCCGGGACGGGAGCTGGTGCTGGTGGTGGGGGACCGGCCGGAGATTCACCGGCGGGCGCTGGAGTACGGGGTGCGGGCGATTGTGCTGACGAACAGTGCGCATTTGCCTGCGGAGTTGCTGGAGGTGGCGCGGGGTCAGGGGTGTACGGTGATTTCCTGTCCGCATGACACGGCGAGCACGACGCAGCTGATCCGGTGTTCGCGGCGGATTGCGGAGGCGGTGGACCGCGGGATTCTGATGGTGGGGGCGCGGACGCACATTCACGGGATCCGGCAGGAGATTCAGCATTCGAGTCAGCCGTTGTTTCCGGTGATTCGGGAGGAGACTGGGCAACTGACGGGGGTGTTTTCGAAGTCGGATCTGCTGGAGCCGCCGCGTCAGCGGTTGGTGCTGGTGGATCACAATGAGTTGTCGCAGGCGGTGCCGGGGGCGGCGGATGCGAACATTCTGGAGGTGATTGATCACCACCGGTTGAGTGGGAATCTGGTGTCGCGGGAGCCGATTCGGTTCATCAATGAGCCGGTGGGGTCGACGTCGACGATTGTGGCGCGGTTGTTTCAGATGCAGGGGGAGAAGCCGTCGCCGGCGGTGGCGATGTGTCTGAGTGCGGGGATTATATCGGACACGCTGAAGCTGACATCGCCGACGACGCGGGGGATGGATCGTGCGATGCTGGGGTGGCTGGCTGGGCAGGCGGGGATTGTGGTGGATGATTTTGCGCGGGATTTCTTTGCGGCGGGGTCATTGCTGCGGGGAGCGCCGTCCGGGGCGATACTGAACACGGACCGGAAGGAGTTTACGGAGCATGGGTGGCGGATCTCGATCAGTCAGATTGAGGAATTGGGGCTGGATGAGTTTCCGGCGCGGCGGGATGAGTTGCAGGGGGCGCTGGAGGAGTTGCGGCGGGAGAAGGGGGTGGATTTTGCGTGTCTGATTGTGACGGATATCCGGCGGCATTTCAGTCTGCTGCTGACGGCGGGGAGTGCGGCGGTGGTGAAGGAGATTGATTATCCGCAATTGGGGCCTGATTTGTTCGAGATGGACGGGGTGGTGTCGCGGAAGAAGCAGTTTTTCCCGTTTATCAGCCGGGTGCTGGCGCGGGCGGTGCGGGAGGACGGGGAGGGTTGAGGGGGCAGCTGGGGGAGTGCGGATGCGTGAAATTTCCTTTGCAAGGGGCGGGGTTAGCGGGTTCTCTGCTGGAGCCGCCCTGCCCATATGCCTGACCTAACTGGAACCTCCGCCCGCCGTCCGTATAAACGAGTTGTGCTCAAGTTGAGCGGGGAGGCGCTGCGGGAGGATGGGAGCGTGGAGAACATCTCGCCGCCGATTGTTGAGGACATGGCGCAGCAGATTAAGGCGGCGTATCAGAGTGGGTTGGAGATTGGGATTGTGGTTGGCGGGGGGAATTTCTGGCGTGGGTTGACGGCGAGCAACAAGGGGATGGACCGGACGACGGCGGATTACATGGGGATGCTGGCGACGATCATGAATGCGCTGGCGATTCAGAGCATGCTGGAGGCGAGTGATGTGCCGTCGCGGGTGATGAGTGCGCTGGAGTTGCGGAATGTGGCGGAGCCATTCATTCGGCGGGTGGCGATCCGGCACCTGGAGCTTGGGCGGGTGGTGATTTTTGCGGCGGGGACGGGGAATCCGTATTTTTCGACGGACACGACGGCGGCGTTGCGGGCGAGCGAGATCAACGCGGATGTGATTCTAAAGGCGACGAAGGTGGATGGGATTTATGACAGTGATCCGAAGAAGAATCCCGAGGCGCGGCGGTTCACGCAGGTGAGTTTCCGGGAAGCGCTGGCGCGGCAGTTGAAGGTGATGGATTCGACGGCGTTCAGTCTGTGCATGGACAACAACAAGCCGATCATTGTTTTTGACATGCATCAGCCGGACAACGTGCGGAAGGCGCTGCTGGGCGATCCGATCGGGACTCTGGTGTGTGCCGGGCCGACGCTGCCTGAGGATCTGGCGACGATTGCGTGAGCGACGAGGCTGTTGCGGCCGGGTGACGGCCGCGGATTAGTGTTTCAAACTGCATATTGCTCTCATGGATACCGAAATGTTTCTGCTAGAACTGGAAGAGGCCATGCAGAAGGCCTGTGAATACACCCTGCACGAGTTTTCGACGGTGCGGACGGGGAAGGCGAGTCCGAGCCTTGTGGACACGATTGATATTTATGTGCATGCGTACGGGGCGACATCGAAGCTGAAGCAACTGGCGATGATCACGACGCCGGATTCGCGCATGATTTATGTGAAGCCGTTTGATCCAGGGACGGTGAAGGACATTGAGCGTGGGTTGAAGGAGGCGAATCTGGGGATCAATCCGAGCATTGACGGTCATGCGATCCGGTTGCCGATTCCTGAGATGACTGGGGAGCGGCGGCGGGAGATGGTGAAGCGGATGAAGGGGATGGCTGAGGATGGGAAGGTGAGGCTGCGGTCGGTGCGGCGGGATGGGATGGAAGCGATCAAGAAGGCGGAGAAGGATGGGGCGATCAGTGAGGACGACCACGTGCGGCTGGAGGAGGAGGTGCAGAAGCTGACGGATCGGTTTGTGAAGGAAGTGGATGCGCATGCGGTGAAGAAGGAGGCGGAGATTCTGACGGTCTGAGGGGAGGAATTCCGGAATGGTGCTGCATCCTGCTGCTGATTATCTGGATCTGGTACATTGCCCGTGTCCGGAATTGTTTCCGGAGGGGCGGGAGGTCTGGGAGGCGTTGCCGGAGATTGCGGGCTGGGTGCGTGGGCGTGGTGAGGCTGTGATGAGTGGGGAGTTGTATGGCGGGGCGGGGTCGGCGTTTATCGGGGCTGGCGTGCATGTGGGGCGGGGGACAGTGATCATGCCGGGTGCGTGCCTTCAGGGACCGGCGTGGATCGGGGAGGATTGCCGGATTGGGCCGGGGTGCTGGATTCGGGAGAACACGGTGGTGGGGCGCGGGGCGATTCTAGGGAACAGTTGTGAGCTGAAGAACTGTGTGATCGGGGACGGGGCGGAGGTGCCCCACTGGAATTACGTGGGGGATTCGATTTTAGGGTGGAAGGCGCATCTGGGGGCAGGGGTGGTGCTTTCGAACTGGCGGCATGATCATGGATCGGTGCCGGTGCTGGATGAGCGTGGGCCGGGCGGGAGGGTGGCGACCGGGCTGGCGAAGTTCGGGGCGGTGTTAGGGGACTTTGCGGACATCGGGGCGCATGCGGTGCTGAATCCGGGGTCGATGATCGGGCGAGGTTCGGTGCTTTATCCTGGGACGGTGTGGCGTGGGGTGCTGGCGGGCGGGATGCTGGTGAAGGTGAGGCAGGAGCAGGTGGTGGTGGAGCGGCGGTAGGTGGTGATGGGGTGGGTTCCGGAATGAGGATCCGGCCTGGACTGGGGCTGGGGTGGGGGTAGGGTGTGGGACTTATGAAACAGACGATGCGCGCGATGGTGGTTCGGGAATTCGGGGTGCCGGAGGTTTTTGAGGAGCGGGAGATTCCGGTGCCGGTGGCTGGAACGGGGGAGGTGCTGGTGCGGGTGAGGGCGACGAGTGTGAATCCGGTGGATACGAAGATTCGGAGCGGGATGCTGAAGGTGATTGCGCCGCCGGAGCCGGTGGTGCTGGGGTGTGATGTGGCTGGGGAAGTGGTGGCGGTGGGGGCTGGGGTGGAGAGTTTTCGGGTGGGCGATGAGGTTTATGGGTGTGCGGGCGGGGTGAAGGGGATTGCGGGGGCGCTGGCGGAGTACATGGTGGCGGATGCATTGCTGCTGGCTCCGAAGCCGCCGTCATTGACGTGGGAGGAAGCGGCGGCGTTGCCGCTGGTGACGATTACGGCGTGGGAGGGATTGGTGGACCGGGCGGGGTTGCGGGCTGGGCAGACCGTGCTGGTGCATGCGGGCACTGGTGGGGTGGGTCATGTGGCGGTGCAGATTGCGGCGGCGCTGGGGGCGCGGGTTTGGACGACGGTGTCCGGGCCTGAGAAGGCGGCGCTGGCGGCGGGATTGGGGGCGGTGAAGACGATCAATTACCGGGAGCAGACGCCGGAGGAGTATGTGGCGGCGGAGACTGGTGGGGCTGGGTTTGAGATTGTGGTGGACACGGTGGGTGGGGAGAACATTGCGCGGTGTTTCACGGCGGCGAGTTTTGGCGGGACGGTGGTGTCGATCTCGACGCGGGCGACGGTGGATCTGTCGCCGATGCATGCGAAGGGGTTGTCGCTGCATGTGGTGTTCATGCTGCTGAACATGCTGCATGACCGCGGGCGGGAGCGGCATGGGGCGATATTGCGGGAGGCGTCAGCGCTGGTGGCGGCTGGGAAGCTGCGGCCGCTGATTGAGGGGCGGAGATTCGCGGTCGCGGATGTTGCGTCGGCACATGCATTGCTGGAAAGCGGGGGGGCGACCGGCAAGATTGTGCTGAGTGGCTATCCTGACTGAATTGAATCATGCATGTTTTCCGTGGAATCCTAGGCATTGTGGTGCTGCTGGCAGTGATGACGGCGCTGTCCCAGGACCGGCGTGCGATCAACTGGCGGTTGGTGGCGGGCGGGGTGCTGCTGCAGGTGGGATTGGCGGCGGCCTTTTTCACGACGGAAGCGACGGCGCTGGTGATGGAGCCGGTGGCGGCGTTTTTCGTGAAGATCACGGAGTTTTCTGCGCAGGGTGCGCGGATGGTGTTCGGGAAACTGGTTGATTTGAAGACGATGGGCGGGGTGTTCGGGCCGGACGGGGCGTTTGTTTTTGCGTTTCAGGTGCTGCCGACGATCATCTTTTTTTCGGCGCTGACGTCGGTGCTGTATTACTTCGGGATACTGCAGTATGTGGTGTTCGGGTGTGCGTGGGTGATGAAGCGGGTGATGCGGTTGTCCGGGGTGGAGAGTCTGGCGGCGGCTGGGGAGATTTTTCTGGGGCAGACGGAATCGGCGTTGTTAGTGAAGCCGTATGTGCCGCGGATGACGAAGTCGGAGTTGTGCACGATGATGATCGGCGGGATGGCGACGATTGCCGGGGGAGTGATGGCGGCGTACATCGGGATGCTGGGAGGAGACAGTGATGCGGAGCGATTGAAGTTTGCCAGGTGGCTGCTGTGTGCGTCGCTGATGAGTGCGCCGGCGGCGATTGTGGTGGCGAAGATCCTGGTGCCGGAGCGGGAGGTGGTGGATGAGAGCCTGCATGTTCCGAAGGATCAGCTAGGGAGCGGGTTGTTTGATTCGCTGGCGGCGGGGACGACGCAGGGGTTGATGCTGGCGATGAATGTGGGGGCGATGCTGATCGCGTTTGTGGCGTTTGCGGCGATGATCAATGCGGGGCTGGGGTGGGTTGGCGGGGTGATTCCTGCGGGTGGGGGGCAATCATTGAATGATGCGATCAAGAATGTGAGTGGCGGAGTGTTTGCGGGGTTGTCGATGCAGAGTATTTTCGGGGTGGTGATGGCGCCGGCGGCGTGGCTGGCGGGGGTGGACAGTGCGGACATGCTGCGGTCGGGGCAGTTGCTGGGGACGAAGCTGGCGCTGAATGAGTTTGTGGCGTATGACGGGCTTGCGGTGATGAAGGCGGCGGGGCAGCTGGGTGAGCGGACGGTGTTTCTGATGACGTTTGCGCTGTGCGGGTTTGCGAATCTTGGGTCGGTGGGGATTCAGCTAGGAGGGATCGGAGCGATTGCGCCGACGCAGCGGGCGGCGCTGGCGTCACTGGGCGGGCGGGCGCTGATTGGGGGGACGGTGGCGACGCTGATGACGGCGGCGGTGGCGGGGATGTTTCACGCGTGAGAGTCCTGACAAATCATGCTGCGGATATACACATACAAAGGTTGCGGGACATGCCGGAAGGCGCGGGTGTGGCTGGAAGGCCGCGGGGTGGCGTTTGAGGAAGTGGCGATTCGCGAAGTGCCGCCTGGGACGGAGTTGATTCGCGGGATGGTGGCGGCGCGGGGAGGGAACCGGGCGGCGGTCTGCAACACGTCGGGCGGGGATTACCGTGAGATGCAGCTGGGGTCGAGGCTGGCGGGGATGGGGGAGCGGGAGTTTCTGGAATTGCTGAGTGGGAATGGGAACCTGATCCGGCGGCCGTTTGCGGTGGATGAGGCGGCGGGCGTGTGGCTGGTGGGGTTCAAGGAAGCGGAGTGGGCGGCGGCGTTTCCGGGGTGAGGGCGGACGGGGATCAGTCGATGTAGATGAACTCGTTGATGTTGAGGAGGACGCGGGCGAGATCTTCGGGCCGGTGATCGGCTAGGAATCGGGTGGCGATGGCGGATTCCTGCGGGGTGGGGTCGCGCTGGAGGGCGAGTTGCCATGCGGCGCGGATGGCGGCGGGGGCGTCTTCCTTGTGTGAGGAAAAGCGGGCGGCGAAGGCGGTGGCGGCGGAGGTGGCGAGGTCGCTGTTGAGGAGAGTGAGGGCCTGGGGAGCAGCGGTGGAGGTCTGGCGGCGTTCGCAGGGGGAGAAGTTGTCAGGCTGGTCGAAGGTTTCCATGAAGGGGAGACGGACCGAGCGTTTCTGGACGAGGTAGATGCTGCGGACGTTATGGAGTTCGGGAGGGGAAGGGTACCAGCCTTTGGTTTTTTCGGGATTGTCGTCGAGGAAGGCGGGATTGGCTTTGAGGACATCGTCCGGGAGCGGGGGCCAGACGGGCGGGCCGCCGTCGGAAGGTTTGAGGGTTCCGCTGACGGCGAGGAGGGAATCGCGGAGCATTTCCGCGGTGAGTCGTTGGGGGGAGAAGCGCCAGAGGAGCCGGTTGGAGGCGTCTCGGGCGGAGGCGGATTTGGTGTTAGGTGAGTCGATGGAGGACTGACGCCATGTGGAGGAAGTGACGAGGAGACGGAGCGTGTGACGGAGAGACCATTGGTGGGCGATGAGATCGCGGGCGAGCCAGTCGAGCAATTCCGGGTGTGAGGGAGGGCTGCCGCTGTGGCCGAAGTCGCTAGGGGTGGTGACGAGGCCGGCGTTGAAGCAGAGTTGCCAGAGCCGGTTGACGATGACGCGGGCGGTGAGCGGGTGATCCGGGGCGGTGATCCACGAGGCGAGCGCGGAGCGGCGGCCTGGGGCGGGATCGGTGGGTGGGGGTTGGGGGAAGACGACGGGGATGCCGTGGGTGACGGGGGATTCCGGGTGATCGGCGTCGCCCTGGCGGAGGACGCGGATGGGCTCGGCGTTCGGGTTTTCCGAGGCGATGAAGGCGTAGGTGAGGGGTTGGAGAGATGCTTTGGCGGAGGCGATGCGGGATTCGAGACGTTTGCGGGTGGCTTCCGTGGCTTTCGATGGGCGGGAGGACTTTTTGGTGAGGGCGGCGAGTTCTTTTTCGGCGGCGGCGATGGAGGATTCGAGCGGGGCGTTGTGCTTGCGGGTGGCCTGCTGTTGCGGGGCGAGATCGATAGGGAGGTCGTCGCGCGGGGTGACGCCTGCGAAGTGGGCGCGGAAGCGGTAGTGGTCCTCGTGGGTGAGCGGTTCGGTTTTGTGGTCGTGGCAGCGGCAGCAGGACATGGTGATGCCGAGGAAGACGGAGGCGGAGGTTTCGGTTAGGTCCGCCATATGAGCGGCGGTGGCCTTGTGTTGTTCGTTGAAGAGCTTGGAGGAATTGTCCCATGGGCCGATGCGGAGGAAGCCGGTGGCGATGAGGGCGTCCTGCTGGGCTGGATCGGCTGGTGGGTTGGGGACGAGTTCATCGCCGGCGAGTTGTTCGCGGATGAACTGGTTGTAGGGTTTGTCAGTTAGGAACGAACGGATGACGTAGTCGCGGAAGCGCCATGCGGACGGGCGGAATTCGTCCCAGTCGAAGCCATTGCTGTCGCTGTAGCGGACGAGGTCGAGCCAGAATCTGGCTAGGTGTTCGGCGGAGGCGCGGGAGGCGAGGAGTTGGTCGGTGAGGACGTCGAGGGCGTCGGGGTCCGGGTTGGTGGCGAAGGCGGCGACGGATTCGGGTGAGGGCGGGAGGCCGGTGAGGATGAAGTGCAGTCGGCGGACGAGCGTGCGCGGGTCGGCGGGATGGGAGGGGGAGAGGCCTTCCTTCTGGAGGCGGTTGCGGATGAAGGCGTCGACCGGGTGAGTGGTGGTGGGGGATTCTGGTGGTGGGGAAGTGGCGAACGGCTGGAGGGACCAGAGATTGCGGCGGTTGGCGACGAGGGGAGGGAGCGGGTCGTCGGGGGCGGCGAGGAGCGAGGAGGAGGCGAAGGCAGCGAGCAGAGAGACGAGGATCGCGGCGTGCATGGGTGGGGAAAGGACGGGGAGGGTGGAGCGTATCTTACAGCCGTGCTTGAGGCCAGTCAGACCCGTCGGCGATTTCTCACCCGGGGCGGGTGCGGGTTGGGTGCGCTGGCGTGGGATCGGTTGCTGGGGGGAGAAGCGGGTGGGTATGATGCGGCGGATCCTTGGGCGGCGCGGGTCGGGGCGAGGCGGGCGACGGCGAAGTCGGTGATTTTCCTGCACATGGTGGGCGGGCCTTCGCAGATTGATACTTTTGATTATAAGCCTGAGCTGGCGGGATTGGCGGGGAAGAAAGTGCCTGAGAGCATTCGGGCGGCGGTGGAGGCGACGAGGTTCCGGAATGTGTTTCACGGGTGCAAGGAAGAGATTCTGGCGAGCCCGTGGGAGTTTCGGCAGCGAGGGGAGAGTGGGTTGTGGGTGAGTGATCTGCTGCCGGAGACGGCGCGGCATGCGGACCGGCTGTGTGTGATTCATTCGATGCAGGCGGACAGCAACAATCACGGGCCGGCGAGCATTCAGCTGCATACTGGGGACATCAACGGGGGGAAGGCGAGTCTGGGGTCGTGGGTGACGTATGCGTTAGGGACGGAGAACCGGAGTCTGCCGGCGTATGTGCTGTTGTTTCATGCGGGGCCGCTGGGCGGGGCGACGAATTACAGCAATGGGTTTCTGCCTCCGGCGTTTCAGGGGACGCGGTTGAGGGATCGGGGGGCGGCGGTGGCGGATCTGCTGCCGCCGGAGGCATTTGCGGGCGGGCACGAGGCGTCGCTGAGGGTGTTAGGCGAATTGAACGGATTGCACCGGACTGGTCGGTCGGCGGATCCGGTGCTGGATGCGCGGATGGCGTCTTATGAACTGGCTGGGCGGATGCAGCTGGCGGCGATGGAGGCCGGGGACATTGAGCGGGAGCCGGAGGGATTGAAGGAGGCGTACGGGGTGAATGACGGGGATCAGGCGCGGGCGGGGTTTGGGAGGAAGTGCCTGCTGGCGCGGCGATTGGTGGAGCGAGGAGTTAGGTTCGTGCAGGTTTATGATATGGTGGACAAGGACGGGTGGGACGGGCACTCGAAGCTGAAGGAGAACCATGAGCAGCATGCGGGGGTGACGGACAAGGCGGTGGCGGCGCTGCTGGATGATCTGGCGCAGCGCGGATTGCTGGATGAGACGTTAGTGGTCTGGGCGAGCGAGTTCGGGCGGACCCCGATGATGCAGGGGGACGACGGGCGACAGCACAATTGTGCGGGGTTCACGATCTGGATGGCGGGCGGGGGCGTGAGGGAGGGGCTGCGTTATGGGGGGACGGATGAGATCGGGCTGATGGCAGTGGACCGGCCGGTGCCGTTCCGGGATCTGCATGCGACGATCCTGGCGGCATTGGGACTGGAGCACGAGAAGCTGACATGGGAGGTCAACGGGCGGCTGGAGCGGCTCACGGGGGTGCAGAACACGGCGCGGGTGATACCCGGCGTGCTGGGGTGAGGGGGTGGCGCGGTGAGGCGCTAGGGAGTCAGGCGGCGGCGATGCCGTTTTTGACTTCCTGTTCGCGGCACCAGCCTTTGATTTCGAGTTCGCTGAACATGCGGCCGACGATGCGCCGGAGGAGCCCCTTGAGGTTAGGATTGTCGAGGTCCTGGAGCGAGCGGATGGCTTGTTCCTTGTAGCGTTCGAGGAGCATGATGACGGGTTCTGCGGCGTCGGGGAGACTTCCGTTGAAGCGTTCGCGGGCGGTGGCTTCGAGGATGTTGGGTCGGGCGGGAGCGCCGGACGCAGTGACGGCGTTGTCTTCTTCGCGGTCGTCGAGGTCGTCCTTGATTTGATAGGCGATGCCAATGGCTTCGCTGAAGGCGACGAGCGTGTCTTCGGTTTCGTCGAGACGGCCTGAGTGGGCTGCGCCGATGAGGAGGGCGACGGAGAAGGCCGGGGCGGTTTTGCGGCGGAAGATTTCGAGGACCTGGGTGGCGGCTAGGGGGACTGGGTTGCGTTGCCAGTCGAGTTCAGCGCCCTGGCCGCGGCAGAGGTCGCGCTGGCCTTCGCTGGCGATGCGGATCATGGCGGAGAGGGCGGCGGCGGGGACACCGGCGTCGGCGATGAGACGGTAGCCTTCTCCGATGAGGAGGTCACCGGCGTTGAGGGCGGCGGCGACCCCGTGTTCTGTGTGGAGCGCGGGTTCGTCGTAGCGTTTTTCGTCACCGTCTTCGATGTCGTCGTGGATGAGGGAAGCTTTGTGGAAGCATTCGACGGCGAGGGCGAGTTTGCGGATGGAGTCGGTGAGTGGGGCTTCGGCGTTTTCGCGGAGGGCCTGGCTGACGGCGACGGTGAGGAAAGGCCGCCAGCGTTTACCGGCGCGAGCGAGCCAGTCGCGGGCCATGAGTTCTGCGGGGCCGTCGGCTGGGCCCATAAGGCGGTCGATTTCGTCGCGGTGGAACCATGAGCGCACCTCGTCGTGGAGGGCGTTGATGTTGAGGCGGCGGGTTTTGTCGTCGCTCGTGAGGTGGAGGTAGTCCCAGACCCAGTCGATGTCGACGGTGGTGTCGATGCAGTCGTCCTGAAGGAGAGGGACGGCGACGGCGGGGATGGCGGCGGCTTCGATGTAGGGGAACGTGCGTTCGAGAACTGGGAGGCAGGAGATGCCGACGATGGCCTCGATTTTGCCGGTCTGGATGAGACTCATGACGACAGCGCTGCCTTCGGCGACGAGGACTGCGTAGCCGAGGCGTTCGGCTTCATTCTGGAAGTCCTGGATCGAGCAGAGACCGCATTGTTTGCAGAGCAGGCCGAATTCGTCGAAGGGAGCGGGGCATTTGGATTCGACGCGCAGGCATTTCGGCATGAGGAGGAGCCTGCGTTCGTAGGGGATGGTGGCGAGGGATTCGCGCCACATTTCGTTGTTGAGGAGGACGCCTGTGTAGTCGGTGTAGGCAGGGTCGATGCCGGCTTCTTTGACGAGTTTGAGGGCGTGGATTTTGAGTTCGTCCTGAGGGAGAGGCGGGACGGGTTGGTGGATTTCGAGGTAGTCGCGGACGAGCGCGAGGACCCGGTCGCGGTCGGCCTTGGTCTGCGGGATGTTCTTCTTTGGCTGCCGGAAGCGCCTGACGGTGAGCGGGATGGGTGCCGGCAGGGGTGCTTTGGCGAGTGCGGCGGCGGAAGGTGGAAGTGCAGACATGCAGGGCTGAGCGGGGATGGCTTGGGGTGAGAGTACGTTGGCGGACGGGTGAGCGCAACTGGAGTGCATCCGCGCATGCGGCACAATTCGTGCGGGGTGGGAGAGGGGTGGGGAAGGGGGTGGCGGAGTTCTGAGGTGGCCGGTGGCTGAGTCGCCGATGAGATTCTGACCGACGAGGACGTGCTGCGATGCCCATGAGCGCGCGGCTGTGGGGTTTGTTTCGGGCCGGATTGGCTGGTCGAGACTCGTCGGCACGCCCCGGTTGCGAATGGATGTTCCGCCGGATACAGTGAACCAAAGAATTGTGAGACCAAAGAAGTGACTGATCTCTCGCTCATGACTATGGATGCTGCATTTGATCGGTTGGCCGAATCCGGCAAGGTTTTTTGGCAGTTCGACGAGGCTGACCGGCTTTTGTGGGCGATGGCATGCCTTCGATATCATGCTGGTGCCAACGGTTTTCGGGCGATCGAGAATTACGACGAGGTGTCCGGATTTGGAGTTACCGCTTACGCTGCCTATGCATTGGAGGAACTGGGAATGGATGGCTTTAGGGAAGCCGCCAAACGAGAATGGGAACGACTCCGGGAAGAGGCAGCAACGCGCGGAATCTCGATTCCGGGGCTCTTTCCCCGACTCAAGTTGGAGCAATTGAGAGAGATCCAAGGCCAACTTCATCCAGACGATGGCGAGTGGGTTGCAGTCACAGACCCATCACCCGACGATGGGATCTTCGTTGGAATTGCCGACACGGATTTTTCTGGGAGAGTTGATCAATGGCTCGCTACAGTCGACACCTATAACAAACGAACCGGCTAGCAAGCCGCGTCGTGGAAGGGCTTTCCGCCCTCCATGCGCTCTGCGTTCCCCTAACTTCTGATCGCATCATGCCACGACAGACAGAGTTCATCAGCGTGGAGGTGGTCATCAAGACGGATTGTGACTACGAAGCGTTCGTTGAGTGGTTTGCGGAGAAAGACAACCATGTTTCGGTGCTGCCCTGTGATACTCACAGAGCACACATCTACTTTGCACCACTTGC
>JAIXPK010000270.1 GCA_027486335.1 Verrucomicrobiaceae bacterium | reverse complement strand
GTAACCGTGTCAGCAACCCATCACCCTGCCGTGACGACTGGCGCGCGGGCGGCCTGCCAGCGGCTCGGCGTCAGGGTCTTCGCCAGCTCTGCAACCTTGTCGGGGTGCGCCGCGGCGAGCTGCAGCAGCACATCCTCAAGGTAGGTGCGCGGATTGATTCCCATTCGCTTGCAGCTCTCCACAAGGCTCATGATCGCCGCCACAGAGGGCGCTGCCCCCTGGCTGCCCACATGCAGCCAGTTCTTCCTGCCAAGGGCAACCGGACGGATGCTCTGCTCGCAGCGGTTGTTGTCGATTTCCGTCACCCCGTTGATGAAGCTTCTGCGGAGCTCGTTGCGCAGCCGCAGCGCATAGGCGCATGCCCGCGAGAGCCCGCTTCCGGGCAGCAGATCCGGGTCCATCGCCACCCGGTTCATCTCGCTCATGAGCGCATCGAACAGCGGCAGGCTTCGCTCGGCCCGCTCCGCCTCGCGCTCTTCAGCGCTGGCGTTCTTCTCCTTCATTTTGCGTTCGATCCCGTAGAGTTCGTCGATCCTCGCAACGAGCGCCGAAGCGGTGTCCACGATGACACTGAAGCCGGCGGCATCGCGGTTCGCCCTGACGATCTCCACGAACTTGCGACGCACATGGGCCATGCAGGCACAGTGTTTCACATCCTCGCCGAACAGGCCGGCGATGCTTTGGTAGACCTGGTAGCCGTCGCTCTGCATCCATCCCTTGAATGAGCGGAGATCGTCCCGGGCGTGCTTTCCTCCCCTCCCGGGATGATATCGGTAAACCACCTGTCCTTTCGGGTGACTGTAGGTCCACAGATATCCGGTGGCGGTCTTTCCCTTCACGTTCCGGTCCATCACCTGGATTCTCGTCTCATCGGCCTGAATGTAGTCGCCGGCGATGAGTTCCTCCAGCTGTGCATCGGCGACATGAGTCGCTAGCGCTGCGGTTGTGATGACGGCCCGGTCGGCCGTTGGGTAGGAAATCTCGATGCCATGGTCGCGCTGCAGCGCCATCACCTGCCGGTAGACTGGCTGGTGGTCTGCATACTTCGAGACAGTCATCGCGATGACGACCATCGGTCCGAGCACGGACTTCGGCAGAAGCGATGCGGGTGCTGCGCCGCGGTGCACGCCGCCGGAGGCATTGCCCGGATAGCAGTAACTCACCGTTGTGATGCGCTCGACATAGTACTCGGCCGGCACGATGGCGAGGCGTTCGGTCACGTCGCGCCGCATTTCGCGGGGCTTCGTGCCGTCGGGAAGCGGAGCAGGCGGCTCGTCGATGAGAATGTCCACCCGGCGCAGATGGGCAGGAAGCGCGCCGCGTCCGGCATGGGGTTTGGTCCGGTACCGGACTGACTTCGCCATGGCTTCGACGGCCGGAGCTTCCTTCTTCTTCTCTTCGGCCGGCTGATCGAGGGCGGCATCGAGCTCGGTTTCCGTCAGGCCGGGTTCGCTGGCGAGCAGCTCGAGCTGTGCGGGATGCATCTGCGCTATCCGGTCGGCCTTCGATGCGAACCGCGCGAGGGCTTCCAGCCTGCGGTGCTCCTCGAGAATGGCGATGCGGCGCTGCTGTTCGCGAATGTGTTCCTGCTGTTCGGCGATGACCTTTGAAAACTGTTCGAACACCGATGCGGCCTCCGCCCGCACGGTTCCATCAAGCTGCTCAATGAGCGGCTGGATCCGTGAGGAAATGGGGTCGCTGATCACTCGTTTTCAATAGCATAACAGCCCGTGATCCGCCAGAGATAAATGCATGTAATAGCAGATTATTCCACGCTTCCGGAAGCATGGGAACAGTACCCGTTCCGGGTGTCCGCAGCGGCCTTCAGGGGTGCCTGTTCCTTCCGCCACCAGGAGCGGCGGGTGGTCCCGGCGAGATCGATGCCCGAAAGCAGCATGAGCAGCTCGCTGTGCGAAAGAGTCATCCGGCGCGGCACAGCCGGATCGGCATCGAGGGCCGCTGCGGGCCATGCGAACCGTCCGCGCTCGAGCCGTTTGGTCAGCAACCATAGACCCGTTCCATCGAAGTAGAGAATGCGGACACGGGTGCGGGAGGCGTTGCAGAAGACAAAGAGATGACCGCTCGATGCCTGCTGGCCGAGCACCGATTCGGCAAGGACGCAGAGACGGTCGAAACCGGCGCGCAGGTCGGTGGCTCCAGCGGCAAGCCAGACTCTGGTGGCGGGACTGGTTGTCAGCATAACGCACCTCCTTTGTACTCATGAAGCGCATGCAGGGTGGCACGGAGAACATCGGGAGCGGGACAGGCAGCGAACTCGATCCAGATCCCGCGCGCATTGCCGAGGCGGACGGCTGCGTCACTGCGAGGAGACGGCGTCGTCAACGGCTGGGCCTCCACCCAGTCGACGGAAGCAAGGGCACCACGTCTGTCTGGACCTGCGAGCTTCCGCCTCCACCAATGAAAAGTGGAGAGGGCCACACCCTCGCGCCGGCAGAACGCGGTGACGCTCAAACCCGAGGAACTCTGCCTTGCCAGCAGACCGCGCCAACGCGCGGACCGTTCGGAAACAGTGGACTGAATCATGCAGCCATCATCCGCGGGAAACTCGCCCACGCACCTTCGGACCTATGTGTATTGCTGAGGCGGTAACG
>JAIXPK010000395.1 GCA_027486335.1 Verrucomicrobiaceae bacterium | reverse complement strand
CGGCGCTGCTGCTTTCTTCGCGGGCGGCGCTGCTGCTTTCTTCGCGGGCGGCGCTGCTGCTTTCTTCGCGGGCGGCGCTGCTGCTTTCTTCGCGGGCGGCGCTGCTGGCGCGGCCTGCAAGCCTGCCGCTGAAAGGCGGAATTTGTAGCGATCAATGAAGAAGTTCAGGATCTCACGGAACATCCTCTTATCAGTGGGGGTGATCGAATTAGAATCGAAGACAGAATACTTTGCGTGGCTTCTGACATTCAAGAAGCGGGCATAAAGGGCCTTCTTTTCATGACCTTCGAAGCAGGAAGAGATGTGTTTTCGGCCAAAGAAAATGGTCGTCTTTTCCAGAATACTTCGAAGTGAATTGAAGTGATACTGCGAAATCTTTCCTGACTTCGAAACCGCGAGAAGCTCTTCCAAGGCCGCGACGTGATTAAGGAAAGGAGATTCGCCTGTATCTTCGAGAGTGTATGTCTGCGCCTCGTTCAGTCGATGCAGAATGTAGGCCTTCTTCTTGATGTTGTCTTTGCCTTCAGGGGTTCTCTTCCCTGTGAGCTCATTGAACATCACATTGAAAAACAAACCGTGGTGCGTGGATATGACGACTTTGAGTTTATTGTTTTCATTTCTCAGCAAAGCACCGAGCCCAGCCGCAACTGCGATGGTGTTGTGCTCATCCAACGAGGAGATGGGATCATCAATGTAAACATACTTCACCCAATCGTAGGGCTGCCCTTTTTCCGCCTCGATAGCGAGTTGGAGAATGGCTAAAAAGAAGCACCAGATGAAGATGTTTTCTTCTCCTCGCGAGATTTTAATATCATCAATGCGTCTCCGATTTCCGGCGACCGTCACATCTCGATAGAAGCGTATCTCGGCCGCAGCGTAGTCGATTCTGAAATCAAAGTCAGCGTGCTGATGAAGAAGCGGCCGGATTAGGTCTTCAATGCCCATTCCATCAAGGCCGTCAAAAAATGAAGAGTGGGCTTTGAACTTGATTTTTCGTTCCCTGTCTTCGTTGAGATCATTGTCCCAATCAAAGAGGTCTTCGGTAAAGGCATTGAAATAAAGAGTATCCTTTTTCCCTTCAATGTCTTCATCCTTACCGAGGTCCTTAAACTCCATCGATAGCCGGGTTTTCCCCACGCCATTGTGCGCGAAAACGAGAACAAATTCATTCCCAGAAACCGGGGTGGTGCCTTTCCGCTTGGCGGTCTGCTTGCGTTTGTGGACACCTCTTAAATCCCTGCGGAACTTCCCTGCCAAGGATTCCAGAGACCTGTATTTTTTGATGGTTGGTGGCTTGCTCATACTTGGATGCAATCGGGCGATGGAAAAAGCTGCTGCATCAGGCCTTTCTTGTGGCTGATAAGTGCTTCGAGTTTTTGAATTTCAGCGGTAATCGTGTTGTCGAGACTCGTGATGCAGCCTGCGATCTTTCTCTGTTCGGCGATTTTTGGAAAGTTGGTTTCCCAGCTCTCGATGGCCCCCTTGGTGATGTGCATTATTCCAAGCCCGTTCGTGGTCTTGGCTTTCATGTTTTCGGTTTCGTTTTCGAGGGTAATGAAGAGGAACTGTTTATCGATTCCGCGCTTTTCAATGACTTTCCAAATGTGGTAGTGATAAATGGATTTTTTGCCGCGCCAGACACGTGGCCCGAAGGATGCAGACCATGCATAAAGTAGGTCGCCGTCCTCACAATACTTCGTCTTATCCAACTCGAGATCTGAGTGATACCAAGTGTTGCTGGTGAAAAAGTTCCCAACCCGTAGAACGGGGTATTTTCCAAAGTCGAGGAGTTCCTCCTGTTTGTATGCCCTTCCGTTGTAGAACGACGCAGCTTCGCCTAGTGTCATCTTTGACCACGTGCCGGCGTTTTGGAATTCTGGGAAGCGGAGGCGGGGTTGGGTTTCGCCTTCGCGGGGGAAAAGCTGCTGCATCAGCCCTTTTTTATGGGTCTTGAGCGCGTCCAGTTTCCGCGCTTGGGCGGCCATCAGCACGTCCACCGAACTCAGGCACTCGGCGATTTTTTGTTGTTCGGTGGCATCGACGGGAAACACCGCAACGGTCTTGTTCGCATTCTCGATGGTGTAGGTCCCAACCGTGCCGACACCAGCCATCGTTTTGATCTGCCTCTGAACAAACCGAGTGCTATACAGAGTTAAGAGAAACTGGCCCTGCAGCTTTGTGTCGCGATTCTTCAGCCAAATGATATTTCCATCCTTGAAGTAGAACCTATCGTTGGGCTTCACGAGATAAGGAATGCCAATTGATCCGACACCACTGACAAGCAAGTCTCCCGGTACTATTGCCCCGCTCTTTTTAGCGTTCTCGCGATACAAATCTTCACTGATAAATAGTGGTGAGATCGGCTCTCCATTGTTGAGTGCAACGATTTCTCTAGCGCGGTAAAATGGCACGCCGGACTCCGCCCAATCGGATTCGTGGACTCTTTTGCTTGATGTGATTTCCATCAATTCGCCAAGCGCTGCTTTTTTCCACTCCTCTGCTTCCCGAAACTCCGGAAACCGCAGCTTCGGCACGAGCTCGGGCGTTGTCTCTTCCTTTGGGGCGGTGGTTTTGGTTTTCCGGCTCATGGTTGCGGAGAATGGGTCGCCCCTTTAGGTCTTGATTCATGGGGAACCGTGAACCCAGGGCGATGCCCTGGGCTGGAATGGAGTTGCGCCGTTGGCGCGGAAGATTGTGCAAATACAAACGATGCGAGAACGGACGATGCGAAGACGTGCGTGAGTCCAAGGGGGCCGAAGGCCCGATGCCTTATCAGCGTGGGACAACGTCCGAGGAAACTGATGCGAAACGTGTCTGAGGGCTGAAGGCCCGGCGCACGTGTGGCGGTGGGTTTCATGGCCCCACCTCCTTGCCGAGCTGGGCGATGAAGCGTTCCATGTCCTCTTTTTTGGGAAGCTCGACGGCATAGCGGGAGACGAAGACCTTGTTGGTCAAATCACCGAGGGCGAACTCGACGAGGGCGTCGTTTTTACGAGTGCAGAGGAGGATGCCGATGGGCGGCTGGTCGCCCGGGGTCATCTGATGTTTTTTGTAGTAGGCGACGTAGGTATTGAGTTGGCCGAGATGTTCATGGCGGAAGGCATCGGTCTTGAGTTCCACGAGGATGTGGCACTTAAGGATGCGGTGGTAGAAGACGAGGTCGATAAAGAAATGTTCGTCTCCGATGAGGATGCGTTTTTGTCGTGCCTCGAAGCAGAAGCCGTGGCCCAGTTCGAGGAGGAAGTCCTGAAGGCGATCCAGCAGGGCGTCTTCGAGCTCGGACTCTGCCATGACATCACGGGAACGCAATCCGAGGAACTCGAAGACGTAGGGATCGCGGATGATGTGGGCGGGCTGCATGGATTCCGCAGCGGCATGAGCCAGGGCGGAGAGCTTGGCTTTGTCTTTGGAGAGGCCGCTGCGCTCGTAGTAGAGGCTGGCGATCTGGCGGCGCAGTTCGCGGACGGACCAGTTGCCGCGGATGCACTCGATCTCGTAGAAGCGGCGCTGGGTGGCGTCGGGAATGTCGATCAACTCGGCAATGTGCGAGAAAGAAAGGCGTTGGACCAGTTTTGGGGACAGCGACTCCTCAATTTGAGATTCGGGAGACAGTGTCTCCCGTTTTGGCTGGGGCAGGGCGTTGAGCGGTGGCCGCAACGCTCCAGCGCCAAGGCTGTCGAGCAATTCGGGAGTCACCGACTCCCGAATTTGAGGGTACATTTCATAAAGGAGTCTGAAGCGTCGTAACTCACGGACGTCCACCCTTTTGAGACCTGTTGCGGACAAGCGCTCTGCCAAGGCGGGCAAGAGTCGTTCGCCATAGGCCGCCCGATCCTTTCCCTGCTGCTCAAACTCCACGATGCGGCAGCCGATGAGCCAGTTCCGCAAGGTCAGCGCCACATTGACGGCTTTGGTGGCAAAGTCCTGGGTCTGGTGGTGGAGGTGGACGATGGAGGTTACCAGAGAATCAAAGTCTCCGGCGGCGGTGGGTCGCGTTGATTTCTTCTTACTGCTCATACGCGCTGAGACCTGAGATGTCGCGGCCGCCGGCGCGTTTGGTGAGGAGGGGATGGAGGTCGGCCATGAGGGCGAGTTCGGCGTGGGTGCGGGCTTTCCAGCCGAGGTCGAGCGGGGCCATGAGATTGCTGAGGTGTTCGCCGTCGAAGATCATGCGGTCGAGGATGCCGTCCACGAAGGATTGGAGGGCCTCGGTGGCGAGGCCGTGCCGTGCGGCGACGGCGGCGAGTTCCGTGGCGCTCTTCTCTGCTTTGAAGCGCGTGTAGCCGTCGCGGATGGCGGATTCGCTGAGGCCCTCGCCGGCCTTGAGCGTGCCGATGTATTCGGCGATGTCGTCGCGTTCGTTGAGGAACTTGGCATCGGCGCTGATGAGGCCGATGAGTTCCTCGCGGGTCATTTTCGATTTGCCGGGGCCTTTGGCGGAGAACTTTGCGATGAGCCCCATGATGTAGTCGTAATCGATGACGGCGGAGGCGAAGAGGACGAACTCGAAGTCGAGCTGGTCGATGGTGTCGTCGGTGCCGCCGTCTTTCCCGCTGGTTTTGCCCTGCTGCTCTTTGAGCTTTTTGGCGGTCTCCAGGTACTGGCCTTTGAAGCCGCGGAGGTGTTCCTCGGGCAGGACCTGGGCGATGGCGGCTTTGTTTTCCTCGGTGAGGTCGGTGTACTGGTCGAGCTGGGTTTTGAGCCGCTGGACCTCCTTGAAATGGGTGATGAAGGCGGCCTTGGCGGCATCGCCTTTGAGGTTGGCGACGGCGGAGGGCGTGCAGTCGAGCCCTTGGGACGTCATGAAGCCATCGAGCTTCTGGACGGCGGTCTGCAGCTTCTCAATGACGACGGGGGCCTTGTCGACGAGCCAGATTTCGCGGGCTTGTTCGCCGGATTTTTCGCCGGAGAAGAGGGCGATGGCGGTATCGACGGCGTCCTGTTGCTGACGGAAGTCGAGGATATTGCCGTAGGGCTTGGTGCCATTGAGGACGCGGTTGGTGCGCGAGAACGCCTGGATCAGGCCGTGGTGTTTGAGGTTTTTGTCGACGTAGAGCGTGTTGAGGAACTTTGAGTCGAAGCCGGTGAGCAGCATGTCGACGACGATGGTGATGTCGATTTTCTGGGCGGCTGGGTAGTCGGCGTTCGGCCACTGCTGGTCTTTGATGCGCTTCTGGACATCCTGGTAGTAGAGGTCGAAGTCGCTGAGGCGGTGATTGGTGCCGTAGCGGGCGTTGTAATCGGCGAGGATAGCCTTGAGGGCGGCTTTCTTGCCCTCGGGATCGACTTCATTGTCGGCGAGTTCCTGGGGCAGGTCTTCCTGAATTTGCCTGACATCGGGATCACCCTCGGCGGGCGGGGAGAAGACGCAGGCGATGTTGAGTGGTTTGAACTCGGGATTGGCGGCCTGTTTTTCGGCCTGCATCGTTTTGAAGAGCCCGTGGTATTCGATGGCGTCGTTGATGGATGCGGTGGCGAGGATGGCATTGAAGCGCCGAGCGCCGGTGGCGGCGTCGTGTTTGGAGAGGATGGCTTCGATGACGGCCTTCTTGGCGATGGGTTCGCCGGGCTTGGGTGGGTTTTTGCCTTCGGGCTTGAAGTAATCGATGTGGAAGCGGAGGACGTTGCCGTCCTCGATTGCGTGGGTGATGGTGTAGGCGTGGAGCTGCTTTTGGAAGAGGTCTGCGGTGGTGCGCATGGAGGCCTGCTCGTCCGTGATTTTCTGTGAGGAGGCATTGGCGTCAAAGATGGGTGTGCCGGTGAAGCCGAAGAGCTGGGATTTCGGGAAGAATTCTTTGATGGCCCGGTGGTTCTCGCCGAACTGGGAGCGGTGGCATTCGTCGAAGATGAAGACGATGCGTTTTTCGCCCAGGGCGGCCAGCATTTCCTTGTAGGTGGGCTGGTCGTTCTTTTTGCGCTGCTGGTTGCGCTTGCTGGACTCGTCGAGGGCGAGGCCGAGCTTCTGGATGGTGGTGACGATGACCTTGTCGGCGTAGTCCTCGGAGAGGAGACGGCGGACGAGGGCGGCGGTGTTGGTGTTTTCCTCGACGCAGCCTTCCTGGAAGCGATTGAATTCCTCGCGGGTCTGGCGGTCGAGGTCCTTGCGGTCGACGACAAAGACGCACTTGTGGATGTGGTCGTTTTCCTTGAGGAGAGTGGAGGCCTTGAAGGAAGTGAGTGTTTTGCCGCTGCCTGTGGTGTGCCAGATGAAGCCGTTGCCGTCGTTGTTGTCGATGCACTTGACCATGTGCTGGACGGCGTAGACCTGGTAGGGCCGCATGATCATGAGTTTCTGCTCACCGGCGAGCAGGACCATGTAGCGGCTGATGGTGCGGCCGAGGTCGCACTTCTTCAGGAAAGTTTCAGCGAAGGAGTCGAGGTGGTTGATTTTCGTGTTGGCTTCGTCGGCGAACTCATAAATGGGCAGGAAGCGTTCGTCGGCGTTGAAGGCGAAGTGGCGGGCGTTGTTGTTGGCGAAGTAGTAGGTGCGGTCGCGATTGCTGACGATGAAGAGCTGGAGGAAGCAGAGGAGGGTTTTGGTGTAGCCGTTTCCGGGGTCGTTCTTGTATTCGACAATCTGTTCCATGGCCCGGCGGGGATTCACGCCGAGGGTTTTCAGCTCGACCTGGACGCAGGGGACGCCATTGATGAGGATGAGGACATCGTAGCGGTGGTGGCTGTGGTCGGTGTTGATGCGGAGCTGGTTGATGACCTCGAAGTGGTTTTTGCACCAGTCCTTGAGATTGACGAGGGAGTAGTTGAGGGGCGTGCCGTCGTCGCGGGTGAAGGCGTTGATGGAGCGGAGGGTTTTCGAGGCGGCGAAGACATCCGGGGAGACGATTTCGTCGAGGAGGCGGGCGAATTCGGAGTCAGTGAGGCGGACGCGGTTGAGGGACTCGAACTTTTCGCGGAAGTTTTTTTCGAGAGTGGCGCGGTTGGTGATGTCCGGGCGGTAGGTGTACTTGAGTTGTTCCAGTCTCGAGACGAAGAGGCTTTCGATATCGCCCTCGGTGACGACCGATGCGGGAGCATGACTGACAGAAGTGTAGCTGACGGGTTGTGAGGGCATGCGGACGGCGTGAGGTGTTGTCGTGGTGGTCGGTGGGTGCAAGTGAGGGGGTGGGCGGACGTTGAGAATGAGGGGTAGTGAGGCTGGTTGGGGTATGGCGGGTGGTTTGGGAGGTTGGGAGAATGGGGTGGAGCGCGGTGGAGGGGCGGACGGTTTGGTTGTTGCGTGGTTAAATTAGAACGGAAGCAGGAATGTGGCGGAAGCGCAAGGTTGGGGTGGGGGTTGGTTGGGATTATTCCCAGTCCCATGAGGTGAGGGAGTGGTGGCCGGAGAGGTCGCGGTAGATGAGGACGTTGGCGGTGCGGGTGCGGCCGGATTCGGAGACGCGGAGCCAGAGGCGGTAGTTCATGCCGGAGACGACTTGCTGGGTGGCTTCGCGGATGGAGAGGAGGTGGACTGGGGAGTTGCCTGGTTGGGCGTTGCGGAGGGAGATGGCGGCCTGGGCGGCGGCGATGATTTCGGGGTCGGTGGAGAGGGCTGGGCGGTAGCTGCCGGGCATGGGCCCGGGCCAGCGGAGGCAGGCAGTGGGAGAGAGGATGAGGGAAGCGGCGAGGAGGAAGGGGAGGGGCTTCATGGGAGGGAGCGGTGGGAAGGAATGGGTTGGGAAGGGTGGTGTGGAGGGAGGGGGTGGGCAAGCGAGGGGAGGGGAAGTGAATTTCCTGGTTGCCTGATGTAGATTAGTCGTTCAGGGGTGGGTGAATGAAACTGACGAAACGGGGCGAGTATGCGTTGCGCACGCTGATCCGGCTGGGCGTGGCGGCGCGGACGGGGTCGCCGATTGTGTCGGTGTCGCGGTTGGCGGAGCAGGAGAGGATTCCGGCGAAGTTTCTGGAGAACATTCTGGCTGATTTGAAAGCGGAGGGGTACGTGGAGGGGATTCGGGGGAAGAGTGGGGGGGCGAGGCTGGTGTGTGATCCGGCAGAGACGAAGATGGGGGAGTTGGTGAGATTTCTGGATGGGAAGCTGGCACCGATTGGGTGTGCGAGTGAGACGGCGTATGAGCCGTGCACGTGTCCGGATGCGGATCACTGCGGGTTGAGGATGCTGATGATTGATGTGAGGAATGCGATTGCGGGGATATTGGATCGGTATTCGCTGGGGGATGTGGTGACGGTGACGCTGAGCAAGCTGGAGCGTGACGGGATGGTGCCGGTGGCGGTGGCAGCGCCGGTGAAGGCGAAGGCGAAGTCGGTGCGGAAGCCGCCTGGTCAGCCGCGGCATGCGGATCCTGACGATGGGTTTCTGGCGGGATTGATCAACAATCTGGGGCATCTCAAGCCGGGGAAATGAACAGCTGACTGGACGAACCGGAAGCGAAATGAAGATCAGACAACCATGTGTGGATGAGAGCCGGACGACCGGGGCAGCTGCGCAGACCAGAGACTAACATTATGAACCGCCGCCGATTTCTGACTGTTTCCACGCTTGGTGCTGCCGGGGTGTCGTCCTGCGCGAAGAAGCCGGTGGCTCCGGATGCGCCGGTGAGGTTCGGGCATTTTCCGAATGTGACGCATGTGCAGGGGCTGGTGGCGCATCAGCTGAGCCGGTTGGGGAAGGGATGGTATGAGAAGCGATTGGGAGTGCCGGTGGAGTGGTTCACTTACAATGCGGGGCCGTCGGCGACGGAGGCGATCCTGGGTGGGGCCCTGGATGTGACTTATATCGGGCCGAGTCCGGTGCTGAATGCGTATGCGCGGACGAAGGGTAAGGATGTGAGGATTCTGGCTGGGGCGGCGAACGGCGGGAGTTCGATTGTGGTGAGGAAAGGTGTGACGGTGGGGGCGGCCGGGGATCTGCGGGGCAAGCGGATCGGGACGCCGCAGTTAGGTAACACGCAGGATGTGCAATTGCGGGCGCTGCTGGCGGAGAACGGGATCAAGGTGACGCAGACTGGGGGCGAGGCGACGATTCTGCCGGTGCAGAATGCGGATCTGCTGGCGATGTTCCAGGCTGGGTCGCTGGATGCGGCGTGGGCTCCGGAGCCGTTTGCTAGTGTGCTGGAACTGGAGGCTGGGGCGGTGAATTTCCTGAAGGACATGGAGACGAATGTGACGATGCTGGTGTGCGGGGCGGAGTTTCTGAGCGGGCGGGCGGCGTTGGCTGAGAAGCTGGCGGCGGCGCACCGGGAGCTGACGGAATGGATTCAGGCGAATGCGGCGGAGGCGCGGGAATTGATTGTGGCGGAGCTGACGGCGCTGACGACGCGGGCGCCGAAGGCGGCGGTGCTGGACAATGCGTTGTCGCGGGTGGTGCTGACGAATGAGGTGTCGCGGGTGTCACTGGAGAAGATGGTGGAGAACGCGAAGGCGGCGGGTTTCATCCGGGAGTTTCCGGCGTTGGAGCCGCTGCTGGCAGCCGTCAAATCATCCTGAGTCATGACGATTGAAGATGAACTGCACAATGCGGCGCCGGCGAAGCTGACGGTGGACCGGGTGACGAAAGTGTACCGCGGGAAGCGTCAGGATGTGAAGGCGCTGGATGACGTTAGTCTGACGGTGGGGGAGGGGGAGTTTGTGTGTCTGCTGGGGCCGAGTGGTTGCGGGAAGAGTACCCTGCTGAATCTGATTGCGGGGCTGGAGCAACCGGATGCGGGGACGCTGACGGCGGATGGGGAACTGATTGAGGGGCCGGGGCGGCAGCGCGGGGTGATGTTTCAGGAGCACGCGTTGTTTCCGTGGCTGGATGTGACGCAGAATGTGTTATTCGGGTTGAATCTGAAGCCGAATCTGAGTGATGAGGACCGGCGGGGAGTGGCGCGGGCGTTTCTGGAGATTGTGGGGCTGACGCCGTTTGCGAATTCGGGGATTCACGAGCTTTCGGGTGGGATGAAGCAGCGGGTGGCGCTGGCGCGGGCGCTGGCACCGAATCCGCAGGTGCTGTGCATGGATGAGCCGTTTGCGGCCTTGGATGCGATGACCCGGGAGCAGTTGTATGATGATTTGCAGAAGATTCAGCAGCAGAGGAGGAAGACGGTGGTGTTTGTGACGCACAACGTGCGGGAGGCGGTGTGTCTGGGGGATCGCGTGCTGCTGTTCACGCCGCGGCCGGGGAGGATTCGTGCGGAGTTCCGGATTGATCTGCCGCGGCCGAGGAACATCAACGATGTGGCGGTGGCGCAGCTAGCGACGACGATCACGACAGAACTGAAGCGCCTGCTGAAGGCTGAGAATGTATGAAAGGGAGCCTGACAAATACTGGAGCGGCGGTGCGGGCGGGAGCCGGCGGCGGCCGTGATGCGTGGGTGGCGGTGGTGCAGGCGGTGGTGTTTTTCGGGGTGGTGGCGGGAGCGTGGGAGGCTGGGTCGCGGGCTGGTTGGTGGAATCCGGTGCTGATTCCGTCGCCGTCGGACATTTTCCGTTATATCGGGGAGGCGTTGGGGAAGGGGGAATTGCAGAGTGCGTGTTATGTGACGATGAGGCGGCTGGTGTTCGGGTATGCGGTGGGGATTCTGCTGGGGATTCCGCTGGGACTGCTGACGGCGCGGTTCCGGTTTGCGGCGAACACGTTAGGGGTGCTGGCGCTTGGGTTGCAGACCCTGCCGAGTGTGTGCTGGGTGCCGCTGTCGATTCTGTGGTTTCACAGTAATCCGGAGGGGGCGATGCTGTTTATTGTGGTGATGGGGACCTTGTGGGCGGTGTTGCTGGCGACGGATCACGGGATCCGGCAGATACCGCCGATTTACCGGAGGGCGGCGGCGACGATGGGGTCGAAGGGGTTTCACCTGCTGTGGCGGGTGCTGCTGCCGGCGAGCCTGCCGCATCTGGTGAGTGGGGCGAAGCAGGGATGGGCGTTTGCGTGGCGGTCGCTGATGGCGGCGGAGATTTATGTGGCGATCAGCACGGGGTACGGGCTGGGGCATCTGCTGCATTTCGGGCGCGAGCTGCATGCGATGGACCAGGTGGCGGCGGTGATGCTGGTGATTATTGTGATTGGGTTTGCGGCGGACAAGGCGTTGTTTTCGCCGTGGGAGCGGTTTCTGCGGCGGCGTTGGGGGCTGACGGTTTGAAAGCCGGGAGCAAAGGAGCTTGGCAGGGTTGAGCGGGTGGAGTATGCCGGGAGGAATCACTGAGACATGCGCATTTCCCGAAAAGCCGAGTATGCCCTGCGAGCCCTGACTGCGATGGCGCGGAAGGGGGCGGCGGCGACGTCGCAGATTGAGGAACTGGCGGCGGCGGAGCGGATTCCTGTGAAGTTTCTTGAGCAGATTCTGCTGACGCTCAAGCGTGCGGGGTTGTTGCGGAGCCGGCGCGGGGTGGGGGGCGGTTATCAACTGGAGCGGCCGCCGCAGGGGATATCGGTGGGGGAGATTGTGACGGCGATTGACGGGCCGTTTGAGCCGATGCCGTGTGCTGGGGAGGCGGTGCGGCGGAGCGGGGTTTGTGCGTGCGGGATTGCTGGCGGGTGCGGAGTTGGGAGGGTGTTCCGGGATCTGCAGACGGCGGTGAATCAGCAGTTGTCAGGGACGAGCCTAGCTGATGTGGTGGCCCGGGAGCCCGCTGGAGGGGAGATGGTGTTCGAGATTTGAGGGGTAGGCGACGGAGACGAGGGAGAGGCCTGCGGCGGGGGCGAGGTGATGGTTTTTGAGGGCAGCTGGGTTGAGGAGGAGGGATTCGAGCCATGCGAGGGAGGCGCGGCCGGTGGCGACGCGGATGGCGGCTCCGGTGAGGAGGCGGACCATGCGGTAGAGGAAGCCGTTGCCGGACCATGTGAGGGAGAGGTCGGGGCCGGAGTTGGAGTTGGAGAGGGAGGCGGAGTGAATGGTGCGGATGGTGTCGGCGTCGGAGCGCGGGTCACCGCGGAAGGCAGCGAAGGCAGCGAAGTCGTGGGTTCCGGTGAGGAGACGCGTGGCGGATTCGAGGAGCGAGAGGTCGAGGGTGTGGGGGACGTGCCATGCGCGATTGTGCATGAGCGGAGGGAGGACGGGAGCGTTCCAGAGGTGATAGCGGTAGGTTTTGCCGATGGCGTCGAAGCGGGAGTGGAAGGCGGGGGAGGTGGCGGCGGCGGCCATGATGCGGATTTCCGGGGGCAGGTGGACATTGAGGGCGCGGAGCCATGCGGCTGGGTCCATGCGGCAGGAATCGGGGACGTCGAAGTGGGCGACCTGGCCATCGGCGTGGACCCCGGCGTCGGTGCGGCCGCTGCCGTGGATGGAGACTGGTTGGGTGAGGATGGTGGCGGCGGCGGCTTCGAGGATGTCCTGGATGGTGCGGCCGCCGGGTTGGGATTGCCAGCCGCGGAAGGGCGTGCCGTCGTAGGCGATGGTGAGGCGGAGCCGCATCAGGAGCGGGAGTTAGGCTTGAAGAGATCGCGGACGGCTCCTGGCCTGGTGGCGTTGATGTAGAGCCCGGCGATGAGGGCGGCGAGGCCGCAGAACCAGAAGACTTCTTCGGGTGGGCGGTGGAGCGCGCCGAAGACGGCCTGGACGCCTGAGGAGATGAGGATGCCGATCCATGAGACGAGATTGGCGGTGCCCTGGACGGCACCTTTTTCTGCGGGTGCGGGGCGGTGCTGGAGGACGGCGGCGATGGGGACGATGAAGAGACCGCCGCCGAGGCCGAGGGTGGCGAGGGCGACGGCGAATGGGGAGACGCTGACGCCTGGCCAGCCGAGGACGATGCTGCTGAGGGCCATGATGGCGGCACCGACGGGGACGAGACCGTATTCGATGCGGCCGCGGCTGAGGTAGCCGGCGGCACCGCTGCCTGCGGCGATGCCGATGCTGAGGGCCATACTGAGGTAGCTGATCTGGCGCGGGGAGAAGTGGAAGGCGTGTTCGGCGAAGATGGGGAGGTTGAGGCCGATGAGGGCGGCGACGAACCAGAAGGCGGTGTTGCCCCAATTGGCACGCATGAGGTCGCGGTCGCGGGACATGGAGCGGAGCTGACGCCAGAGTTCGGATAGGAAGTTAGGGTGGAGAGGTTTGGCGGGGTCAGCGGCGGGGACTGGGGAGATGAAGAAGCTGGCGATCCAGCCGGAGACGGCGATGGCGGCGAGGATCCAGCCGGGGGTGGCGTTGCCTGGGCCGAAGGATTCGGCGAGTTCGCCTGCGGCGTAGATGCCGCCGATGATGCCGAGGAAGGTGAGGAGTTCGAGGATACCGTTGCCCCAGCTGAGTTTGTGGGGCGGGAGGATTTCGGGGAGGATGCCGTATTTGGAGGGGCCAAAGATGGCGCTGTGGACGCCCATGAGGCAGATGGCGAAGAGCTGCATGGTGAGCTGACCGGAGCCGAGGGCCCATGCGGCGATGAGCATGATGATGATTTCGGCGGATTTGACCCACTGCATGACGGAGCGTTTGCTGCAGCGGTCGGCGAGCCAGCCGCCGAACATGCTGAAGAGGATGAAGGGGAGGGCGAAGGCTGCGCCGGCTTTGGCGGAGAGGGCGACTTCCTTGTCGTGGCCGAGCTGGAGGGCGAGGACGAGGTAGATGACGAGTTGTTTGAGGGCGTTGTCGCTGAAGGCACCCTGGGTTTGGGTGAACATGAGGGCCCAGAAGCCGCGTTTCCAGGGCGGGGCTGGGGTGGGGGATTCGGGATGGGAAGAAGACATGGCTGAGGAAAGTGGTGGGTGGGGATCAGGCGGCTTTGGGGAAGCGGCGTTTGAGGACGTGGTGGGTGGGGATGTACACCAGACCGGTGAGGGCTGCCAGCCATGTTGCGAGGTAGAGCGTAGGGGGCATGAGGGACTGGGCTTTTTCGTCGCTCATGCCGTAGACGTAGTTGACGTTGCGAGGGGTGAGGTCGCCGGGGGCTGGGGCGGGGGCGGGGAGGAGGAAGAAGGAGATGAGGCAGAGGGCGATGGCGGCGATGGTCCAGCCGCGGAAGGCGCGGTGATCGTAGCCGGTTCTGGTGAGGAGGAAGATGAGGAGGAAGGGGAGCCAGCCGTGGAAGCCTGAGAGGGCGCGGAGGAAGAGCGGGCGGCTGGAGTCGAACATGTAGGAAGTCATGCCGGTGAGATGGAAGCCGCAGAGTTCAGCGAGGAAGTCGGCGCACCAGAAGAACTGGGGGAGGAGGATGCCGACGGCGGGGAGGGAGATGAGGCGTGCGCTTTCGGTCCAGACGCCGACGAGGGTGAGGAGGAGGGCGACGTCGCAGAAGTAGAGGAAGTTGGTGGGGCCGTAGTGGGCCCAGTAGACTGGGATGAGGACGGCCATGAAGGCGGTGTAGGCGATTTTGAGCCAGAGGGGGATGCGGCGAGCTGGGAGGTGCGAATTGGTGTTCTGGTGCATGGCGGCATGTTGGCTGGCGGTGCGGGGGAATCCGAATTGATAAAGGAGAAGTGGTTATTGGCTGCGTCAATGAGCGGCGGGAATACGGTGGACAAGCTGGCGGAAGCCCCGACGGTGGGGGGAACCCTGATGCGCCACCCATGAAACGCCGCCTGCGCCGCCTGTTGACCGGTCTGCTTGTTGTCCTGCTGGTTGCCGGGTTCGGGGTGACGTGGTTGTTGCGGAAGCGGATGTCGCCGGAGGAGCTGGTGCGGCAGCTGGAGGCGACGCGGAATTGCCGGGCGGAGATTGAGGCGACGGAGGTGCATGTGTTTTCGTGGCCGGCGTCGCTGGAGATTCGGGGGTTTCGGATGGTGCCGCGGGATGAAGTGGCGGCGGCGGGGACGGCGCTGGCGGAGCGGAAGCCTGTGCAGGTGGCGGAGACGATGATTGCGGCGGACCGGCTGGTGCTGGAGGTGGATTTGTGGCGATTGCTGGTGGGTGAGCTTGCGGTGAGGCGGCTGGTGCTGGATCGTCCTGACATTCGCGGGGTGCGTGCGAAGAAAGGTGCGAAGTCGCTGGATTTGATGCTAGGAAAGCCGCAGCCGGTGGTGGCGGCGGCGGTGCCGGTGGCGGCGGCGGCTGCTGCTGCGCCGGTGGCGGAGAAAGTGGAGAAGGAAGGGGAGGTGGCGGAGCCGGAGGTGCCGTTCAAGGCATCGGATCTGCCGTTTGCGGCGACGCTGGAGGAAGTGCGGGTGCGGAATGGGTCGTGGACATTGAGGAACGACAAGAAGCGGACCTTTACGGAGGTTAGGGATTTCAATGCGGCGGTGACGGGGGTGCGGGTGGATCCTGGGAATCTGGCGGCGGCGAACGAGGCGATGGTGAGTGCGGGCGGGAGGATCGTGATCGACAATCAGCAGTTGAGCGTGCGGACACTGGATGTGATCCTGACGATGGACGGGAGACTGCAGCCGTTTGATGCGGCGACGGGGACGTGGAATAACGATCTGGTGCTGGAGTGTACGGCGCGGAAGGGGTCGGTGGTGAACCGGATACCGACGCTGGTGCGGCTGGCGGAGCGGTTAGAAAAGCTGAAGACCGATATTGGACTGGCGATTGAATTGCCTGCGGAGGGCGTGCTGACGAAGGACACGCCATTGAAGGCGACGGTGAGTGCGGGGCGGTTAGTGGTGGCGGAGAACGTGCTGTTTCCGTTCGATACCTACAGGATCCGGCTGGACAAGGATTCGTGGCTGGCGTTCGGGGATGAGCAGCATGTCTTTGACGGGAAGCTGCAGGCGAGCACGGAAGTGAGCCGGAAGGCGCTGGAGGGTGTGACGAAGTTTTTTACGGGGAAGGATGCGAAGCTGGCGGAGATTGTGAACAAGAACGTGCTGAGCAAGATCCTGACGGACAAGCGGCTGCTATCGATTCCGTTTCAGTCGACGGGGGAGATAGGGCATCCGGATGTTGATTTCAGTCCGAAGTTCCGTGAGTCGCTGAATGGGGCGTTGAAGGATGCGGCGAAGGATCTGCTGCTGGATGCGGCGAGGGGAGGCGATGCGCTGAAGGGGGCGGTGGACACCCTGCTGAACGGGTTTCTGAAGAATGCGAAGAAGGACGTGCCGGAGGAGAAGTCCGGGCGCTGAGGCCGGGATCGCTAGCCGTTACTTTTCCTGTTCGAGCCGTTTGAGGCGGGTGGCGAGATCGTGGAGACGGCGGACCATGACGAGCTGGTGCTGGTATTCCTTCATGGGCTGGGCGGGGGTGCCCATGTAGGTGCCGGGGGTACGGATGTTGGCGGTGACGCCGGTTTTGGCGGTGAAGGTGACGCCTGGGCCGCCGATGTCGAGGTGGCCGGCGATGCCGACCTGAGCGGCGACGACGGTGTAGTCGGCGATGCGGGTACTGCCGGCGATGCCGGCCTGGGCGACGATGATGACGTGTCGGCCGATGACGCAGTTGTGGGCGATCATGACGAGATTGTCGATTTTGGTGCCTTCGCCGATCCATGTGCGGCCGAAGCGGGCGCGGTCGATGGTGGTGTTGGCGCCGATTTCGACATCGTTGTCGATCTGGACGATGCCGACCTGGTCGATTTTCTGGTGGCGGCCGTTGATGAATTCGTAGCCGTAGCCATCTGCGCCGATGACGGCGCCGGAGTGGATGGCGACGCGGTCGCCGAGGATGCAGCGGTGGTAGATGGTGGCGCGGGCGAAGATGCGGCAGTCTTTGCCGATGCGGGCGTCGGTGCCGATGATGGCACCGGGGCCGATTTCGGAGCCATCGCCGATGACGGCACCAGCTTCGATGACGGCGCAGGGTCCGACGGAGACCTTGGCTGGGTCGAGTTGGGCGGTTGGATCGACTGCGGCGGCTGGGTGGATGCCTGGTTGAAAGGCGCGGGGTGGGGGCGTGAAGCGGTGGACGACTGCGGCGAAGGCGGCGGAGGCGTTGGGGCAGGCGATGAGCGCGGTGGGGGAGTCCGGTGGGGCGGGGAAGCCTTCGGGGACGAGAACTGCCGAGGCGCGGGTGCGTCTGAGGTCGTTGATGTAGCGCTCGTTTGCGAAGAAGCTGAGGTCGCCGGGGGAGGCTTCGCGGAGACCGGCGAAGCCGGTCAGCACGGAGTCAGGGGAACCGCAGAGGATGGTGCCGCCGGTGAGTGCGGCGGTTTGGGCGAGAGTGATTTCCACGGCGCGGCCGGGAGTGGCCGGGTTAGGGAATTACTAATTACTTGGTGGTCTTGGCGGGCTTCCCGGCTGGGGCGGCCGGAGCAGCTGGAGCGGCTGGGGTGCCTTCGGCGGGAGCGTCTTTGGATTCCGCGGCTGGGGTGGCGGAACCGGCGGGAGCGCCTTTATTGAGTTCTGCGAGGACCTCGGTGCTGAAGTCGACGGCGTCCTTGCTGTGGAGGAGGAAGGGAACGCCGGAGGGGCTGACGCCGGATTTGTCGAAGACGAGATCGTAGTTGTCGCGTTTGGCTTTTTCTTCGACGCGCTGGCGGATGTCTTCGAGGAGGCCTTTGCGCATGCGCATGACCTGTTCCTGGAGCTGGGCTTCGCGGCGGCGGCGGAACTCGTCGATTTCGCGTTCGTTGGCCTTGGCTTCCTGGGCGATTTCCTGAGCTTCCTTGGCTTTCTGCTGTTTCAGTTCTTCGTTGACGAGCTTGTCCTGGAGGAGCTTCTGGGCTTCATTCCATTTGGCGATGAGGTCGCGGTATTTGGCGCTGCGGTCGTCGAGTTCCTTTTTGGCTTTGGATTTGTCTTCGTTGACCTTTTTCTCGGCGTCCTTGGTCTTGTAGTATTCCTGGAAGACCCGCTTCATGTCGACGATGCCGACTTTCATGTCGGTGGACTGCGCAGAGGCGGAGAGGGAACCGGCGGCGAGGGCAGCGACGGCGGAGAGCAGGGAGAGCTTACGGGTGGTCATGCGGAAATCGGTTGGAGGGAAAGGAGGGAGTGGTGGGCGGGCGACGAGCGACCGCTACACGGCGGGGAGAGAAGCGCCGGGCGGCGGTGCGTGCAAGCTGAAAGACGCGCCTGGGGTAGGTGTGTTGAGGGGGGTGGAGGGGAGTCAGCGGGCGGGTGGGAGTTGGCCGAATTCGAGGATCTGGCCGTCGGCGATGAGGCGGGTGCGGAGGGCTGGGTAGGGGAGTTGGTGAAGGGAGGATTTGGAGTCGATGGCGAGACAGGCGGCGGTGGCGGCGGATTGGGCGAGGATCATGAAGACAGGTTCCATGCGAATGCTACCGTAGGCCATGTGGGAGGCGGCGAGGCAGACTGGGACGGCGAGGTTGGAGCATTCGGTTGTTTTGGGGATGAGGGAGCGCCAGCTGACGGGGTAGGGTTTGACGGGTTCCTGGACGTCTCCTTCGTTGTGGGCGAGGCCATTGCGGACGATGCGGCGGCAGTTGTGGCTGTCCATGTTGTAGGCACCGAGGCCGACGGCGTCGGGGGCTTTGCGGGTGCCGCGGCAGTCGTGTTCGGACATGACGTAGTCGGAGATCATGCGGCGGGCTTCGCGGACGTAGAGTTGGGGTGGCCAGCCTGAGGTTTCGGGCCATTCGTCTTTGGTGAGGCCCCATGCGGCGACTTCGGCGCGGAGTTTTTCGGGGACGCGGGGGTTGGTGGCAAGGAAGTAGAAGAAGCCGCGGGTGTAGCGTTCGTGTTCTTTGAAGATGGCGGCGCGTTCGGCGTAGGAGGCTTCTGGCCAGCGGTCGCTGCCGCCGATGAAGTCAGTGGAGAAGCCTCCGTTGTTGTTGGTGTCGGTTTTGTGATTGGGCATGGGCAGCGGGTGGAACAACTGGCCGGCGTCGAGCGGTTTGGGGGTGGCGGCGCGGGCCTCGATGTAGCGGGCGAGGAGTTCGAACTGGGCGGGGTTGTAGTTTTCCGGGGCTTCCCATGGGCGGAGGTTGCGAGGGTCGCGGGTCATGCAGAGGCGGAAGTTATAGGCCTGGACGGACGCGTCGCCTGCGCCGGGTTCGCCGAGGTCGCCGTGTTCGATGAAGGGGAGGAGACCGCTGGAGGCGTCGCCTGGGCGGAGGAAAGGGTCGACTGGGACGGTGAACTGGTGTTTGGCGGTTTCGGGGCGGATGCCGTTGAGTTTTTCCGAGTAGACGGCGTTGGCCTCGCGGCCGATGTGTGAGGCGACGCCGGCTTTGGCCATGAGATCGCCTTCGTAGGTGCAGTCGAGGAAGATGGAGGCGTGCCAGACGTTGCCGGTGGAGGTTTTGAGGGAGATGAGGCGCTGGCCGTTCATGGTGACGGAGACGAGGGGTTCGTTGCGATGGACGGGGATGCCGGCGTCCTTGAGCATGGAGGAGTAGATGGCGGAGGCGGCGTGGGGTTCGAAGAACCAGAGGGTTTCGCGGCCGGTGGCGGTGGAGAGCGGGTCGGGGCCGCCGCGATGGGCTTTGAGGTAGGCGGCGCGTTCTTCGAGGTGCCATGCGTCCGGGGATTCGTAGAACTTGAAGACGCGTTCGTAGAATTCGCGGGCGATGCCGCCGATGGCGGCTTTGTTGCCGATGTCGGTGGCTCCGAGGCCTCCGGTGGTTAGGCCGCCGACGTGATTGGATGGTTCGATGAGGGAGACGGATTTGCCCATGCGGACGGATTGGAGGGCGGCGGCGATGCCTGCGGAGGTGGCGCCGAAGATGCAGACGTCGGAGTGGGTGTCGCGGGCAGCGGCGAGACCGTTCCAGAAAGTCAGGAAAACGAGCGGGAGCGAGGGTTTCATGGGAGGAGGAGAGGCGTGGGGAGGCGGGTGGGCAAAAGGAAAAAGCTGGACGGGAACACGGCAGGGGGAGAAAGGCCTTGACTTAGTGTCATTCGCACACGAAAAGGGAAAGCATGAGAGGGAAGAAGGGATATACTTATGAGTATGCGCGGCCTGCACTGACGGTGGACTGTGTGGTGTTTGGGTTTGGGGGAGGGGAGTTGGAGGTGCTGCTGATTGAGCGTGGGTTGGAGCCGTATGCGGGGTGGTGGGCGTTGCCCGGTGGGTTTGTGAGGGTTGGAGAGGATCTTGGGGCGGCGGCTGGGCGGGAGTTGTCGGAGGAGGCGGGGATTGATGCTGGGTACCTTGAGCAACTGGGGGCGTTCGGGGCACCGGGGCGGGATCCGCGGGAGCATGTGGTGAGTGTGGCGTACTGGGCGCTGGTGAGGCCTGGGGATTACCGGCTGGCGGCGGCGACGGATGCGGTGGCGGCGCGTTGGCATGGGGTTGGGGAGCTGCCGAGGCTGGCGTTTGATCACGGGGAGATCGTGGGGGTGGCGGTGGAGCGGTTGCGGGCGCGGGTGCGACAACAGCCGGTGGGGTTCAATCTGCTGCCGGAGAAGTTCACGCTGACGGAGCTGCAGGGGTTGTACGAGGCGATTCTCGGGGAGGGTTTAGACAAGCGGAATTTCCGGAAGCGGGTGCTGGCGCTGGACCTGCTGACGGCGTTGCCTGAGGAGCGGCGGGAGGGGGCGCACCGGCCGGCGCAGCTGTTCCGGTTTGATCCTGACAAATACGCCGTGCTGGAGCGGCGGGGATTTCATTTTGAGTTATGAAAACCGATTATCTGAGTCCACTGCTGACGGATCTTTATCAACTGACGATGGCGGCTGGCTACTGGCACAGCGGCCGAGCGGAGACGGAGGCGGTGTTTCATCTGACCTTCCGGACACTGCCGTTCGGGGGAGGGTATGCGATGGCGGCCGGGTTGGAGGATGCGATAGGGTGGTTGCGGGCGTTTCGGTTTGAGAGTGATGATCTGGAGTATCTGGCGACGCTGAAGGGGAACGGCGGGGGACGGTTGTTCGAGCCTGGGTTTCTGGAATATCTGGGGGGATTGCGGATGAGTTGTGACATTGATGCGATTCCGGAGGGCACGGTGGTGTTTCCCGGCGAGCCGCTGATTCGGGTGAGGGGGCCGATGGTGCAGGCGCAGCTGCTGGAGACGGCGCTACTGAATCTGGTGAATTTCCAGACATTGATCGCGACGAAGGCGGCGAGGATCTGTGAGGCGGCGGGAGATGCTCCGGTGCTGGAGTTCGGGTTGCGGCGGGCGCAGGGACCGGATGGGGCGGTGATGGCGAGCCGTGCGGCGTTTGTGGGCGGGTGTGCGGCGACCTCGAATGTGCTGGCGGGAAAGCGGCTGGGGATACCTGTGAAGGGGACGCATGCGCATTCGTGGGTGATGTCTTTTGACAGTGAGCGCGAGGCGTTTCTGGCATATGTGAGGGCGATGCCGGAGAATGCGACCCTGCTGGTGGATACTTATGATACGATTAGCGGGGTGCGGCATGCGATTGAGGCGGGCGAGGAACTGAAGGCGGCGGGGCATCGGCTGGCGGGGATCCGGCTGGATTCCGGGGATCTTGCGGTGCTGAGCATTGAGGCGCGGCGAATGCTGGATGCGGCTGGGTTTGGTGATGCGGTGATTGTGGCGAGCAATGATCTGGACGAGGAGATCATCATGAGCCTGCGGCAGCAGGGGGCGGCGATCGGGGTGTGGGGGGTGGGGACAAAACTGGTGACGGGAGGAGGACAGGGGGCGCTGGGCGGGGTTTACAAGTTAGGAGCGATCCGTGGGATGGATGGGGAGTGGGTGCCGAAGGTGAAGCTGAGCGAGCAGACGGCGAAGGTTTCGACGCCGGGGATTCTGAATGTGCGGCGGTTCACGGGTGGAGGGGAATTCTGTGGTGATGCGGTTTATGACGAACTGCACGGGTTCGGTGAGGATGCCGGTGTGGAACTGCCTGGGCATCCCGGGCGCTGCTGGCGGGTGCCGGAGGGGGCGGTTAGTGAAGATCTGCTGGTACCGGTGTTCCGGGGAGGGGAGCTGGTGTATGAGATTCCGAGGATTCAGGAGGTGCAGGCACGAGGTAGGGCGCAACTGGCGATGCTGACGCCGGCGGTGCGGCGGTTGCTGAATCCGCAGACGTATCCGGCGGGGCTTGAGTGGACCCTGGCTGAGAGGAAGTCGCGGCTGGTGGGGGAAGCTGGACGGGGAAAGGAGGTGTTATGAAGGCGCTGGTGATTGTTGATCTGCAGAATGACTTTCTGCCTGGCGGTGCGCTTGGCGTGAGGGACGGCGACCGGATTGTGCCGATGGTGAACCGATTGATGGCGGGGTATGAGGTGGTGGTGGCGACAATGGACTGGCATCCTGCGGATCACGGGAGTTTTGCGGCGAATCACGCGGGGCGGGAGGTGTATGAGGAAGTGTTGCTAGGCGGTTTGCCGCAGACGCTGTGGCCGGTGCATTGCGTGCAGTGGACGGGAGGGGCGATGCTGGCTTCCGGGCTGGAGAGCAGGCGACTGGCGAGGGTGTTTCCGAAGGGTGAGCAGCAGGAGGTGGACAGCTACAGCGGGTTTGCGGACAATGGGGGGCGGGGGGACACGGGACTTGCGGCGTGGCTGCGGGAGAGAGGAGTGACCGAGGTGGATGTGTGCGGGCTTGCGACGGAGTTCTGCGTGAAGTTCACTGTCCTTGACGGGCTGCGGCTTGGGTTTGAGGTGCGGTTGCTTGCGGAGGCATGTCGCGGGGTCGAGCTGAATGCGGGCGACTGTGAGCGAGCCATTGGTGAGATGGCGGCGGCGGGGGCGGTGATCGTCTGAGGTAGGTGATGCGGTGCGGAGTGGCGGGTGCGCGAATGTTTTTATGATGCTAGCAAATAAGATGACGAAGGCGGAGCGGATCCTTGGCGGCCTGTGGGGGGCGTTGTGTGGAGATGCGTTAGGTGTTCCGGTGGAGTTCCGGAACCGGGCGAGCGTGCAGGCAGATCCGGTGACGGGGATGCGAGGGTACGGGACGCATGGGCAGCCGGCGGGGACGTGGAGTGATGATTCGTCGCTGCTGCTGTGCACGGCGGAGAGCCTTGTGGCGGAGGAGTTTTCAGTGGAGGACCTTGGCGAGAGGTTTGTGCGGTGGCAGGAGCTGGGATACTGGACTCCGCACGGGACGGTGTTCGACATTGGGATGGCGACGAGTCGGGCGTTGCGGCGGGTGGCTGGCGGGACGCCTGCTGTGGAGGCGGGCGGGACGGGGGAATACGACAATGGGAATGGATCGCTGATGCGTGTGCTACCGGTTTGTCTGCGATTTGCGGGGGCGGGGACAGAGCGGCTGGTGCAGAGTGTGGGCGATGCTTCGAGGGTGACGCATGGGCACCGGCGTTCGGTGATGGCGTGTGTGTTTTATGCGTTTTTTGTGAGGGCGCTGCTGGACGGGGCTGGGCCGGAGGAGGCGCTGGATGTGGCGCGGCGGGAATTCGGGATTGAGTACGGGGAGTCGTGCGGAGGTGAGGGCAAGGCGTTTGGGCGACTGCTGGGTGCGGAGTTTGCGGGGCTGCGTGAGAGTGAGATCCGGAGCAGCGGGTATGTGATTGACACGCTGGAGGCGGCGGTGTGGTGCCTCTTGAAGGGGGAGGGGTTTGCGGACACGGTGTTGCGGGCGGTGAATCTTGGGGAAGATACTGACACGACGGGATGCGTGGCTGGCGGGCTGGCGGGGGTGTTTTACGGGTTGGGTGCGGTGCCTGGGGAATGGCGTGAGGTGCTGGCGCGTGCGGGAGAGGTGGGGGTGGTGTTTGCGCGATTGGCGGCGAAGTGCAGTGGTGAGCCCGCGGGTGCGGAATTCATTCCGGAATGAAAATGCTGGCGCTGAACGGGCGCTGAGGTAAGACGCAGGCTGCCTTCCGCTCATTTTCATGCCACGTCGACTCAGCTCCATCGCCCCGGACTGGTGGGATTACACCACATTGGAACCGGATCTCATTGCCGCGGCCGCCGAGCTGACGGAGAAGGACCTTACGCAGCTTTCGCGTCCGGGATTCCGGGTGGTGTTTTACGACACGCTGGAGGATTTTTATCTGGCGGAGGCGCTGGAGTACATTGACGCGTGGAGGCAGGCGACGCCGGACAATCCTGTGGGGATCTGCGGGCCGATTGGTCCGACTGAGCAACTGCCGCTGGTGGCGCGG
>JAIXPK010000534.1 GCA_027486335.1 Verrucomicrobiaceae bacterium | reverse complement strand
TTCGCCTGAGGAGGCCTTGAGGAGGCCGGTGAGGAGTTTGATGGTGGTGGTTTTTCCGGCGGCGTTGGCGCCGAGGAAGGCGAAGAATTCGCCTTGGGGGATTTCGAGGGAGAGGTGGTCGAGAGCGCAGAGGCTGCCGTAGTGCATGGTGAGATCGCGCGTGCGGATCATGGGGGTGGAGGCGAGGGTGCGGTTGGGGTTGGAGTGGCGATGTCAGGTGGGCGGAAAGAGTCGCTGAGGAGATTGAAGCTGGAGGGCGTTTCGATGCGGAGAATTTCGCCGGTGGAGGCGATGTAGAGACGGAAGGCGCGATTGGAGCCGGCGTCGCTGCGAGCGAGGATGAAGCCGTCGGTGGAGGAGTTGGCGACGGTGATGCGGCCGGCGCGAGCGGAGAGGGAGGCGCTGGGGGTGGAGGCGGATGGTGGTTTGGAGAGACTGGCGAGTTGGTCGGGATTGATGCCGAGAGTGGAGGAGAGCCAGAGGAGGAGGGATTTGGTGGCGGCGTCGGGTTCTGCGCCGGAGTTTGAGGTGAAGGCGATGGTGGTGCCTCGGGTGAGGGTGATGGCGGGCCATGCGGCACCCTTGGGTTGGTCGATTCTGAGGTCGATGGGGGGATCGGCCTTGGGGAGACGGAGGTTGAGGTCGAAGGAAGTGATGTCGCCTGTGACGGAGAGGTCGAATCTGCTATTGAGGGCGAGCTGGCCGAAGGAGGCGAAGGGGCCGCGGAGTTGGAGGGTTCCGTTGAGGGCGACGCGGACGCTTTCGAGGCGGCGGGAGGGGATGGGAGGGCCGCTGAGCGGGGTGATGCGGCATTGGCCGGTGATGGTATCGCCTTCGTAGATATCCATGTCGGTGCCTTCGCTGCGGGAGGCGAAGAGTTCGCAGATGGCCTGAGGGGAGGCGGTGGCGAGCTGGGAGTTTTCCGGGAAGAGAATGCTGCGGACGAGCAGCGTGGTCATGAGACCGCAGAATCCGAAGATGAAGGCGGTGGAGCAGAGGAAGGCGGGAGAGTGGCCGCGGAGCATGCTAGGAGCGGAGGGAGGGGTTGGGCAGGAGGGGGGATGGAGGTCAGTTGAGTGTTAGATGGAAGGTTGGGGAGGATGTTCACAAAAAAACAGGGCGGCGGAAGAATCCGCCGCCCTGTTGAAGTCAGGCGCGATGAGCGACTCTCGATTAGAGAGCGCGGAAGGCGTTGGTGCCGAGGTACGGGGCGGTGTTGATACGGCCGCCGTAGACCTTGATTTTGATGGTGGCTTCGACCTTAGGACCGTCGCCTTCGTTCACCGTGGTGGTGGTGATAGAACCGTTGGTGGGCGGGTCGACTGGGAGCGCTGGAGGCGTTGGGGTGTCGAAGTCGCCGGTGGCGGAGGAGATGGTGATCGTTGTGGAGCTGTTGCCTTCGCCGAGGAAGGTGGCTTCGCCTTTACCGGAGAAACGCGGGACTGGCTTAGTTTTGGTCAGTTTACCGGACCATGTGGCGTTGACGACGGCGCGTTTGGCGGCGGAGTTGGTGCCATCGAAGACGCCACCGAAGAGGGGGTTGCCGATGCCGTAGCGGACGCCGTTATTGACGCCCCATGTGGTGCCGGTGGCGGAGCGCCAGAGGGTTTGAGGGTTGTTGTCGGCACCGGCGGTGGCGGCATTGATCATGCCGTCGCACTTTTTGGAGGCGTAATCGACGAAGCCGTAGGATTCGCCGTAGTAGGTGGTGCCGCGGAAGTAGACGACGGAGTCACCGAATTCCGAGTTGAAGGCGGAAGCGGAGTTCTGGGAGAAGCGGGACATCCCGGAGGTGCGCTTACCGCGGATGGTGTACTGGAAGATCCCGCCGGTGATGCCGTCAGTGGTGTTGTCACTGTACGGGCCGCCGACCCACGCGAAAGCGGTGGACTGGAAGAACATGGCGGCGAGAGCAAAGCAGGCGCTGAATTTTTTCATAGCTATAGAGAGAATGTGGCGATTGGACGGTGTGCGGGCAAGAAGAAAATCAGTATCTCGGAAGTTTTTCGCGAGGGGGGGAGGTCATAGGGGGGCGACGTCCAGGAAGAAGCGGCGGTAGAGGAGGATGGCGGCGGTGGCGAGGGTGCCGACCATGAGGAGCCATGTGACGATGCGGCCGGTCCAGCGGGCGCGTCGGTTGAGACGTTCGGTGGGGTTGACGACTGGGGTGGCGACGGTGCAGAGGAAGACGAGGAGGAGGGGGACGATGATGGGGGCTCCGCCGAGGAGGAGGATGGCTGGGGCGAGGAAGACGCCGAGGAGGCCGAGGAAGAGGAAGAGGAGACAGCCCTTGTCTGCTTTGTCGTGTGGGGCGGCGGCGGGGTCAGGGGGAGGCGACTGGTCCATGTGGGGAGTGAGTGGGGGATGGACCGAATTAGGCGCGGATCGGAATCAGAACGTCTGGATGACAAGACCGGAGCGGAGTTTTGGTTCGAACCATGTGCTTTTGGGCGGCATGATCTGACCGGCGTCGGCGATGTCCATGAGTTGGTCGACGGTGACTGGGAAGAGAGAGAAGGCGACCGCTGCGGATCCGTCGTTGACGCGGCGTTCGAGTTCGTCGGTGCCGCGGATGCCGCCGACGAATTCGATGCGGTCGTCGGTGCGCGGGTCATTGATGGCGAGGATGGGGGCAAGGACCCGGTCCTGGAGGACGGAGACGTCGAGGCGGGAGACGGGGTCGGAGATGGAGGAAGTGTCCCAGTGGAGGGAGTACCAGAGGTTGTTGAGGTAGAGCCGTGCTTCGGCTGGGGCGGATGGGGATTTGTCGGAGGCTGGGGTGACGGTGAAGCCTGCGGCGGAGAGGCGGGCGAGGAATTCGTCAGTGGAGAGCCCGTTGAGGTCCTTGACGAGCCGGTTGTAGGGGAGGATCTGGAGCTGGTTGGCGGGGAAGAGGACACCGAGGAACCAGTTATAGTCTTCCGAGCCGTTGTGGTGAGGATTGGCGGCGCGGCGTTCCGAGCCGACGCGCCATGCGGAGGCGCTGCGGTGGTGGCCGTCGGCGACGTAGGCGAGAGGGACGTTCGCGAAGGCGTCGACGAGGTCGGCGGTGGAGGAGAGTTTCCAGACCCGGTGGGCGATGCCATCGGGGGCGGTGAAGTCGAAGAGTGGAGTTTCGGAGCCGAGGACGCGGGAGACTTCGGTGTCGATGGCGGGCTGCTGGCGGTAGGTTAGGAAAATGGGGCCGGTGTGAGCGGAGAGGGCGTCGACGAGGCGGGTGCGGTCGTCTTCTTTGACCTTCCGAGTTTTCTCGTGTTTGCGGATGATGTCGTTGCCGTAGTCGTCGATGTGGCAGGCGGCGATGATGCCGGTCTGGACGTGTGGGCCCATCTGCTGCTGGTAGAGGTAGAGGACGGGGCCGGGTTCGCGCTGGAGGACACCGGTGGCGATGAGCTTCTGGAGATTGGCGGCGGCGGTCTGGTAGACGATCTCGCTGTAGGGGTCGGTGTCTGGCGGGAGGTCGATTTCGGCGCGGTCGACGTGGAGGAGGTCGTGGGGTCTGTGGGCGGCGAGGGCGCGGGCTTCTTCGGTATCGACGACATCGTAGGGGACGGCGGCGACGTCGGCGGCGAGATCTGGACGCGGGGTGAGGCCGCGGAAGGCTTGGATGCGCATGGTGGGGGTGGGCGAGGTGACGACGGAGCGCCGAGGGCCCTTGGGAGGGCTGGATCGTGGGGCGAAGGGGCGGGGAGCCTCGAGAGGGAGAGGTTACTTGCCGAGGGCGGAGGCCACGAGTTTTTTGACGTCTTCCTGGAGGGCGGTGACGGCTTTTTCCGGGCCGGTGACCTTGATGAAGACATTACCGTCGGCGTGTTCGATGATGGCGCCGATCATGGCGGAGCCTGGGACGGGGGTTTTTTTCGGGCTCATGGCTGGGCCGCTGAGGAACGTGCCTTTGAGGAGGACGTAGTGGACCTTGTGGGAGCCGACGGTGGCGTCTTCGCGTTTGGGTTCGATGGCTTTGCCGTCGTCGCCGGGGAGGAACTGGGATTGCCAGCGTTTCATGTTGGCCTCGATGTCGCCGCCCTGGCCGGTGCCGAAGCAGTAGAAGTCGGCTTCGACGCCCTGGGCACCGTCTTTGCCTGGGAGGGTGAGACCGCCGGCGCTCATGGGGCGTGGTTCCGCTTTGGCGGTCCATGGGGCGGCGGCCTTGAAGGTGAGACTGCCGGCTTTGATTTCGGCTGGTTTATCTTCCGCGGAGAGCGGGGATAGGGCGAGGGAGAAGGCGAGAGCGGAGAGGAGAAGGGATTTCATGGGGGAGAGGAGGTGGAGGGATGGGGGAGAGAGGGGGGAGAGAGGGGGGAGTCAGGAGTATTTGACGTTGCGGCCGGGTTCCATTTCGTAGTCGAGGAGGACTTCTGCGGCGGTGTGCGGGCGGATGACTTCCTCGATGAATTTGTAGTAGACCGGGTCGTCGCGGAACATTTCCTGTTTCGCGAGGTTTTCGAAGTCGATGGCGACGAAGAAGGGGAATTCGCAGCGGGGGTCGATGCGTTTACCGGAGCGGACGGCGAGGGCTTCCGGGATTTTGAGGAGGAGGGATTTGGTTCTGCGAACCATTTCCTCGAGGGTTTCCTGGGAAACGTCCGGGAGGAGTTTGTAGAGAGCGACGTGATGGACCATGCCGGTGGGTGAGGGGCGTGGTCAGTCGTTCCACTTGAGGGCACCTTTACGGAGCGCGTAGAGGTAGGCGACGAGGAGGATGGTGGCGAAGCTGGCCATGCTCCAGAAGACGGCGGAGTTGACGGCGATGAGGTCGCGGAAGACGAGGGCCCATGGGTACATGAAGACGACCTCGATATCGAAGAGGACGAAGAGCATGGCGACCATGTAGAATTTGACGCTGAAGCGTGGTTGGGCGTCTCCGATGGGGAGCATGCCGCATTCGTAGGCGGAGTCTTTGGTATCGTTGGCGGTGCCTGACTTGCCGAGGAGGACACTGGCGAGGAGCGTCACGACGGCGAAGCCGCTGGCGATGACGATCTGCATGAGAACTGGCAGGTAATCCTTGAGCATGGGATCAGGGAGATGCACGGGATTGCGCCGTGGGCAAG
>JAIXPK010000174.1 GCA_027486335.1 Verrucomicrobiaceae bacterium | reverse complement strand
TGTTCGCCAAAAAACCGCTCGCCGACGTGCTCGCAGAAGTCCACGCCGACCCCGGCGGATCCACCGTCGCCCTCAAACGCCAGCTCGGCCCCATCCACCTCATCCTCCTCGGCATCGGCGTCGTCATCGGTGCAGGTCTCTTCTCCCTCACCGGTAAAGTCGCCGCAGAAAGCGCCGGCCCAGCCGTCACGCTCTCCTACATCATCGGCGGCTTCGCCTGCGCCCTCGCAGGCCTCTGCTACGCGGAATTCGCCTCCATGGTCCCCGCCTCCGGCAGCGCCTACACCTACAGCTACGTAACCCTCGGCGAACTCTTCGCATGGATCATCGGCTGGGACCTCGTCCTCGAATACGCCGTCGGCGCAGCCACCGTCGCCACCTCATGGTCCGCCTACTTCATGAAGCTCTGCCAGCAGCTCGGCTTCAACTTCCCTCAAGCCCTCGCCGCCTCCCCGTTCGATGACCACCCGGGCATCCTGAACCTGCCCGCCGCCCTCATCATCCTCGCCATGTCCGCCCTCCTCATCAAGGGCACCAAAGAAAGCGCCATCTTCAACGCCATCATGGTCGTCGTGAAGGTCGTCATCGTCCTCACCGTCGTCGGCCTCGGCTGGGCCTACATCAACCCCGCCAACCACACCCCATTCATCCCCGCCAACACCGGCACCTTCGGCGAATTCGGCTGGAGCGGCATCATGCGCGGCGCAGGCCTCATCTTCTTCGCCTACATCGGTTTCGACGCCGTCTCCACCGCCGCCCAGGAAGCCCGCAACCCACAGCGCGACATGCCCATCGGCATCCTCGGCTCGCTCCTCGTCTGCACCATCCTCTACATCGCCTTCTCATGGGTCCTCACCGGCCTCGCCCACTACTCCTCGTTTAAGGGCGTCGAAAAACTCGCCCCCGTCGCCACCGCCATCAGCGCCATGCCCGAAAAATTCCATTGGCTCAACCAACTCATCGTCCCAGCCATCCTCTGCGGCTTCTCCTCCGTCATCATGGTCCTCCTCATGGGACAAAGCCGCGTCTTTCTCAGCATGGCCCGCGACGGTCTCCTCCCTCGATTCTTCTCGGATCTCCACCCGCGCCGCCAGACTCCATGGAAAAGCAACGCCCTCATCGGCGGCATCGCCGCCCTCGCCGTCGCCATCCTGCCCGGTGAACTCTGGGGCGAAATGTGCTCCATCGGCACTCTCCTCGCCTTCGTCCTCGTCTGCATCGCAGTCGTCGTCCTCCGCATCAAGGAACCAAACGCCCCGCGCGTCTTCCGCTGCCCATGGGTCCCCGTCGTCCCCATCCTCGGCGCTCTCGTCTGCATCTCCATGATGATCCCGCTCCCCGGCGACACATGGATCCGTCTCGTCGTCTGGATGGCCCTCGGCTTCATCATCTACTTCGCCTACAGCCGTAAACACAGCCGTCTCACCAGCGGCAAATAAGCCGCCTGACTGCCTCCCAAGGCGCAAACCACACTCGCCTTCACAATCCCACAACACGCCGCCGCGCCGCGCTGCATCGCCCCCAAAAGGCCTGCGCGCGCCGCGGCGGCTTCGTGTCGTCTCTCGCCTCCCGGAACCCACCACGCCCTCACGGCACCGGCACCACCCGCGCCCGGAAATACCGACGCTCGCCCGCAGGTATCACCGCACTCCGCCGAATCAATCCTCCCACCATCGCCTCCGCATACCCCGTCAGCCCGGCTTCCGTCTGCCACACCGCCAGATCCCCGGAACTCTCCACCACAATCCGCCCCGCGTCCCCTCCCGGCCGCTGCTGCCACACCAGACTCCGCCCAGCCGCAGCTTCCACCGCCGTAAACATCGCCCCGCCCCCCATCACGTGCTCTAGCAAATTGCTCAGCCCGTTCCCATCGTCGTCCCCCGCAGGATCAACCGGCACCGGCAGCGCATCACTCGCTCCCGGCGACCCGCCCACCACCGCCGAACTCCGCCAGTTCCCGGCATCACCATGATGCACATCGCCCGCCACAGGATTCATGTGCACAAGGCTGTAGCCCTCCCCATCCGCCAGCAACGGCCACGGCGCACGATCCCCATAACGGAACTCCACCACCGTGCTCCCCGTCGCATCATCCACCTTCAGAACCTCCCCGCCATTGTCCAGCGCCGTCCCCGCCGGAAACTCCCCCGCAATCAACCCCTCCGCCACCAGCGGCCACGCCAGCCGGAACGCCGCACGGTTCCGCACCACTAACAATCTCCCTCCCGGCGCCAGCACCGTCCCCGCCGCAAACCCGAACGTCACCGGCAATCCCCCCGCATCCACCCCCGTCAGCCCGCTCGTAATCCGCACCCCGCCCAGCTCCAGCGGCACCACCCCGGAAACATTCACAAATTCCACATACTCCGTCTCATCTCCCGGCCCCGCTGGATTGTAGTGCACTTCCCCGATCGCCAGCCACCGCTGCACGTCGCTCAGCGCCGGCTCCAGAGTCACCGTCACCACCTCCGCTCCCTCGCCATTCACCAGCCGCAGGGTCTCCCCCGCATTGTTCAAATGCCCCTCGTACGGCCCCGTCACCTGCAATCTCTCCCCGCCACGCGGACTCGCCGCACGCTGCCGGAACGCCCACCGGTCAGGCACCACAAACACACTCCCACCAGCCGGCACCACCGTCCCACCCGCAAACGCAAACCGCACGCCGCCCTCCACCCTCCACCCACTCATATCCACCGCACTCAACCCCGGATTCCTCAACTCGATAAACTCCTCATCCTGGTTCCCTCCCGCAGGATTCGCCTCCACTCGCCCGAACGCCATCGCCGGCACCAACACCTGCGACGCCGGCACCCCTAACGACCCGCTCCCACTCGTGAAGTTCAGCGAATACGGCATCCCGTGATTCACCCCCGTCGTCCCCGTCAGATAATTCATCCTCCCCGCCAGATACGATGTCTTAATCCGCGCCACCGACTGCGCCAGCGTGTACGCCGTCCCGCCAGTCCACGCAAAATGCGAGTTCGCTCCCCACTTCGCATGGTCCGCCGTCACATCCGCATCAATCAGCGGCACTAACGCATCCATCCGGCTTCCGAACCACCCGGTCGCCAGAAACCGGTCGCTCAATGTCCGGATCCGCCGCGCAATCATTTCCCTGACACGCGGGGTCCTCGACAGCGCCTCGATCATCCGGTTGAACTTCCCCGCATGCAGCTGCCACGGCCGCGCCCCGATCAACGGATGACTCGTGCACTGCGGCGTCGACGGCGCACTCTGATTGAACACCATCACATCCGTATTCAACGCATTCGGCCCGAAACTCAGATCCAGATCCCACGGCAGCACCGACCACTCCCTCGACCCCATCGTGTCCCGGTGAATGTAGTAATTCTTGTTAGACGCATCGATGTTCTGACTGATCACCGTCCCCGCATGCCAGTTCACCCACGACGGCAGATCCGCATTATCGAAGAGCCACGCCTCCAGCGCCGCTCCCGTCAGCCCCAGACTCGTCACCAGTCCCTGCAGATCCGCATACCCTTCCGGTTGCCGGTTCTTCTTCTCATACGCCTCCGCCGTCGTGAAATCACACAGTCCGTTGTCCCCCACAGCCTTGTAAAACGCCCCGTGCTCGTCAATCCCGTGCCGCTCCAGAAACCGATCGTCCACATTCTCCACACACAGCGCCACACTGTAAAACACGCCGTTCTCCCGCTGATGCACATGGAAAATCTCGGGCGACGCAATCCCGCTCAACCCGTGCATCTCCGCCGCCATAAGCGCCCGCATGTAACTCTTGTCTGTGTACGTCGTGTTCAGATTCAGCTCGCTCACCTGCGGCGCAGCCACCTCGCCCGCCACCACCGGCCGCAACGGCACCCTCCGCCCCGGCGGCAGATCCACTTTGTGACTCTTCTTCGGAAAACTCCGCGACGTATTCCCACGCAGCCGGAAATAACAGTTATCGTGAAACTCCCCGTTGAAATACAGGCTCCCCAACGTCCCCGCCTCCGTGTCCGCCAGCGCCGGACTCTGCATGAACCGGTGCACCACCGGCAACCTCGTCGTCACCGCAGGATCCGCCACCACCGTCCCGTAATACTCCGGCGAATCGTCCCTCAAATGCTGCGGTGCCCTCCTCAGCGCCCCAGACGCCGCCCCCGCCGTCACCCGCCACCGCAGCATCCGCCCAGCCACCGCCCCGTGCCCCGCCGGAATCACCCCCGTGTAAACCCCGTCACCACCCACCGCATCCCCACCACCACCATCATCCCGCATCCCCACTGACACCTCCCCCCCATACATCACCCGGTAAATCAAACTCACCGCTCCCACCGCATCCGACACCGCCCCGCTCTGCTCCGCCCTCACCCGCGCCGTCACCACCACCGCCGTCCCCGCAGCCGGTTGCCCAACCGGCCCAGTCACCCGGTCAATCAGCGGCCCCCCTGCCGCCACCATGCTCGCATTCCCGCTCCCCGGCGTCGGCGACACGAAATACCCCGACCTCCCCGCATCATCCGCAATCCCGATCGAAACATTCGTCTCCACCGGATACCAGTCCCCTCCGGGCGGCGTCAGCGGCGACCCATACCCATGCACCACTTTCCCGTCAGGCCCCGTCAGCATCAGCGATTCCTCATCTCCTAACTGGAAATTCGCATGCAGCGGCCGCCCCGCCACCCGCCGGTCCTTCCCGCTCGCCCACACCAGCAGATACCTCCCAGCCCCCAGCGTCACCGCCGGAAAACGCCACTTGCCAGGCACCGCAGGATCATCCGTCAGCCCATACCCCTCCAGATTCACCGGCTCACTCGTCCCATTGCAGATCTCCACCCAATCCGACGAATCATAATCCTCATCCAGCGCCCCACCGGAATTGTCCGCCAGATACTCGGAAATCACCAGCGCCTCAACCGGCGGCCGCGGATTCGGATTGTCCAGCGACAACCCCTGCACCCCCGCCGCATAAAGCGTCGCCACCTCCTCCGCACTTAGGGTCCGGTGCCACAACGCCATCTCGTCTATCAATCCCTGCCAGTACCCGGGCGTCCCCGTGTCCGCCACCGCCCCGTTCAGCTTCACCCCGATCCCCATCGGCGCAGGCAGTGGCGCAAATACCGTCCCCGTATACGCCTGCGTCGCCGTCAGCACGCCATTCCGGTAAAGTCTCAACGCCGTCGCATCCACCGTGCACACCACGTGCTGCCACTCATTCAGCGGAAATACCGCCGTCTCCGCCACCCGAATCTGCCCCGACGGCGACAACCCCAGATAATTGCTCAACTGCCCGCCAGCCGCATCCAGCCCGAAATGCATGAACCCGAACCAGTTCTTCGCAATGCTCGCCCACACCGGCCGCGCATCCGCCTGCACCCACGCCGCCATCGAATACGCCTTCGCCGTCGGCAGCGGCACCGCAGGGACAATCACATGCTGCAATGTAGACGCCCCGCCAAACCGCAGCGCCCCACCCACCCGCCCCGTCGCCCAGTGATTCCCTCCACTAACCGGAAAATTCACCAGATTGCCGCTCCGATGCTGCCCCGACGCATCCGCCACCGTGCACCCATCCTTCTCATCAAACCGCCAGTACCCCCTCAGCCCTTCCGTGAACACCGACGGCTGCACCAGCGGCACCAGCCTCAACACCGCCTTCCCGCTCTCCGCGCTCCCGCTCTCGTTCACCGCCACCACATCATATTCCCCCGCATCCGCTTCCGTCAGCCCGCTCAACGTTAGGGTCGATCCAGTCTTCCCATCAAGCACCACCCCATTCCGCCGCCACACCATCGTCGGCGCCGGATTCCCCGTCGCCACCACCGAAAACACCGCACTCCCGCCCACCGGCTGCGTCTGGCTGCATGGATCCACCGAAAAACCCGGCGGCGATGGCGTCTCCTCCGTCAGCGTCACCGCAGAAATCGCCGGATTCGTATCGAGTCCCGCCACCCCACCCCGCCCCATCCTCAAATCAATCCCGTCCGCATCCGCCACCACCTGAATCCGCGCCAGCCGGTTGAACGGATTCCCTAGCGGCACCACCCAGTCATTGATCACCGTCACCCCGTCAATAATCACATCCATGCTCCGCCCCAGCGTCGTCGCCGCATCCAGCGCCAGAATCTCCAGAATATAACTCTTCCCAGGCACCGTGTTGAACCGCATCGCGAAATTCCCCGCCCCGCCATGCAGCCCGCCCCGGCTCAACCCGTCCCGCGCCGCCTGCTCCGGCGCTCCCGTCCACACAAACCCGCTGATCGCATACGTGCTCGGCGCGGTCGTGAACTGTAATCCCGTCGCCGCATCACTCACCCCCGTGTTCCCCGCAAATGGCACCCCTAACAGTGTCACCGCCGGCGCATTCGCCGCCGAATTCCCGAAATTCCAGCCCCGGCTCGTCGCATTCCGGTAACTCAGCATCGCCGGAAAACCGAACGCCCCCACATTCGCCAGCACCGTCGCCGCAGGACTCGCCGCAGCCGTCACCAGCACCACCGCACAACAGAAAATTGGCTTCAATACCCTCATCCCGCCACCCTCTCACCTCACACGCCCGTTGACCAGCCATTTCCTCATCTCCACCACCCCTCACCTCCCGCTCAAATCCCCTCGCCCTCCGCATGCCCCCCACCCTCGAACTGCATGCTGTACAGCTTCCGGTACACCGCACTCGTCACCAGCAGCTCGTCATGCGTCCCCGCATCCAGCACCGCCCCGTCCTCCATCACCACAATCATATCACTCTTGATCACCGTGCTCAAACGATGCGCAATCGCCAGCACCGTCTTCCCCTCCGACAAATCCCGGATCGCCTCCTGAATGTACCGCTCCGACTCCGCATCCAGCGCCGACGTCGCCTCGTCCAGCAGCAGCACCGGCGTGTTCCGCAAAATCGCCCGCGCAATCGAAATCCGCTGCCGCTGCCCGCCACTCAGCAGCCGACCACTGTCCCCAATCACCGTCTCATAACCCTTCGCCTGCTCCACTATGAACTCATGCGCATGCGCTCGTCTCGCCGCCTCGATGATCTCCTCACGCGTCGCATCCAGCCTCCCATAACGGATGTTCTCGTAAATCGTGTCGTGAAACAGAAACACTTCCTGACTCACCACCGAAATCTGCTCCCGCAGCGACTCCTGCGTCACCTCCCGGATGTCCCGACCATCCAGCAGAATCCTCCCAGCATGCGGATCGTAAAACCTCAGCAGCAGCGAAAACAATGTGCTCTTCCCCGCCCCTGACCGCCCCACTAGCGCCACCGTCTGCTGCGGCGCTATCTCCAGCTTCACATTCTTCACCGCAGGCACCCCCTTCTTGTAGAAAAAGGTCACGTCATCAAACGTGATCGCCCCCGCCGCCGCTCCCTTCAGCACTTCCGCACCAGGCGCATCCGCTACCCTCACCTCACGGTCCATCAGCTCAAAGATCTTGGTCGTCGCCGCCAGCGTCTTCTGCAGCAGCAGCGGGATCCGGCTCAACGCCTTCGCCGGAGGATACAGCATCAGCAATCCCCCATTCAACGCAATGAACTCCGACGCCGGCATCCCGTTCGACCACACATACACCAGCGCCCCGGCCACCCCCACCGACGCCACCACCTCCACCAGCGGCCCCACACTCTCCAGCGCCTTCCGCCACCGCATCATGCTCCGCAGCATCTTCTGATTCGATGCCGTAAACCGCGACGCCTCATACTCCTCACGATTGTACGCCTTCACCTCACGGATCCCGCTGAACGCCTCCTGCATGATCACACTCATCGCCCCCGCTTCCTCCTCCTCCTCCGCTCCCGCACGCCTAACCTTCCGCCCCACCACCGCCACCGGAATGATGCACAGCGGAAACAGCACAAAACTCATCAGCGTGAACTTCCAGTCGATCAGAAACAGCACCGCCAGCGCACTCAATATCGAAATCGGCTCCTTCACCACCTCCCCGGCCACACTCGTCAGCGCCTGCTGCGCCACGCGCGTCTGGTTCAGAATCGTCTGCAGCAGATCCCCGCTCTTCTGCTTGTTGAAAAACTCCATCGACTGCCCCAGCACGCGCCGGAACAGGGTCCCCCGAATGTCATCCAGCACCCTCAGGCTCACCCACGTCAGATAATAACTGTTCAGCCACCCGAACACCGCCCTCACAATCATGATCGCCGGAATCACCGCACACAGCAGAATGATCGACAGCAGCGACTTCGGCTCCGGAGCCGCTTCCCTCAGATTCAACACATCCGAAAACCGCCCCGTCGCCGCGTCCCGCCGCATCGCCTCCAGCTCCGTCACCCTAGCCCTCTTGTCACTCTCCGTGTGCGCCAGCAGATACCGCGCCCACAGGGTCCGGTGCCGCCGCTCATCCTCCGGCAACGCCAGCAACTCCCGCCACTTCGCCCGCGCCACCGCCAGATGCGCAGGCTGCACATCCCGCTTCAGCACTGTCGCCATCGCCTCACGCACCCGCTCCATCACACCCCCCATCACCGGCTTCTCCGGTGCCATCAGCATCGCCCGCTCTCCCTCCAGAAACAACCTGAACTCAGCCGGCAGTGCCGGATCAATCACCACCGCCGCCAGCGGATCCTCCACGCCCTTCACCGGAGGATGAATCCGCCGCATCGCCAGCACATCCCGGAACGCCGCATACGACTCCACCGCCGCCCGCTGCGCATCTGATGACAGCGGCAATCGCCCGCCACCAGCCGCCGCTTCCCCAGAAGCCAACGCCACCGCCTCCTTCACCTCCGGCAGCTCCACCGCCGCATTCCATTCCTCCGCCAGCGTCGTCCCATGCCGCCCCATCGCTTCCTCAGACGGCAGCACCTCACGCCCCACATGCTGCACCGCCGCCACCATCAATCCATTCAGCACGCCATACAGCGCCCCCGCCAGCAGCCCGAACACAAACCGTTTCCGGTACGGCTTCAGAAACCCTAGCAACCTCCGGTACGGCTCGCGCGCCGCAGCCACAAACTCGCCTGCCGACATCTTCGCGATCTCATTGCGGGATACTTTCTTCATGCACTCATGGGCCGGAACAACACAGCAGGTTCACTCAACTCTCCCCGCCTCCCCAAGCGTGGGCTGTCCACCCGGCCCGCGCAACAGGTCATCGACCGCCCCGCACACCCGCCCGGCCGGCAATGACGCCATCGCCACCCCTCGATGCCGCGGCTCAGCCAGCCCGCTCCCCTCCGCTCCCCACAACACCCGCGCCATCCCATGCCTCGGCCCCCAGTGCCACGGGTTCGTCGGACCAAACAACGCGACCTGCGGCCGACCCCACGACGCCGCCAGATGCATCACCCCAGTATCCACCGTCACTGCCAACCTGCTACCCGCCGCCACCGCCGCCAATCCCCGCAAATCCAGCTTCCCGCTCAAATCCGTAAACGCCACGCCACTCGCCGCCATCTCCCGGATCTGCTCGCGCTCCTCAACCCCAGCTCCCCCCGTCACCACCACCTCCATCCCATGCCTCTCCCGCACATGCCGCAGCACTTCCACCCACGACGCCGCAGGCCAGAACTTCTCCGCGCGCGCCGTCCCCGGATGCAGCAGCACATAATCTCCACTCACCAACCCCTCCGGCACACCCTCCGGTTTCCTCAGGTGCCCCGCATCCCCCGCCGCCTCCGCCTCCGGCACCAGCTCCCGCACCAGCGCCTGATGAAAATCAATCGTGTGCAACTCCCTCACCGATGCCCCACACCGCTCGTTCCACGCCCGCCGCCGCCACCACGTCCCCGCAAACTTCTCCCAGCAAACCCGCCGCCTCGCCCCACTCACCACACTAAGCAGCGCCGACCGGTCGTTGCCCGTGAAATCCAGCACCGCATCCCATCGCCCACCCGCCACTCGCCCCATCAACCCCGCATTCAACCCGCCCGACCGCCACACCAGCGCCCCCTCTCCGCACGGCAGCAACGGCCCCAGCTCACCACACGCCCCCGCCAGCACCACCGTCACCTCCACCCCCGGCACCGCCCGCCTCAACGACGCCAGCGCCGGCGCCGTCAGCACCACATCCCCAATCCGCTTCATCTGGATCACAAGAACCCGCTTCATCACTTTCCTCCTCAATAAATCTCCCGCGCCTTCGCATACGCCGCCAGCAAGCGCGCCCGGTAATGATCCCACGTGAACCACCGCTCCACATGCCGCCGCGCCGCCGCTCCCCGCGCCGCCATCTCCCCCCGATCCCTCGCCGCCATCTCCATCGCCCCAGCCAGCGCCTCCACATCGTCCGCAGGCACCACCCAGCCCGTCACCCCATCAACCACCGCATCCCCACTCTCCCGCGTCGCAATCAGCGGCAACCCGCACGCCGCCGCCTCCAGCGTCGCCTTCGCAAACCCTTCGCACTCGCTAGGAAACACAAACGCCGACGCCCCGCGCAGTTCCGCCCTCACATCCCTCACAAATCCCGTCACCCTCACATTCCCCGGCGCATCCCGCAGCTCCGCACGCACTTCCTCATGCGCCGTCCCCACTAACACCAGCTCCGCATCCCGCATCCCCAGCCGCTTCCACGCCTCCAGCAACCGATGCACTCCCTTCCGCCGGATCAGCGCCCCCACAAACACGAACCGCACCCGACCCTCCGGCTCGCTCGGCACAAACCTCCCCGGATCCACCCCCCGCCCGACATAATGCAGCCGCTCCCTCCCCATCCCCGCCGCCTCAAAAGTCGCCATCGAACAACTCGACGGCATCAGCAGCAGGGTCGCCAGCTCATACTCCATCAGCATCACCTGACGCGACACCAGCATCCCGTGCCGCCACCGCTCCCAACCCCGCAACCTCCCAGCCTCCCGCTCACTCTTCGTCTCATAACGCTTGGCCTTCCCTTTGTTCCGATGCCACGTCGGAATGTCCATCACCGACGGAATCCCGCGCTCCGCCGCCGCCACCAGACTGCGCCACCCGTCCCCGCTCCACGTGTGCAGAAAATCATACTCGCCTCGCCCTAACTCCCACGCCGCCACCCGGTCCAGCCACTGCTTCTTCGCCCCGTAATACCGCTCGCTCCCCAGAAACGAAAGCAGCCGCGCCGGCTGCAGGGCCAGCGTCCTCACCTTCCCTCCCGGAATCTCCCGCTGCCCGTCCGCATACGCCAGCACCCGCCCCAGAAACCCTCCACGCTCCGCCGCCAGCGCACCCTCCAGCGAGGTCACATCCAACCCGCTCCCGCCCAGCCGCGCACTCGTCGCATACAGCAGTCTCCCCGGCAACTCCCCGCGCCCAGGCACCTCCGGCAACGCCCACATCTCATGCTCGCTCGCCTCCATCTGCATCATCAATCCGTCAGCCATTGATCCTTCAACACCCTCACCACTTCCACCTGATTCGCCGCCTTCGCCTTCTCTGGATACCTAACCTCAAGCACCACCGCCTCCACCGGCTCCTCACCAATCATCTCCTTCGCCCGCAGCAATGTATCCAGCGTCACATGCTCCGCCGTATCCCGCGCCACATAACCATACAAATCCAGCACCAGTCCGGGATACGTCAGCCGGAAACACTCATACCCAGCCTCCCCAAACCCATAGTTGTAATAATTGTCCCGCGCAACCTTCACCACCACCCGCACCAGCCCGCCCGGCTTCTTCTCCCTCAACCCCGCAAGGTGTCCCTCCTGATACAAACTCGAGGTCTCCCAGTCCACCTTCATTACCCCGCCGCGCTCCACCACATTGATCAGATGCGTCCGCTGCTGCGACGGCACCTCAAACTCAAGACTCGTGATCCCTCGCGACGTCATCCCGCGGCTCAACACCGCATCCGCTATCACCTTCACCCCGCGCGCCCGGAAATACTCCGACGCCTCCCGCTGCACCTCCTCCCCACCGCGCAGCACCCGCAGCTTCCCCTCCACATCCCCAGCAAGAAAAAATTCCTGCGCCACCGCCGCCGCACGCGAAATCACTTCCTCGTCATCCACCACCACCTCCTCCACCGCCGCGGCCTCCTCACTCCGAATCAGTTTCCCTCCCGCCAGCACCGCCCCGATCGCCCCCACCGACACCACCGCCACCACCAGCCCGGCTAGCGAATTCCGGTCCAGCTTCCCATCCGTAAACAACCACCCCGTCATCCACGAATTCTCCAGAAACAACCGCCACGGCCGCTGCCGGAACGACGCCTCCGTCACCCGACTAACCTCCACCATCCGCTCCCAGTTCGCCTGAAAAATCTCCCGCGCCGCCTCCGGCACCGTCACCAGATCCACATCCCTCGCCATCCCCCCACCCTCCATCAGCGGCCGCTCCGCCACATTCAGCTCCTCCTCCAGAAACGCCGCATAACGCCGCTGCCATTCCGATAACGCCGACGGCGCCACCTGCCACGTTCGCGCCGCCTCCGCCAACCCATCCCGACGCTCCAGCACGTCCCGCAACGCCTCCCGCACCCGCTCACTGTCACTCATCCCAGCTATCGCCTGCGCCGTCACCCGCGCCGTCACCGCACTCAACGGATTCTGCTCGAAACTGTCCGCCACCGCATGCCGCGGCCGCACCTCCGCCGCAGGCGGCTGCCCGCGTCGATCCACCCCCACCGGTATCGGTCGCGCCGCCGCCGTCCCATCCGGCTTCTCGTTCCCTCGTGGCTCAATCCCCATGCTCAATTCCTCACGGCTTCTCCGCACTCCCAGCGGTCTCAGGGGCTCGATCCTCCACGTAAAACCACGACGGCAACACAAGGTCCTCCACAATCACCTGGTCGCGCGACTCCGCATTCTCCGGATACCTCAACGTCACCACCACCGCCGACGAATTCCCTCCCTCAATCAGCGACAGCAACCGATCCGACCGCCCCGTCCCCACCGGAATATACCCGT
>JAIXPK010000156.1 GCA_027486335.1 Verrucomicrobiaceae bacterium | reverse complement strand
GGGTCCATGAAGACCACCATCGACTTGCCCGACGACGTCTTTCTCAAAGCCAAAATTCTGGCAGCCGAGCGCAGCATGTCGTTCAAGGATCTCGTGGTTCAGGGACTGAAGCTCGTCACTGAGGCCTCGGCTGAAGCCGACGAGAGGAAGCGGAAGGCCGAGCTAAAACGCCTCCTCAAAGCCATGCGGGCCAGCAACACAGAGCCGATGGTTCCTCTGTCACGGAAGGAAATCTATGACCGCTGAGGTCTTCCTGGATTCCAACGTGCTGCTCTATTCCTGCTCGGCGGCAGCAGATGATGCCGCCAAACGGCAGGTGGCGGAGGATCTCATCCTGAATCGCCCGTTCGCGATTTCGGCCCAGGTGCTCCAGGAGTTCATCGCCAACGCGCTTCGCAAGCCACGACTCGGCATCACGGAATCCAACATCGAGGCCACCCTCCAAATGGCGGCCCTCGTGCGGGTCCAGCCGGTCACCCATGAACTGGTCGTTTCCGCCGTCATGCTCCGCCGACGTTTCCAACTCTCGCAATGGGACGCCACCATCATCGCCGCCGCCTTGGAACTCGGATGCCACACCGTGTACTCCGAGGATCTCAACCATGGCCAGAACTACGGTGGAGTCATCGTCATCAATCCGTTCCTGTGACACCGTTCAGTCACCCACGCCCCGTTACCCCTGGCCCCGCCCCCGTAGAGGTCTGTCTCATTGCCGCGCCCCCGTAGAGGTCTGTCTCATTGCCGAGCAAGACGCCCCTCCGAGAGCACCATCCCCCGGAGCCCCGTAGAGGTCCGCCTCATTGCCGAGCAAGCCCCCCCTCCACGCCCCGAAGAGGTCTGTCTCATTGCCGTGACGCGCCCCGAAGAGGTCTGTCTCACTACCGAGCAAGCCCCCCTCCAAAAGCCCCATCCCCCGCGCGCCCCGTAGAGGTCCGCCCAATTACCACCCGCCCCCCATTTGACCCACTGTTTGACAATATCCCCGTATCGCAGTATTGCTTGCTTGTGAAAACGACCATCGATTTTCCCGAACACCTGCTCCACCGGGCAAAAACCATTGCCGTTCAGCGGAAAATCACCCTGAAGGACCTGGTCATCCAAGGCTTGGAACACGCCATCCGCCAGCCAGCGGCGGATGTGGAAGCAGAACGCAAGGCACGTGCCGCAGCCCTCATCGCCGCACTCTCCGCCGGAAAGAACACCGAGCCCATCGGCCCCTTGAACCGCGACGAAATCTACGACCGCCAACAGGGAAAGTGGGACTGATGGTCTTCTTCGATACCAACATCTTCATTTACGTCGTCTCCGCCGCGCCCGCTGACCAGCCAAAGCGGGATATCGCGCTGCGGCTCATGAGCGAGTCTGATTTCGGCCTCTCCGTTCAGATTCTCCAGGAATTCATGGACGTGACGCTCCGCAAAAAACAACTCGGCCTAACCCACAACGAAATCGCGGCCATGATCCGGCACATGGTGGGCTATCCGCTTGTCGAGACATCCGTGGCTCTTGCCCAACACGCTTTCGAAATCAAAACCCGTCACCGAATCCGCTACTGGGACGCCGCCATCATCGCCGCCGCCTTGGAACTCGGCTGCCACACCGTTTACTCCGAGGACCTCAACCATGGCCAGGACTACGGTGGAGTCACCGTCATCAACCCCTTCCTGTGACAAGGCTCACTCACCCCCGCCCCGTCACCCCAATCCCTGCCCCGCAGAGGTCTGCCTCATTGCCGAACAGCCGCTCTCCAAGAGACCCCGAACGCTCCCATTCAATAAATCATTCGTGCCCATTCGCGAAATTCGTGGTTCCCCCTCTCGCACACACCCATCCAACCTCCCCCACACACCCCGCTCACCATAGCCACACCCCCTTCCCCAAATCCGCTAAACCATCCGTATTCATCAACGAGACCCCCGCCTCCCGGATCCACCCCGCAACGGCCCGGCTCTCTCAGCACTATCCGCGTCCGAAAACCCGCCGCCCCCCATCACTCCGCCAACCGGATACTCGCCTCCACCTTCAACTCCCGCGTCCCCTTCCCCCGGAACGTCCCCGACACCGGCCGGATATCCCCATAATCCCGACCCGTCGCCAGCTTGATGTACCGCGTGTCCGACTCCCGCCGGTGCGTCGGATCATAACCCTTCCACCCGAATCCTGGCAGGAATACCTCCACCCACGCATGCGACGCCTCGATCTCTCCCGCCTGCCGGCTGTCATTGAAAAAATACCCGCTCACATACCGCGCCGGAATCCCCTGACTCCGGCACAGCGCAATCATCACATGCGCAAAATCCTGACAAACCCCGCGCCGCGTACGCAGCACCTCCGTCATCCGCGTGCCCGCATTCGTCGACGCCGTCTCGTACACAAACGTGTCATGAACATGCCGCCCTAGCGATAGCGCATCACGCCACAGATCAGTCACCCCGCCCGGCAGCACATCCACCGCCTCCCGCCACAGCTCCGCATCCAGCGACACAAAATCCGAATCCGTCAGGAAATCGAAATAATTCTCCGTCACCTCCACCGAATCCAGCATCACCACCGGAAAATCCCCCGACACCGGCCCGCGCCCGTCCGCAATCGTCTCCACCAGCGACTCCGACCGGATCCGCAGAAAATCATGCGGCTCGTGCAGCTCGAAATGATCCACCCGGTTGAAGTAGAAATCCATGTACGTCTGCACTGCCGTCGCCGGCTCCACCTCCAGCTTGAAATCCACACAACGCTGCAACTGATCCGTCACCGGACACAGCCGCAGATCATTGTAACTGTCCGTCACCGGCCCCTGATAAGCATAATGCGTCAGGTGCTGCACCCGAAGGCGCAACGGCATCGGACCGGCGGTGTGGAGGAATTCAGTCGGATCTGGCATTATGTAGTCGGGTGACGCCGGGCGGGAGCGTTCAAACCCGTCGGTACTCCTGCTGCTGCTGCTCCTGCTGATGCAAGCGGATCTCCGCCGCCATGTCCACCGGTGGATGATACATGAAACTCTCGTAGACAAGGCTCCCCACCGCTTCCAGCTCCGCCTGCACCCCCGTCAGATACTCGTGCAGCCCACTGTTCATGATCTCCTCGATCGCCGCAAACCTCAGGTTCTGCACAAACCGCCCGAACCGCCGCTCACCCGGCGTTCGGTAGTCCCCGGCTGGAAGGTCCGCAATCCGGTGCATGAAATGATCGCACTGCTCCACACAGTACCGCACCGATCGCGGAAACGAATCCGACATCAGGAGAAACTCCGCCACCTTCCACGGCACAATCTCCTGTACATAAAACCGTCGGTAACTCTCCAGCGCACTTGTCGACCGCAGCACCGCCTGCCATTGCAGCGTGTCCACTGCCCCGCCCACGTCATTCACGGTCGGCAGCAGAATGTGATACTTGATGTCCAGCAGCCGCGACGTCTTGTCCGCCCGCTCCAGAAACTTCCCGAACTGAATGAATTCATACCCTTCATTCCGCGAAAAAGTCGAATCCGTCAGCCCCTGGAACAAATGCGAGAACCGCTTGATCTGCTCGTAAAACCCTGGCGCATTCGCACCCCGGATGCTCTCCGGCGCAGCATCCTTCAGAAACAGCCACGCATCGTTTAGCACCTCCCACATCTCGAACGAGATCTGATCCCGCACCTGCCGCGCATTCTCACGCGCCGCCGCCACACACGCCCGGATCGAACATCCATCCCCCGCCGTAAATGTCAGGAACTCCGGCACCGTCGTGCTGTCCGCAGTCTTGTACGCCTCGAAAAACTGCGCCTCGCTCCCCGATGACCGCAGCACCGGCAGCCAGTGCTCCTCCAGAAACTGCTCGTCACTCCGGTCGAAATCCACACTGATCTGCAGATTCACATCCAGCAGCCTCGCAATGTTCTCAGCCCGCTCCAGATATCGGCTCATCCAGTAAAGCGACGCCGCCACCCGCGACAGCATCACATTCGCCTGACGGTGCGCGGCCAGTTGCTCGCGCGGATCATTTGCACTCATGGTCTCAATCTCAACTTTGGTTCAGGCTGCCTTGTCGCTCAGCACCCACGTGTCCTTCGACCCGCCACCCTGCGAACTGTTCACCACCAGCGACCCACGCCGCAGCGCCACCCGCGTCAATCCCCCAGGAGTCACCGTCACTTTGTCCCCGTAGAGAATGTACGGCCGCAGATCAATGTGCCGCCCCTCGAAGTCAGACACATCCTGCGCCCACGTCGGATGCCGACTCAGCGAAATCGGCGGCTGTCCGATGAAATTCCGCGGATTCGCCAGGATCTGCTCCCGGAACTCCGCAATCTCCGCCTTCGTCGCCCACGGCCCCATCAGCATACCATAACCACCCGCCTCATTCGCCGACTTCACCACCAGTTTGTCAAGGTTCTCCAGGATGTAATTCCTATCCGACGCCTCGCTTGCCAGATACGTGTCCACATTCGGCAGGATCGGCTCCTCACCAAGATAATAACGGATGATCTTCGGCACCCACGCATAAATCACCTTGTCGTCCGCCACCCCAGTCCCGATGCTGTTCGCCAGCGTCACATTCCCCGCCCGGCACGCATTCACCAGCCCAGGCACCCCTAGCAGCGAATCTGACCGGAACACCGAAGGATCAAGAAAATCATCGTCAATCCGACGGTAAATCACATCCACCGGCACCAGTCCCGCCGTCGTCCGCATGTAAACCTTGAAATCCCTAACCACCAAGTCCCGTCCCTCCACAATCGGAATCCCCATCTGCCGCGCCAGAAAAGCATGCTCGAAATACGCACTGTTATACACCCCGGGCGTCAGCAGCACCACATTCGGCTGGCTTCCCCCGAACTTGTCAGGCGACACAAACTGCAGGTTCTTCAGCAGCTGCGCCCCGTACCCCTCGACCGGCCTCACCCCAGCCGCACGGAACAGATCCGGAAACGCCCGCCGCAGCGCCGCCCGGTTCTCCAGCATGTAACTCGCACCAGACGGACACCTCAGGTTGTCCTCCAGCACCAGATAACGCCCATCCTTGTCACGGATCAGATCCGACCCGCAGATGTGCACATAAATGTTCTTCGGCACCTCGAAATGCATGAACTCCCGCCGGAAATGCCGCGCACTCATCACATACTGCGGCGGAATGATCCGCTCCCTCAGAATCTTCTGCTCGTGATAAATGTCATGCAGAAACAGATTCAGCGCCGTCAGCCGCTGGATCAATCCCTTCTCAATGTGCGCCCACTCATCCGCAGGGATAATCCGCGGCACACAATCAAATGGAAAAATCCGCTCCGTCCCCTGGTCGTCACTGTACACCGTAAACGTCACCCCGCGACGCATGAACGCCAGCTCCACCGCCGCCTGCTTCTTCTCGAAGTCATCATGCGATACCGATCCCAGCCGCTCCGCAATACTCTGATAATGCGTCCGGACTCCACCGGGCGATGTAAACATCTCATCGTAGAATTCTCCGGGATCGTAGTGCTCAAGCATAATCGGGGGGGGTGGTTGATCTGACAACGGCCAGTTCCGCAGGAAGCGTGCCACCAGTCATGTCATCTGGTAAATGGCGCAGTCTCCTCGTTCCGTCGATCCGGAGTTCTCCGGATTTCGCGTAGGCGGTACGCTTTCTGCTCCCCTGTAACAAAATCGTCACCCTATTGCCCCCATGAAGCTCCCCTCCCAGCACCTCCCCGCCCTCCTCCTCTTCTCCCTCCCCCTCGCATCCGCCATCGCCGCTCCCATCCCCATTTCAGGCTCCACCCGCTACCTCCAGGACTTCAACAACCTCGTCTCCACCGGAGCCAATAACTCCGCCACCACCACCGGATGGGCCGACGATTCCACCATCCCCGGCTGGTGGCTCTACCGCGCCGGCAACGGCACCCCCACAGGCTTCGCAGGAGCCAACTACCTCTATCGCATCAGCGACGGAGCCATCAGCCCCAACACTGGCTGGTTCTACTCCTCAGGCATCAATGGCGACCCCGACCGCACCCTCGCCGCCGTCCCCATCACCGCTCAAGGCGAACACTCCGCCATCATCGTCTTCCAGAACACCGCCGCCATCCCCGTCCGCCTCACTAACATCACCTACGCCGCAGAAATCCGCCACACCAACCAAACCGCAGGCAACGTAGAAACCCTCGCCTTCTGGTGGCGCAAAGGCCCCACCCAGGCCGCCGTCCTCACCATGACGACCGCCCCCGCCACCGTCGCCGTCTTCCCTCCCGAGGTCTCCACCGCCCCCAGCGCCCACTACCTCACGGGATGGAACCGCGCCCGCGAAGCCGACTTCACCTACACAAGCCCCTCGGGCTACACCCAGGTCGACGAACGCACCCCTGTCTCCGCCGCCCCAGCCTCAGAAATCAGACTCGACCCCGGCGAATTCCTCGCCGTCCGCTGGGGCAATATCAACGACGGCGGCGCCGACGCCCTCATGGGCCTCGACGACGTCGACCTCTCCTTCACCGCCGCTGACATCGCCGTCTCAGGAGCCCTCTCTAACATCAACCGATCCGCCTCCGCTACCCCGCGCGACCCTCTCGACGACTCCGTCTCCGCCAGCCTCAACGTTACCGGCACCGGCGCCGTCAGCCCCTCCGGCTGGCGCATCACCGCACCCCCGGAACTCGCCGGCCGCACCGGTGCCTACGGAACCTCCGTCAACCTCGGCCCCATCCCCATCGCCGCCTTCTCAGGCCCCACCCGCGTCTCTAACATCATCATCGAAGACCGCGGCAGCCCCACCGTCACCACCACCGTCCCCCTCTTCGCCCCGTGGTGCTCCCTGACACCTTCCATCACAGGCTTCTCCTACCTCGACAACGCTACCCCGGACGACACCACCGACGACCTCGTCGACTACATCGTCTCCATCGACGGCACCTTCACCGGCACCGACTTCATCCTCGCTGACCCAGCCGTCATCCAACCCTACGGCACCCCAGTCCCCATCACCGGCGTCCTCCCCGGAGCCTCCGCCACCTACGACTTCACCGACAGCGCCGACCCGGACTGCCGCGCCACCATCTCCGTCCTCGCACCTGCCGTCATCGGCACCGTCGCCTTCCCGCCCTCACCGCCTCGCCCGCTCTTCTCCGCTCCAGCTTTCGCCCAGACCCCCGTCCGCTGGTCCCTCAACAGCGCCACCCGCACCGCCACCCAGACCGCCAACCCTCAACAGGGCGACCACATCCTCGACTCCGAACTCATCGACCTCACGGGCAAACCCGACGTCCGCCTCAGAGCCACACTCCAGGCCATCGCCGGCACTTCCTCAGGCTTCGAAACCTTCGACTCCTGCACGCTCCAACTCAGCCTCAACGGCGCTCCCTTCTCCAGCATCCTCGGCGCCGCCGACACCGACAACGACGGCCGTCTCACCGGCGGCGTCGAACTCCCCGCCGCCGCCCTCATCACCCGCACCTTCAACCTCTCGCAGATGATCCCCGCAGGCACCACTTCCGCCCGCGTCCGCCTCATCGGGAATAGCAACTCAGGCTCCGAAACCTTCGTCCTCAGCAATCTCATCATCGAGGTCCCCCAGCCCGCCGTCTTCGTCACCGCCCCTTCTAACATCACGCGCATCGAAAACGGCCCCGGCCCCGCCGACGACACGGTCTCCTTCGACGTCACCGTCTCAGGCGAATTCGGCGGCCCTGGCTGGACCGTCGACGGAGCCACCCCAGCCGCCGGAGCCTTCGGCACCGTCACCCTATCAGCCCCCGCCGGCCTCGCCCTCCTGCCCCTAACTTTCCGCGACGCCTCATTCCCCGCCGCCAGCGCCACTCTCAACGTCCCGCTCCCAGGCCCATGGCGCATCGCCACCCTCGACAAGGGCACCGGCCCCCTGCCAGTCTACAATGAAACCCTCACTGCCCCCGACGCCGCATGGGTGGTCCAGCAGGACCCGCCCATCATCCGCATGAACGACGGCGACTTCCTCGGCATCGGAGACAAATCCATCGCCACCGAGGTCCTCTCTCTAACCGGAACCTCCTCCGCTCTCCGCGTCTCCGCCACTCTCACCATCCGCGACACCTCCGCTGGCTTCGAACCCGCTGACAGCTTCCTCGCCTACCTCATCCTCAATGGCGATACCGCCAACCCTGTCTCCCTCATCACCCCATACGACCTCGACTTCTCCGGCCGCATGGACGGCGCAGAACTCTGCCCAGCCCCACTCGTCAATCCCACCACTCAGGAATTCTCCTACCCTATCACCGGCTTCATCCCCGCAGGCACCACCTCCGTCCAGCTCGTCATCACCGGCCTCTGCGACTCCACCAATGAAACCATGACCGTCAGCAGCATCCGCTTCGCCCCGGACTCCGGCATCGCCGACTCCGATGGCGACGGCATCAGCGACGCCGACGAATCCCTCATGGGCACAGACCCAGCCAACCCCGCCGACGCCCTCCGCATCCTCCAGGACCCAGCCAGCCCCGCCACCATGGCCTTCGCCACCAAACCCGGCCGCTTCTACCGTCTCTACAGCTCCTCCCTCCTCCCAGCCGACGACGCCACCCACCTCCTCCGCTGGTCAGACACCGGTCTCTCCTTCTTCGGCTCAGGCCAACCCGAAAGCTTCACCGTCTCACCCATCCCCGGCTCCTCCCGTCGATTCTTCCGCCTCCACGTCAAAACCTCCGACGGCCCATGGCCAACCACCACTCCCTGATCACTCCCTGACCATTTCCCCGCCTTCCCTTTCCTCCACAACCCCTCTTCCCAACCCCAACACGCCCCCATTCCGGGCTTTCCTCCTCGCTCCCTCCAGCTAAGGAAATGCCCCATGACCAACGAACAACGTCTCGCCTCCCTCAATCTCGTTCTCCCCGCCGCCCCAGCACCAGCCGCCGTCTATAAACCCGTCGTCATCGCCGCAGGCCTCGCATGGGTCTCCGGCCACGGCCCTGTCTGCTCCGACGGATCCCTCATCCGCGGCCGCGTCGGCTCCGACCTCTCCCTCGAAGAAGGCTACGCCGCCGCACGCCAGGTCGGCCTCGCCATGCTCGCCACCCTCCGAGCAGAACTCGGCTCGCTCGACCGCATCAAACGCGTCGTCAAGCTCCTCGGCCTCGTCAACTCAGCCCCCGACTTCTACGACCACCCCAAGGTCATCAATGGCTGCTCCGAACTCTTCGCCGCCGTCTTCGGCGAGGAATGCGGCATCGGTGCTCGCAGCGCCTTCGGCACCGGCCCGCTCCCCGGCAACATCGCCGCTGAAATCGAAGGGGTCTTCGAACTCGCCTGACCCATGGACGCCCCGCTCCCCGCCAACACCGCCGACATCCCCTCCCCAGCCCTCCTCATCCTCTGGGACCGCGTCGAGGAAAACCTCCGGCGCATGATCGCCCTCGCCCCGAACCCCGCCTCTCTCCGCCCTCACCTCAAAACCCACAAGCTCCCCCAGATCGTCTCCCGCCTCGCCGCACTCGGCGTCACCAAGGCCAAATGCGCCACTATCGCAGAATCCGAAATGGCCGCCGCCGCCGGTGCCACCGACATCCTCCTCGCCTCACAACTCGTCGGCCCAGCCATCAACCGCTTCATCGCGCTTTCTAGCAAATTCCCCGGCGTCCGCTTCTCCACCATCGCCGATAACGAAACTTCCATCCGCCAGCTCAGCGCCGCCGCCACCACCAGCCACTTCACAATCCCAGTCTTCCTCGACATCGACTCCGGCCAGCACCGCACCGGCATCGCCCCAGGCCCGGACGCCGCCGCTCTCTACCAACTCATCGCAACTCTCCCCGGCCTCACCCCAGCAGGCCTCCACGCCTACGACGGCCACCTCCACCAGTCAGACCCTGCCGAACGCGCCGCCGCCTGCCACGCCGCCTTCGCTCCCGTCGCTAACCTCCGCGATGCCCTCCTCGCCGACGGCCTCCCCGTCCCCGTCATCGTCGCCGGCGGCTCGCCCACCATCCCCTTCCACGCCCATCGCCCTGACGTCGAATCAAGCCCCGGCACCTGCGTCCTCTGGGACGCCGGCTACGGCCGTAAACTCCCCGACCTCGACTTCCTCCACGCCGCCATCCTCCTCTGCCGCGTCATCAGCAGACCCGCCCCTAACCTCCTCTGCCTCGACCTCGGCCACAAAGCCGTCGCCTCCGAAATGCCTCACCCGCGCGTCATCTTCCCAGCCCTCCCCGACGCCGTCCCCGTCATGCATAACGAGGAGCACCTCGTCCTCGAATCCCCCCTCGCCTCTAACTTCCCCATCGGCACCGCCCTCGCTGGCATCCCATGGCACGTCTGCCCCACCGTCGCCCTCCACGACTTCGTCCACGTCGTCCACCACGGCTCCGCCACCGAAACCGTCCCAGTCATCGCCCGCACCCGCCGCATCTCCTGCTGAGAACTCCCGCCTGGCACTCACACCGCACCTTCCTGACAACAAAAACCCTCCCGCAAGGCATCGCGCCCCGCAGGAGGGTTTCTCAATTCTATCTCTAGCTCGCTAACCTCAGCGGCCGCGACCGCCACGACCGCCACCACCAGCCGGTGGTCCGCCCGTCGCGCCGCCAATCCCGGCACCACCACCACCAAACCCGCCGCGCCAGTTGCCGCGATCCGGCGGTGCCGTCACCTGCTGCTGCTGCTCAGCCGTCAACCCGCTCGTCGCCAGCCAGGCCGCCGCTTCCTGCGGACTGCTTCGCATATAGTCACGGCCCACATCCACCAGCGTGCTCGCGCGCAACTCAGGATTCTGAATCGCACCAGCCCACACGATCGCATCCTGCGGGTTCTCCCGCGCAATGTTCCGTGCCACCTGCTGCGCTCCCGCATCCTTGTTCGGTCCAGCCGCCAAGCCATTCACATACTTGCTGGCCTCTTCGGCGTTCGCACCATTGTCCTTCCGCATCCACTCGCCAACCACTTCGCCGTAAGCCTTCGACTGCGCATCTCCCTTCAGGTTAGACGCAAACTCCAACCCCTGCTTCACATCCGTCCGGCTCAGGCTCTGCGCAATGTTCCCCACCGCGTTCTTCGCATACTCCTCACCCTGGTGCGACTTCACAAACTCCGCCGCCTTCGCAGGATCGGAACGCAGCATCTGATCCGCCATCGTCTCAAATGCCCCGCGCTTCATCGTCGGATCCGTAATGCTCCCAAGCCAGGCCGTCGCCTTCTCCGTCCCGCCCGTCCGGATCATCTCACGCGCAATCGTCTCCGCCGCACGCGCACGCTCACCCTCATCCTTCAACCCGGACGCATACTTCATCGCACCCTCGACGTCGCTCTTCGCCATCCCGTTCACAATCGCCATCGACATGAACTCCTTCCCGCCTCCCTCAAACGTCTCCAGCCACTTCATCGCCGCCTGCGGATCCTTCGACGCCCATGCCGTCAGCACCGCCGGTTGCGCAAACCGCGACCCTCGGTCGCCATCCGCTCCCAGCGTCTTCATCGCACTCTCCGGATCAACCGAACCCCACGCATGCGCCAGCATCGGCATGTAACGCATCGACTCCCAACCACCCACGTTCTCACGCAGCATCGCCAGCGCCGCAGGCGCATTCTCAGGCGTCAGCGCCTCCATCAGTCGCGCAAACATCATCTGGCTCTTCACCGGATTGTTCTCACGCACAGCCTCCGCAATCGCTTCCTTCATCACGTCAGGCGTCAGCGGCACTCCCGTGTCCAACCCGTACTTCTTGAAGAAGTCAATCACGCTAGGATCCGACGACGCCAGCTTCGACGCGTCCTTTACCGTCGATACCCCGCCCGGCCCGGTCGCAGGCTGCGCACTCACCACTTTGTTCCGCACGCCACCAGCCCCGGCCGCCCCTTCGGAAGAACGCATCTGCATCCCCCCGTAAAACGCCCCGGCAGCCACGCCCGCCCACACAAGATTCAATGCAATCGATGATTTCATTTCTCTGTTAGGTTGATGGTTCAGGATGGCTTCTTCTCCGCACCTTCTTCAGGCTTCGGCGCAGACTCGATCTTCTTCTTCGCTTCCTCAGGCACTTCCACTGTCACCTTGCCCGCATCCTTGATCTCCGTCGTCGTCGTCCGCTTCAGATCCATCGTGTTCCCGTTGAACGAAAGCGTCCCTTCAACGTGATACTCCACCTTCGTCAGCGCGCCTTCCTTCACCCAGAACTTCACCGAACCCTTCGCGTTCTCAGGCGCAGGCGCTTCGCTCCCGTCCCGGCGACGACCACCGCCAAATGTCATCAACTCCTTCACCGCTTCGTCCGTCAGATCACCGGAAATCGTGTCGCCATCCTTCGTCAGCGCCTTCGCCTTCCCAACCAGATCCATCGCCAGATCAGCCGGGGTCTTGAAACTCCGCGCCATCCGGCCAAACCCGCCCGCTCCACGGCCACCGCGACGCTGCCCGTCCGTGCCGCCGCCATTGCTGCTCTCCGCCGCCGCCGCCATTTCCTCAGGCGTCTTCCAACCACCTTCACCCTTGATCGCCGTCACTCCGCCCTTCCACACCGACTCGCTCTTCTGCTCGCCACGGGTGCTCGTCAGCATCACCCAGCCATCCTTGTTCACCTTGCCTTCAGTCGGCCCCGGCTGCCACCGGCTGTTCTCTCCCATCGACGTCGTCGACGTGAATGCATAACCTGTAGCTTCCTTCAGCGCCTTCGCCGCAGCCTTGACCGCGTCAGCATCAGCTCCGTCCGCAGCAAAAGCAAATGCCGGGGCCAGCGCAAGCAGTAGTGTCAGTGTCGTTTTCATAAATTTCTTTCGGATTGGGTTGATGTTCCATGAATTGCTTCCGCTCCTCCCGTCCAGCGGACACTCAATTCATCCCTCCGCATTTGCGGGCACCGCCTCCAACCCCGCAGCCGCCGCCGCTCGCTCCACGTCCGCCACCGCCGCCGCTCTCCGCCGCACCCCGCGCCGCCACCAGTCCCAAATCACCCAACCCCAGATCGCCAACGGCACCACATTAGGCACCGCCATCGTTCCCCTCAAAACCATCACCACCGTACTCACCACCACTCCCGCAAACCAAAGCTCCAGCCACCCCAGCACCGCCACCACCCCCATCCGCACCTTCGTCCGCGCCCCCTCCCGGTGATACTCCGTCACCGTACTCAACCGCACCTCCCACCCGCCCTCATCCCGCCAGCCCAAATCCCAGTCATCCCACTCATCTCCCACCCGCACCTTCCCACTCCCCTCCAAGGCCGCCAGCAACGCCTCCCTCCCGACACCACCCGCACTCCAATACTCCCGCACCAATCCCCGCACCCCGCGCACTCTCCACTTCCACTCTCCAGACGGCCAGCGCCACTCCCCCCGCCGCCCGCCCGGCCAACTCCCCAACCGCAACCCCCACCACATCCGCGCCACACTCCGCACCACCGGCTGTGCCAACAGCAACCCGCGCAGCATCCACTTCGCCGCCGCATCCCCATCCCACGCCACTCCCATCCGCAACCCACGCGCCCCGCACCACGCCAGCACCACCGGCACCGCCGCCATCACCAACCCCGCCACCGCCATCTCCCAGCGCCAGAACCCCAGCAGCAGCAACCCGGCCACCAACAGCCACCACGGCACAGTCATCACCACCCACGCCCATCCCGGCACCGGGCGCCGGTAAACAATCTGATACCCTGCCATCCCGAACATCCCCCCGTAAATCGACACCCCCGCATCCCCCAGCCTCCCCGCCGCCGCGTCATAAACCACCCCGCGCCACCTCGCCCCGCCACTCACCCCGAACCGCTCGCCATGCACCCGCATCAGCAGCGCCTCCGCCTTCCCATAACCCCACTGCTGCCTCAGATACGCCCGCGCCGTGAACCTCCGGTAATGCCACGCCATCGCCGCCGCCACATACTCCAGCCGCCACCCCGCCTCCAGCAGCCGCCAGCAGAAATCCACGTCGTCCCCCGCCGCGTGATATTCCGCCCGAAACCCGCCCACCGCCGCAAACGCCTCCCGCCTCACCGCCAGATTGCATCCCGGCAAATGCTCCGCCTCACGATCCCCCGTCAGCACATGCGCCGGCCCGCCCGGTGCCGCAATCACACTCGCCTGCACCGCATTCACCGCCGCCGGCGGCACGTTAGGCCCGCCCGCCGCACCCACCGCAGGATCCGCAAACGCCCTCACCAGAAAATTCAGCCAGTCTTCGTCCGGCACACAGTCGTCATCCGTGTACGCAATAATCCCCCCAGTCGCCACCGCCGCACCCGTATTCCGCGCCACCGCCAGTCCCGCCGCCTCCTGTCTCACATACCGCACCCCCGCAAATCCCTCGCAAATCTCCGCAATCCCGCCGTCCGACCCATCGTCCACCACAATCACTTCATAATCCCCATACCGCACCCGCGCCAGTCCTCCCAGACATTCCCCTAACGTCCTCACGCCATTCCGCGTGCACACCACCACCGACACCCGCAGCCCCGGCCCTCCCTCCCTCATCACCTCCCCAGGCCACCCGCCCGACAATTCCCCCCAGGCCAGCCGCGGCCTCCGCTCCGCATCCGTCAGCCCGAACCGCCACCCCTCCACCTGCCCGCCCCCTCGGTGCCATTCATCCGTAAACGCAAACACCACCTGCCCCGCCACCCCGGCCTCCCGGCACCGCGCCACCGTCTCCCGCAGCAAATCCGCCTGCCGCTCCTCCCCCATCCCCAGCACATCCGCCCCAACCTCCGATACCAGCAACGGCCGATCCCCCGCCAGATTCTGCAATCGCGCCAGATACCGCCCCAGTGCCTCCGGATCCTCCAGATACACATTGCACGCCACAAAATCCGCATTCCCTGGCACCAGCACCTCCGTGCTAGGATAATTCGCATACCCCGCCAGCAGATCCGGAGCCTCCTCCCTCACCACATCTATCAATTCCTCCAGAAACGCCCTCACCCGCCGCCACCCCAGCCACCGCACCAGCGCAGCCGGAATCTCATTCCCCACCAGCAGCCCCGCCACTTCCTCCCGACCGCTCAGCGCCTTCGCCGCTTCCCGCACCGCACGCTTCGCCATCTCCCGCTCCGCCTCCCCACTCAGAAAATCCGCATGCAACGCCCACGGCACCCCCGCCAGCACCACCAACCCATTCTCCCCGCACAAATCAAGAAACCACCCCGGCGGCACCGTGTACACCCTCACCACCTTCCCGCCCCACGCCGCAATCATCCGCAGATCCTCAGCCGCTCGCTCCCTCCCCGGCAACCCGTCCCCCTCCTCCGACCCAAACGGCCCATACGCCACCCCGTGCAGCACCAGCTTCTCCCCGCCCCGCCGAAACCACTTCCCACCCACAGTCACCCGACCCGCTGCCGCAACACCGGTTCTGTCATCGTCGGAATCAGCTCTCACAGCGGCAAATCTCTCGCCTCCATTCAACCCGGTCCACTCACCCCGGCAACGAAAATCCCCACCTCTCCCCTCAACCCGCCGCGACCTTCAACGCCTCCAGCTCCTCCCACCGCGCATACATCCCCTGAATCTCAACCTTGCGCGCGTCCACGTCCGCAATCATCCCCGGTGCCTCCGCAGCCCGCGTCACGAAAAACTCCGGATCTCCCAGCTGCGCCTCAATCGCCGCCACCGCCTCCTCCAGCTCCATGATCTTCCCCTCCAATCCCTCAAGCTCCCGCTCCTCCTTCCACGTCAGCTTCCGCGCCTTCTCCTTCACCTTCGGAGCCGCCGCCGCCACCACCGCCGCTGCCTTCGCTGCCGAAGCCGCCGCACTCCGCTCCGCCGCCAATCGATCCCGGCTCTTCTCCAGATAATACGAGTAATTCCCCTCCTGCACATACGGCCCGTTCTCCTCAAACACAATCACCCGGTCGCAGATGCGATCCAGAAACCATCGGTCGTGACTCACCACCACCCCGCACCCCTTGTACTCCAGCAGCGCCTCCTCCAGCACCTGCAGGGTCGCCAGATCCAGATCGTTAGTCGGTTCGTCCAGCACCAGAAAATTCCCGCCCCGACACAGGATCTTCGCTAGCAGCAATCGGCTCCGCTCTCCCCCTGACAAAACCTCCACCCGCTGCGACACCCGGTCATCCGAAAACAGAAACCGCTTCAGATAACTCCTCACATGCAGCTTCTGCCCGCCCCACGTGATGAAATCACTGTTCCCGCCAATCTCCTCAATCAGGCTCTTCGTCCCATCCAGCGTCAGCCGGTGCTGATCCACATAGTTGAATACCACATTCCGCCCGATCGTCACACTCCCCTCCGCAGGAGCCGCCAATCCCATCAGCAATCGCAGCAGGGTCGTCTTCCCCATCCCGTTCCGCCCCACAATCCCCGTGCACGTCCCCGCCGCAAACTCCAGATCAAAACCCGCAAACAACCGCCGCCCCCCAGCCACCGCCCCAATCCCCTTCGCAGTCACAATCACATTCCCCATCGGCGGCGGCGGCGGAATCAGCAACTCAATGTCCTGCTCCACCTCCGGTGCCTTCTCCGACGCAATCTTGTCGAAGTTATCCAGCCGACTCTGCGACTTCGTCGTCCGCGCCTTCACCCCCGCGCGCACCCACTCGATCTCCTTCCTCAGAAAGGTCTGCCGCCGCTCCTCCTTCGCCGCATCCGCCGCCTGACGCGATGCCCGCCCCCCCAGATAATCCGTGTAGTTCCCCTCGTGTACCCACACCTTCCCCGCATCGATCTCCGCAATCCTCGTCGCAATCCTATCCAGAAAATAACGGTCGTGCGTCACAAACAGACACGCACTCCGCGACGCCTTCAGCCACTCCTCCAGCCACGCAATCGACTCCGTGTCCAGATGGTTCGTCGGCTCGTCCAGCAGCAGCAGATCAGGTGCCGTCACCAGCGCCCGCGCCAGCGCCACCCGACGCTTCTCCCCACCTGACAATTCCCCGGTCCGCCTCCCCGCCGGAGGACACCCCAGCTCGGTCATCATCATCTTCACCCGACTGTCAATCTCCCACCCACCCCGCCGCTCGATCGTCTCCAGCAACCGGCTCTCCTCATGCCCCCCAGCCTCCCCGGACTCATACCGCGCAATCAACCCCAGCAGCTCCGCCGCCCCGTCCCGCACATTCTCCTCCACCGTCGCGTCATCCCTCAACTCAAACTCCTGCGGCAACCACCCGATCACCATGTCGTTCCGCAACGACACCGTCCCCCCATCCGCCTTCTCCACCCCCGCAATGATCTTCAGCAGGCTGCTCTTCCCGCAACCATTCCTCCCCACCAATCCAACCTTCTCCCCCTCCTCCACCGCCAGCGTCGCCCCGGCAAGCACATCCTGATTACCGAACGAAAGGGTCAAGTCTTTAACAGATACAAGCGCAGCCATAGAAAACCGCAGGCTCTACGGTCCACCCAGCACCGCAGCAAGCCGGGAATCTCCCGTTCTCCCTGCGTTCCCCGGTTGAACCCCGGCCCCACTTCCAGCACGTTCCCTCCGTCCCATGCGCACCGCCCCTGTCCTCCTCCGCTCGCTCGCCATCCTCCTCCTCTCCGCAGGCTCAACCCTCGCCGGAGCCATCTCCGCACGCGACGCCCTCCGCACCGTCGGCCGCGAACGCGGTGCCGCCTACCTCACCCGCATCGTCCTCGTCACCGGCGAAAACGGTGCCGACCAACCCGCCGCATGGCGCATGGTCGCCTCAGACGCCGACGGCACGCTCCGCGAATTCTTCATCAACGACTCCGGCGTCATCGCCGAAGGCCCACTCCCGCCCAAAGCCGCCGCCTCCGCCAACTCCCCGCTCCTCTCCCTCAAATCCGTCGCCTTCGACAGCACGCTCGCCTTCTCCCGCGCCGAAGCCGCCGCCAAAGCCGCACGCATCGGCTTCCACTCGGTCCACTACCGGCTCCAAACCCCCGCCCGCTCCTCATCCCCAGTCTGGTTCCTCGTCCTCAATGACGCCCTCGGCCGCAAAACCGGCGAGGTCACCGTCTCCGCCTCCTCCGGCAAAATCCTCGCCACTCAGTGGTTCTCAACCACCGCCGCCGCCGCCAACCCCTCCCAGCAACCCGCCTCCCAGGCCGAAGAACTCTGGTACCGCACCCGCGACGTCGCCGGCCGCAGCGCCACCGCCGTCAAAGACAGTCTCAATCGCGCCAGCTCGTGGATCCGCACCAAGGTCTCCCCATCCACCGCCCCCGCTCCCTCCCCCTACTACGTCCCACCACGCTCCCCGCGCCCCTGATTCCTCTTCCGTCAGCCCCCCGCATTACAGTGGTTGAACGGTCGTTGCACGATTTGCACCTTGACGCTACTCTCCCCCGCCTTCACAAAACGCGTCCACTATCCAGTTCCACACCATGAACAAATACATCACCGAATTCATCGGCACGTTCTTCCTCGTCCTCACCATCGGCTGCACCGTCCTCGCAGGCCAGGCTGGCGTCATCCCGCCCCTCGCCATCGGAGCCGCCCTCATGGTCATGATCTTCGCCGGCGGCCACATCTCCGGCGCCCACTATAACCCAGCCGTCACCCTCGCCGTCTTCCTCCGCGGGAAATGCGACGCCAAGGACGTCCTCCCTTACTGGATCTCCCAAATCCTCGGCGCTTCCGCCGCCGCCGCCGCCGCCACCTTCCTCACCGGCAAAACCGGCGAAGGCGCTGCCATCGCTAACGTCCCACAGGCCTTCCTCGCTGAATTCCTCTTCACCTTCGCCCTCGCCTACGTCGTCCTCAACGTCGCCACCGCCAAGGCCAACGACGGCAACTCCTTCTACGGCCTCGCCATCGGCATGACCGTCATGACCGGCGCCTTCGCCGTCGGCCACATCTCCGGTGGTGCCTTCAACCCAGCTGTCGCCGTCGGCGTCGCCATCATGAAACTCACCGCCCCTGCAGGCATCTGGCTCCACATCGTCGCCGACCTCCTCGGCGGTGCCGCCGCCGCCTTTGCCTTCAAGGCGCTCAGCAAGGCCGACGCTTCCTGATCCCCTCTCCTCTTCACTCAACCGGAGGCTGCCGTCCCATCAGACGGTGCCTCCGGTTTTTTTCTGCCCGCTTCCCGCCCCACAAGCTTGCGGCTCCTCACGCCCAGTGGCACTGACTCCTGTCGCCGCGCCCTCTCCGCCCACTCTCTCTCCACCTCCCGCATGAGCCTCCCCTCCTCCCCTGAAACCCCAGAGGGCCATGGCTCCTCCTCGCCCCCGCCCAAAGGCATGTTCGAAACCTCCAACGACGGCCGCCTCCGCCGCATCGTCCGCAAAATCCGCGGCCGCCCGCTTCGCCGCCAGCTCATGCCCCTCCTCATCAGGGTCTACGCCGGCTTCAGTAAACTCGACGGCGAAGCCCACGAGGAGGAAATCGAAAGCAGTCTCGGCTTCATGCGCTACGACTACCCAGAAGCCGTCTACTCCGAACTCCGCGCCCTCTACCGCAAGGCCCTCAGCGAACCTCAGGACCTCGTCGCCATGGCCGCCGAACTCGACGGCATGCTCGACCACGACGAAAAAATCCAGCTCGCCGTCCAGCTCTACGTCCTCATCACCAGATGCTCCACCCTCGCAGGCGAAATGTCCGCCTTCGAATCCTTCATGGCCCGCATGGGCATGGCCCAGGAAGCACGCGCCATCGTCGGCCAGCTCGCCGAAGTCGGCCCCTCCGAATCCTCCGCAGCCTCCGCAGTCCTCGAAATGCTCGACATCGGCGGCAGCCCCCCAGCCGACCTCGTCCTCGACCACCTCTCCGGCCCTCACAGCCTGACCGTCTTCCGCTTCCAGGACCTCCTCCTCCTCAAAAACACCGGCACCGCGCCCGTTATCGCCCGCGGCCGTCAGCTCGGCACCGGCGAATTCCTCCGTCTCTACGACGGTCAGCGCGTCGTCCTCGGCGACCACGTCATCGACCACCAGGACCTCGTCTTCTACCTCAATGCCAGAAAGGGAGTCTCCTCCACTTCCCTCTTCCTCGGTCTCAATTCCTCAGGCAGCCCGTTCCTCGAACGCGAACGCTCCCGTAGCAGCGTCCTCCGCATCGCCTTCGGCCTCTCCGTCGAAGTCACCGCCCTCCGCCGCGCCGACCTCCGCGTCTCCGGTCTCCGCCTCCTCCCTAACCAGAAACTCACCGCCTCCCTCACCGACCGCATCGCCTTCCCGGACGGCACCGGCATCTCCTTCGCAGAACTCAGACGCCGCGCCCGCGAAATGGGCGGCCGCTTCGACCTCCACCCAGGCCGCGCCGAATACCTCGTCTCCAATAACCCAGCCCTCCTCCGCAGCGGCGATATCCTCCTCTCCCCTTCCCTCCGCTCCGAACTCCTCCTCAGCATCCGCTTCGACCCCGAAGCCAAAACCGGCGAACTCGAGGTCCTCAAATCACCCCGCCCCCTAACCGTCGAACGTCAGTCCGTCCGCGAAAAGGAAAAAGCTCCCCTCGCCGACGGAGCCGTCATCTCTCTCGGCGAGGGCCAGTACCTCCGCTGCCGCTTCGCCGACGGCATCATCGAGGAAGAACGCAACATCATCCGCCAGCTCGACGTCGTCGACGTCAGCCACTCCTTCGGCCGCGGGGTCCCCGCCGTCGACAGTGTCAGCTTCTCCGTCCGCCGCGGCGAAATGGTCTGCGTCCTCGGCCCCTCCGGCTCAGGCAAAAGCAGTCTCCTCCGCATCCTCGCAGGTCACCTCAAACCAGCTCAGGGAGCCGTCCTCATGAACGACTCCCCGCTCTACTCTAACCTCAACCTCCTCTGCCCTTTCATCAGCTACATCCCCCACGAAGACGCCTTCGACCCGCTCCTCACCGTTCAGGAAAATCTCGAGTGCGCCGCCACCATGCGCTCGCCTCACCTCAAACGCCGCGACATCTCACGCCGCGTCGACGCCAAACTCATCGAACTCGGCCTCAACGAACGCCGCAACAGACCCGCTGGCCTCCCCGAACAGAAAATCCTCTCCAGCGGCGAACGCAAACGCCTCAACGTCGGCCTCGACATGATCACCCCGGCCGATGTCTTCCTCTTCGACGAACCCACCTCAGGCCTCTCCTCCAAAGACTCGGAACACGTCCTCGAAATCATCCGCGGGCTCGCCCATAACAAAATCGTCTTCGTCAGCATCCACCAGCCCAGCGCCCGTCTCTTCCAGCTCTTCCAGAAAGCCATCCTCCTCGACAACGGCGGCAAGCTCGTCTTCTTCGGCAACCCCAAAGACATGCTCGCCTACTTCCGCGACGCATGGACCGAACAACTCGCCGCACCCGCTGAACAGGCCGGTGCCACCCTCCCGCCTCCAGACTTCCATCAGCCGGAATTCGTCTTCGATGTCCTCGAAACCCCTCTCCGCGACCTCAGCGGCGACGCTCTCTACGAGGAAGACGCCCGCGGCCACATGGCCCCCGCCCGCCGCTTCTCACCTGACTTCTGGCGCGACCGCTTCCAGGCACACCTCGTCATCAAGGACGTCAAAGACGCTAGCCTCCACCGCGACGACGGCTCGCTCCAGGGCACTAGCACCTCTCCGCCCGCCGCCGCCTCCGCCACCGCTTCCCCGGACCCGGTCTCCCACCGCGAACGCCGGGTCCGCCTCGGCGTCATGATGCGCCGCGCCGTCCTCAGCCGCCTCCGCAACCGCGCCAACATGGTCACCACGCTCCTCGAGGCACCTCTCCTCGCAGGGCTCATCGCCTCCGTCCTCAGGTGGTCGGAAGACGGCGACTACACGTTCGCCTCCGCCTTCCACATCCCCACCTACCTCTTCATGTCGCTCGTCGTCGCCATGTTCCTCGGCCTCACCAACAGCGCCGACGAAATCATCCGCGACCGCGTCCTCCTCCAGCGCGAACGCAACTACTCCAAAAACGCCGCCGGCTACATCCTCTCCAAAATGCTCGCCCTCGGTGCCGTCTCCCTCGCCCAGGACGTCATCTACCTCGCCATCGGCAACAGCATCCTCGAGGTCCGCGAAATGTTCCTCCCCTATCTCTTCTGGATGTTCCTCACTTCCCTCTGCGGCGTCAGCATCGGCCTCCTCGTCTCCAGTCTCGTCCGCGACGCCAAAACCGCTCTCAACGTCATCCCTCTCATCCTCATCCCCCAGATCATCCTCGGCGGCGCCCTCATCAAATACGAGGAAATGAACCGCAACCTCGACTTCGTCCACAGCATCCGCAAATGGCTCCGCCCCACCGACCCCGCGGACTCCCACGACAACCCCAGCAATCTCCGCGTCCCCTTCATCTGCGAATTCATGCCTCTCCGCTGGTCCTACGAAGGGCTCGTCCTCACTCAGGCCTATCATAACCCGCTCAACGAGGCCCAGGATGTCCTCAACGACCGCATCAAATCCCTCAGCAACTCCCTCGCCGCCTCCAAAACCCCGCTCCCTCCCATGGAACGCCAGCTCTCCATGGCAAAAGACGCCCTCGCCAAAATCTCCGGCCTCGAAGAACGCTCCCCAGACGCTCTCGTCCGCCGCATCCAGCGCATCATGGACGAGGTCAACGCCAGCGCCTTCGACCCCGACGCCCACCGCCCGGGCGGTGTCACCGTCTCCGCTGAACAGATCTTCGAAAATCAGAAGGTCCGCGACCTCATCAGCAAAGCCGAAATGGTCCGCACCGACAAACGCCGCAGATCAAAACCTAACGTCTTCTTCGGCCGCGAAAAACGCTTCATCTGGGAAGGCGACGCCTTCGGCCGTCACTGGCAACCCCTCGACTTCCGCAGCAGCACCATCCCCCTCAACGCCGCCATCCTCGGCATCTGGATCGTCGGCCCTCTCGTCATCCTCTATCTCGTTCTCCGCCGTCAGCTCCGCCGGGTCTGACCTCAAACCGCCGCTCCGGCAGCAGACACACAAACCCGCCCTCCTCAGGGTACCCCCACCGCCCATCCGCGGTCACCACCACCGCGCCCTCAGGCATCCCCGCCTCCCTCTGCTCCAGCAACTGCCCGTCCACCGGACACCGCAAGCCCTTCAGCACTTCCACCCCCAGCTTCACGCCCGTTCCTTCCTTTCCCTGACAAATACTCCCCAGAAGATCTGCACCAGCACCCACGCCACCAGCGCCAGCACCGCCCCAAGCAGCAGCATCCCGAACACCAGCTCCAGCAGCGCCGGCCCGCCCATCCGCCACGCCGTCCGCACATGCATATGCATCGCCGCATCTGCCACCTCCCGCAATCTCCCGAACGTCATCTCCTCCACCGCACAATGACGCCCGATCACATGGAAAAACAACGTCGCCGCATACCGCGCCCCCATCAGCATCGGCACATACGTGAACGGATTGCTCAACCACGTCGCCGATACCGTCGCCGGTAAATTCCAACCCCGCGACATCCCCACCCCAGCCGCCAGCAGGCTCTGCAACGGCACCGGCACCATCGCCATGAACAATCCCCCGGCCAATCCCGCCGCCACCGCATGCCGCTCCGGTCGCCACAACGCACGATTCCGGATCTTCTCCGCAAACCACTTCCGCCACCCCCCACGCGCCCGCCGCCGAGGGTGCCTCATCTGGCGGTAAAACGCACGACTCGACCGCCGCATCGCCAGATGCACGCGCCCAAACAGCGTGAGATCATCTCGCGTATGCAGTCCACCCGAAGGCGGCAGCTTGATGAGGGGATCAGGCATTCCCTGATACTGCCACACGCACCCGCGGATGCAATCGCCTCCCGCACTTTTCCAGAAACGTTTCCGCCACCCTCCCCACCCCCACTCACCAGTCCAATTCCCCCGCCTCCAACCCCGGAAACACCGCCTCCCCGCTCACCTCCGGCCGAATCCGCTTCAGCACCGCCATCAACCCGTGATGCAACGGCAGCCGCACCGGCAAATCCCCCGGCCCCTCCAGAATGTCCGCCCCAATCCCTCCCTTCGGCCAATCCGACAGCACCCGCCCGCCTCGCACGCCTCCACCCATCGCAAAACACACGCCCGCACGCCCATGATCCGTCCCCGCACTCACGTTCTCCGCCACCCGCCGCCCGAACTCCGTCGTCACCACCACATGCACCTCCCCCATCAATCCTCCCAGATCCTTCCGGAACGCCGCCAGCCCGCGGGCCAGCACCGGCATCAGCCCGCTCGTCAGCGTCGTCTGCGCAAAATGCGAATCCCATCCTCCTAACTCAATCGTCGCCGCCCGCAATCCCGCCCGAGCCCGAATCAGTCGCGCCAGCAACTTCAACCCGCCGGAAAACCCGTCATCCCCATACCCAGCCTCCGCCACTCCCCCACTCACCCCGCCTCCCTTCCTCACCGACTCAATCCGCTCCAGCGCCCGCAAAGTCGACGCCCCCGCCGCCCCCAGCACCCCGCCCGCCCGCGCATACATCGCCCCCAGCTGCCCCCGCAACGCAGGATCCCGGTCCGGAATCGTGAACTCCTCCAGCGACCGCATCGCCACCGCCGCCACTCCCCGCAGCGCATCCGATACCCCGGACCCGATGCTCACCGCCGTCAGCGGCCCATCCTCAGGATCCCGCGTCCGATGCAGAAACCGCCCAATCCACCCGCCTCCCTCCAGCCCTCCATGATTCACATAATCCTCCGCCGAAAAATGCGACCTCGTCTCGTCCGCCGTCCCGCACTGATGCGCCACCGCCAGTTCCCCCGCCTGATAAATCCCATGCAGCGGCCTCAGATCAGGATGCAGCCCGAAAAAATCCGTCAGCCGCAACGCCTCCCCGGCCTTCACCGCCAATCCCGGCCGCGCCCGGTAATACGCATCATCCCCCACCGGCGGCACCAGATGCAACCCATCCGCCCCGCCCCGCAGAAACACATTCACCAGCACCGGCCGGGGGCCCCGTTCTTCCGCTATGATCGTCTCCATGGCTGTTGTTAGTAAATCTGAAACGCCGGAGCCGCCAGCGCCAGCGCCACCACATCCTTCACCGCCCCCGCCGCCGCCAGCTCATCCGCCGTCGCCCGCCGCCCGAAACAATGCCCCAGCAACCCGCCCACCCCGCCCGCACACTTCACCAGCTTCTCCGGCTCGTTCCGCGAACACCCAATCCCCCCATCCGTCAGCTTCACCGCAAAATCCCAACGGTGCAGCAGCGTCGCCAGCCACGCACTCCCCTCAGGCGCAGGCCCCTCCGGCGTCGGATAGTGAAACGGCACATGCCCCATCACTAGCAACGCCCGCTTCACCCCGCCCCCGGCCGTCGTCACACTCCCCGTCGCCCGCAGCGCCGACACCACAAAATGAAACGGCCGCTTGATCTTCACCCCACGCGCCGCCCCGAACTCCTCACTCCCGAACAACGCCCGCAGCATCTCCCGAACACCCCCGCCACTCGCCCGAAACGCCTCCGCCACCACCGCCACCGCCCCACCCGGCGGCTCGTCCGCAATGAAATGCCGGCACAGCTTCTCCGCCACATACCGCCCCGTCGCCTCGTGCCCCATCAGAATGTCTAACAATCGGTCAAGGTCCCCCGCCCCGCCCCCCGCCGGAATCTCCACTCCTAACACCACTTTCCTCCCGTCGTCATGCCCGCGCGCATCAAAATAAACCCGCCCGATCCCGAACTGCACTTCCCTCCCCGTCACCGTCCATCCCGTCAGACAACGCGCCGCCTCCATCACATCCTCTTGGCTGTACCCTCCATCCACCCCCATCGTGTGCAGCTCCAGCAGCTCCCGCGCGTAATTCTCGTTAGGCCGGTCCGCCTCCCCATCCTTCCGGTTCTTCCTCCCATCCAGATAAAACAGCATCGCCGGACTCAACGCCGACGCCCGCAGCATCTCCCGGAACGACCCCATCGCATGCTTCCGGATCACCTCCCGGTCATCCGCGCACTTGAACCACTGACAATCCAGCTTCGACGCATCAATGTTGAAATGATCCGACCAGAACCCCACCATCACTTCATACAACTGCCGCTCCGAATGCACCGCCCGGATCACCGCCCGCCGCGTCAGTTCGTCATCCAGTTGCGCCGGCTTGTACTCGAATAACTCCGGCACCGGCTGCCGGATCGCCTCCAGCGGCGCACACGCCGCCCGCGCATAATCATCAACTATCATCTCCGGCTTCAGCTGCTCCTCCACAAACGCCGCCGCCGCTTCCTCCTCCGTCCCACCCATCGCCCTAACCCGCTCGTAATCCCCAGGCCCCGCCCCCCACGTCAATCGGTTCAGCACATGAGCCACGGGCCCGATCCCCTCCCCGCCCGGCACCGCAAACGGCTTCAATTCCCCACGCCGCGGCCACAACGCCCGAACCTTCCCGCACCCGCCCAGCACCGCTCCCGCCGCCACGCCCCCACCCAGCCGCAATACCCCGCGTCTCGTCATCGTCGCAGTCGTCTTCATATCCTCAAAGCCCGTTCGAAATCCCCACACTCACCGCCGCCACCACCGCAGGATCCATCCCCGGCACCTCGGCAACCGGAACCGGAGGCACAGGAGGAACCGACAGCACCGCAGGAACCGGCGGCACCTCCGCCACCCGACCCCGCCTCACACTCATCACCGCGGCCCCCAAACCCATCAGCAGACACGCTGGCAGCAGCACAAATCCACCAGCCACCGGAATCACCCACGACAACGCCAGCACCGTCGCCGCCCTCCGCCTCGCCACCCAACCATCCACCCCAGCCCCACTCCGCGCCGCCATCCGCTCCACCAATCCCGCCGCACCCGCCACCCCCGCCAGCACAGCCCCGCCACCCGCCACCAGCATCAGCAGATTCCCCAATTCCCCAAGATTCTTCGCCAATCCCATGAACAACACCACCCCCACCACCACGCCAACTCCAGCAAAAAAACACCGCACCGGCCGCCGCATTCGCTCCGCACACCGTCCCGCAAACTCCGGAAACATCCCCGACGCCGTCAGCATCCCTGCCGCCAGCGTCAGCGCAGTCCCAAACAAAAACAAGGCGATCGCAAAGACCACCGCCGAGGTCAGATAATTGTCATTCATTCTGCCCACCATGGACGCATTCCACTCCCCCTCGCGTTACATCTCCCGCTCTTTTTCCTCCCCAGCTTTCCGCTCGCACCACCCGCCACTTGTGCCAATCATCCTGCTCATCACCTTCTAACCAACTCACCCCATGGGATTCCTCGACGACCTCTACCGTGACCACGGCCGCACCGTGGAAGACCAGCTCAGCAACCAGTACGGGCTCTCCCGCGAAGACGCCGCCCGCGTCCTCCCGCAAGTCGCCCCAGTCATCCTCGGCGGCCTCAAACGCCGCGCCGAACAACAGGGCCAGAACCCCAAGGTCCTCGAAGAAGATCTCCTCCGCATCCTCCGCGGCGGCAGCTCCCACTCCTCGCCTTCCTCCTCCACCTCCGCACCCGCATCCATCGACCCCTCCGTCATCTTCGGATCCAAACGCGGTCAGGCCGAACAAGTCATCGCCGACCGCATGGGCCTCTCCCCGGAACTAACCGCCAAGGTCCTCCCCATGCTCATCCCCGTCGTCCTCGGCGCACTCTCCAAAGCCGGTAACGCATCCTCCCCATCTCACACCTCCACACATTCTTCCGGTTCGGCCGGCTCCAGCGGCCCCCTCGGCGGTCTCGCCACCATCCTCGACCAGAACGGCGACGGCAGCATCATGGACGACCTCGCACGCATGAGCGGCGGTGCCAAATCCGGAGGCTGCCTCAGCGCCCTCCTCGGTGGTCTCCTCGGCGGCAGCAAACGCCGCTGATCGCCCGCCCCGCCCTCACCCTTCTAGTGTAGTCCGTCTTACAGATGGTGTCTTATGGACGAGGGATTTTTTCCGAGTCCACGGCGCGAGGAGGGCGCGAATCAGGATTCGTAACCGACGAGCAACACAGGAATCGGGAGAAAGACCCGTCCCCTACCCCATCCATAGTGCGGCTCAATCCTCCTTCCTTCCCACAAAATCAGAAGATACCATCTGTAAGACGGGCTACTCTAGGGTCCACGGCCCACGCAGCTTCCGCGTGTGCAGCGCCATCGCGTCCGCATCCCCCGGAAACGTCTCCGTCACCGGATCATACTTCACACCCCGACCCAACGCCGCCGCAATCGTCCCAAGGTGACAGAACGTCGCCGCACGGTGCGCCGACTCCGCCGGGGCCGCCGTCCGCCCGCGGCTCAGCACCGCATCAATGAAGTTCCGATGGTGATTGTTAGACACGAACAACCGCTCGTCGCTGTCCTTGAACTTCACCGTCCGCAGATTCGCCGGCCCGCTCTCCAGCTTGTCGTTCTCGGAGAACACCCAGCCCTCGCTCCCGATGAACTTCACACCCCACTTCGACGCATCCGTCGTGCTGAACATCACCACCCGCGGCCCCTTCTCATAACGATACTCAATCCGGAACGATTCCGGCGCATCATAAATCCCCTTCTCCCGACGCTTCACCTCCGACGCCACAATCTCCACCGGCGACGTCTCATCCTTCCCCGCTCCCCACTGCGCCACATCCAGAAAATGCGCCCCCCAATCCGTCACATACCCCGGCGCATACGCATTCACCCACCGGAAATTGAAATGACACCGCGCCGCCGTGTACGGAGCCGCCGCCGCCGGACCCTGCCACATCTCATAATCAAACCCCTCTGGAACCGGCTCCTCCCCCTCCAGCCCCGTATACCCGCCCTGCACCTGAAACGCCCCAGGCACCCCCACCTCAATCTCCTTCAACTCCCCGATATACCCGTTCCTCACCCACTCGCACCCTAACCGAGTCTTCAGCCCGGACCGACGCCACGTCCCGCACTGCAGCACCCGACCATACTTCTTCACCGCCGCACACACCGCCCGACCCTCCCCGATGCTCGCCGCCAGCGGCTTCTCAGAATACAGATCCTTCCCCGCCTTCGCCGCCGCAATCGCAATCACCGCATGCCAGTGATCCGGCACCGCACACATCACCGCATCCACATCCTTCCGCGCCAGCACCTCCCGGAAATCCCCATACTGATCCCCCGCACCCAGCTTCGCCAGACCCGCCGCCCGCTCCCGGTGCCCCTTATCCACATCACAAACCGCCACCACCTGCACCCGGTCATCATTCAGAAACGACTGCAGATTCCCCGTCCCCATCCCCCCAGTCCCGATACACGCCAACCGCACCTTGCTCCCCGGCCCAGTCCCCCCCTGCGCCCAAACCCTCTCACTCAACACCAGCGGCCCAGCCCCAATACTTGCTGCGGCCCCACCCAGAAATCGACGACGACTCAATACTCGGTTCATCCCCCCCTTCTGCCACACCCCACCCCCACCGCACAACCCCCGAAATCACGTCCTCCCCCGCCGCCTACCCCTACACCAGCCCCCTCACCCCTCCGCATTCCCAAAATGCCGCAGCGACTCCGGCACAAAACTCAAATCACTCGCCTCCGACACCGCCAGCCCCACCTGAAACTCCATCGTCTCCCGCGACACCGCCGGTTGATACGTCTCCAGCGCCTCCGCCAGCGCCGCCTGCGGCGTCAACTGCTTCGTCTTCACCATCCGGTACACCTTCACCGCTAGCGCCTCCGCCGCCCCCGGCGTCAGCCAGTCCGGAATCCGCGCCCGCAGCACCTCCAGATCCCCAGGCTCCAGCACCATCCCCCGCCGCTTGCACAGCGCCCGGATCAACTGAAACCCCTCCTCAGGCGTCGTCGTCGGAAAGATCGGAATCTTCACATCCACCCGACCAGGCCGCTTCAGATCCACTTCGATCAAATCCGGTCGGCTCGACGCCAGAATCCACACAATCTTCCCGCGGTTGCCGCTGTCGCTCATCTCCTTCGCCATCATCGAATAAACGCGACCGCCCACCCCGCTGTCCCCATCCTGATTCCGCTTCCCTAGCGCCTGGTCCGCTTCGTCTATGAACACATAACACCTCCCCAGCGCATGCAGCAGGCGGAAAATCTTCTCCAGATTCCCCTCCGTACTCCCCACCCACTTGTCCCGGAAATTCTTCATCTTCACCACCGGCACCCCGGCCTCCCCGGCCAGACATTCCACCATGAACGTCTTCCCCGTCCCCACCGGCCCGCACAGCAGATACCCCATCGGCATCGCCTCCAGATCCCCCTGCCGCCACAACGCAATGTCCTGACGCATCCACTCCTTGATCGCCTCCTGCCC
>JAIXPK010000443.1 GCA_027486335.1 Verrucomicrobiaceae bacterium | reverse complement strand
TCCGGTACTCACTGCTCTGGTTCTGGTGACCATGGCGCGGTGGAACCACCCGTTCCCATCCCGAACACGGAAGTGAAACGCCGCAGCGCCGATGGTAGTTTGACGACAGGTCATGCGAGAGTAGGACGTTGCCAGGTTATAACGGCCCGTTTTCCGAAAGGAAAACGGGCCGCTTGTTTTCCGGGTGGGAGCTTGAGTAGGGGTGTGTTCAGCGGGCGGCGGCTTCGGAGAAAAGGCAGAAGGAGGGATGGAGGGCGGCTGAGGGGGGGGTAGAGTTTTTGTCTTGCCTCGAGTGACTCCCTGACAGATAGAAACTGAAACTCGACCTACTGATTTGATATGGCGCGTCTCAAGATTTTTTCTTTGATTGCCCTTGTGGCTGGGCCGGTGATTTTCGGGTTTGCTCATAACAAGGAGACGGAGAAGAAGCTGATTGATCGTGAGGGGGTGGCGGTGGAGGCGATTCCGCTCGCGAAGATTGAGAATCGCGGGCGTCGAGGATCGAAGAGTTACAAACTTGAGGTAGAGTATCCGGTGGAAGCGCTGGGCAAGCTTAAGGCTGAGATTGGGGTATCGAAGGCGCTTTACGAGAGGGCGGAGACTGAGCCGGTGATCAAGATCAAGTATCTGGCATCGGCGCCTGAGAAGGTGATTGTGGTTGGTGGGCCGACGGATGAGACGGAAGGCAAGCTGGTAGCTGCGGCGGTGTTTTTGTTTGGGATTGGAGGGACGTGGTGGAATTTCTTCCGTAAGAAGCCGGCGGGTCCACCGGAGATGCCTGCGGCGGCGTGATTGGAGGGGTGGTTGGGGTGAGATGATGCGGCGACGGGGGGTGAGAAAAACTGGTGTGGGGGTAAGAAATTTGTTGCGCCATGTGCTTTGTATTGCAAAGTGCTTTGTGTCGCAAAGTCAGCAATCCATGGAACTTGAATGAAATCACCTGAGGGCCAGCGGGAGGAAGCGGGTGATGTTATGGCGGCGATGCTGGCGTTGCCGGGGATGCTGCGACCGGGGGGCGGGGAGGCTGGGGAATGGATTGAGGAGCCAACGTGGAAGAGGGTGGTGGCGTGTCTGGTCGTGATTGTTTTGGGGGGAGCGGCGTTCGGGTACAGCTTGGGGTTGTGGCGAGCGGGACTGATGGGCGGGTATGTGGCGGTGAAGTTGCCGCTGCTGGTACTGCTGACGTTGGTGACGAATGGGTTGCTGAATGGGTTGCTGGCGCAGTTGCTCGGGAGCGGGTTTGGGTTCCGTCAGACGGTGCAGGCGCAGTTGATGAGTTTTGCGTTGTTTGCGCTGATCACTGGGGCGTTGAGTCCGGTGACGGCGGCGATGGCGTGGGGTGCGCCAGGGCCGGGGGAGAAAGGCGGGCAGCAGGCGTATCAGATCATTCTGCTGACGCAGACGCTGGCGATTGCGTATGCGGGGGTGACATCGTGCCGGAGGTTTCTGCCATTGCTGGAGCGGGCGGCGGAGACGGTGTTGGCGGGGAGGCGGGTGTTTTTCGCGTGGCTGGCTGGGAATCTTTTTGTGGGGGCGCAGTTGTCGTGGAACCTGCGGCCGTTTTTCGGGCAACCGGGGAGGCCGGTGGAGTTTCTGCGGGCGGATTGGAACCGGAGCAGTTTCTACGAAGCGATCTGGCGCAATGTGGCGTCGCTGGCGGGGGAGGTGGATGGCGGGGTGTGGTGGGCGGTGGTGGGGATGTGCGGGCTGGTGGTGGCGGGAATGTTCCATGCGCGCGTGAAGACTTTTCCGACAACAACACAAGACAACGAAAGACCATGAATGCCCCAACATTGCCCCAACCGCCAAAGCCGCCATCGATGGAACCCTTGGAACCATTGCCTGGACCGGTCGGGCCGGGATCGGTGATTGAGAGCCTGCTGAAGAAACCGGGAAGGCTGGTTTATGAACTGAGCCATGGGGGCCGTGGGGTGATGGCGGTGGCGGCGCTGCTTCTGGTGGCGGTGTGTGGGCTGGCGGCGTTCGGGCTGGCGGCGGGTTCGTTTTCCGGTGGGGTGCAGTGGTGGGCGGCCCCGGTGAAGATCATGGTGGGGACCCTGTTTGCGGCGATGATCTGTCTGCCGAGCCTGTATATTTTTGTGAGTCTGAGTGGAGCGGACATTCGGTTTGGGGCCTTGGCGGGATTACTAGCGGGGACGGTGGCGCTGAGTGCGTTGCTGCTGGCGGGATTGACGCCGGTGGTGTGGGTATTCAGCCAGAGTACGGAGTCGCTGGGGTTCATGGGGACGCTGATGGTGCTGGCGTGGCTGACGGCGCTGCTGGCGGGGCTTGGATTTCTGCGGAAGGGAGCGCGGTGGATGGGATTGACGCGCGGGTTTCACCTGCATTTGTGGACGCTGATGTTTGTGGTGGTGACCCTGCAGATGAGTTGTGCGCTGCGGCCGATTCTGGGGACGTCGGTGGATCTGCTGCCGAAGGAGAAGCGGTTTTTCCTTGGGCACTGGGTGAAGGTGCTGGGGGAGAGTGCGGAAAGTGGCGAGGGGGATGGTGAACGATCGGCGCGAGGGGCGGAGTGAGCCGGGGGGAAGGCGAGCGCTCCGGCTTGACGGGCGGGCTGGTCGGGGTGTTGCTGTGGGGATGTCGTTCTCCGTGATTCAAGCCTTAGTCCTGCGGCACCTGTTTCTGTATGCGCGGAGTCCGGTGCGGCTAGTGGAGCTGCTGTTCTGGCCGGTGATGGAGCTGGTGGTGTGGGGGAATCTGGCGGTGTGGCTGGAGGCGGCGCGTGGTGGGCCGTCGGTGCCGGTGTTCATTCCGGCGCTGATCGGGGGGGTGATTCTGTGGGATGTGGTGTTCCGGGCGCAGCAGGGGGTAGCGATTTCGTTTCTGGAGGATGTGTGGACGCGGAATCTGCTGAACATCTTTGCTGCGCCGGTGCGGCCGGTGGAGTATGTGGCGAGCGGATTTGTGGTGGGATTTCTGCGGATTGCGGTGACGGTGGCGGTGCTGGCGCTGCTGGCGGGGGTGGCCTATCAGTTCAACATCTTTCTGTTCAGCTGGCATCTGCTGCCGTTTTTCGGGCTGCTGATGATGTTCGGGTGGAGTCTGGGGATGATTTCGAGCGCGCTGATTCTGAGGTGGGGACAGGCGGCGGAGAGTCTGGCGTGGGCGGTGCCGTTTCTGATTCAGCCGCTGGCGGCGGTGTACTATCCATTGTCGGTGCTGCCGGGCTGGGCGCAGAGCCTAGCGTTGTGTCTGCCGTGTGCGCCGGTGTTCGAGGGGATGCGGGCGGTGGTGGCGGGGCAGCCGGTGAACTGGAATCTGCTAGGGGTGGCGCTGGGGACGAATGCGGTGTGGATGCTGCTGGGTGCGGGGATTTATCTGTGGGTGCTGAAGAACGGGCGGGAGCGCGGGACGCTGACGCGGGTTACGGCGCACTGAGGGGAGATGGCGTGGATGCTGGCGCGCCCTGCTGGAACAAGCCGAGTGTGGATTCCCGTTTGAATCGGTTGGACAAGAGGCAGGAGGTTGGACTAAATGGGCGTCGTCGAATTACCAATCGCTGCGCATCCATGAAAAAATCAGTTCCTTTCTGTCCGCCGCTGCTGATGGGCGGTGTTTTTGCCATTTGTATTTCGGCGGGGGCGGGAGTGGCTGCGGAGCTGGACCGGACGGTGCTGCCGATTCACGAGCCGGAGCCTCCGGTGATTGAGACGGAGGATGCGCGGGATGCGAAGGCACCGCCGCGGTTTGCGGTGACGGCTCCGGAGGGAGCGCCGAATGTGGTAATTGTGCTGATTGACGACATCGGATTCGGGCACAGTTCGGCGTTCGGGGGGCCGATTCGGATGCCGACCCTGGAGAAGATGGCTGGGCGGGGATTGAAGTATAACCGGTTTCACACGACGGCGCTGTGCAGTCCGACGCGGGTGGCGCTGCTGACGGGGCACAATCACCATGCGAACAATGCGGGAGCGATCATGGAGCTGGCGACGGCGTATCCGGGGAACACGGGGGTGAGGCCGCGGGAGATCACGACGCTGGCGGAGATTCTGAAGCAGAACGGGTTCAGCACGGCGGCGTTCGGGAAGTACCATGAGACACCGCCTTGGGAGGTGTCGGTGTCGGGGCCGCATGACCGGTGGCCGACGGGGTCGGGGTTTGAGAAGTTTTACGGGTTTATCGGCGGGGAGACGAACCAGTGGGCGCCGGCGATTTACGATGGCGTGACGCGTGTGGAGCACCGGAAGACGCCGGACTATCATTTCACGACGGACCTAGCGGATCAGGCGATCCGGTGGGTGAGTGCGCAGCAGTCGCTGACGCCGGACAAGCCGTTTTATCTGTATTTTGCGCCAGGGGCGACGCATGCGCCGCACCATGCGCCGAAGGAATGGATAGCGAAGTACAAAGGGGAGTTCGCTGGTGGGTGGGACAAGCTGCGGGAGGAGACGTTTGCGCGTCAGAAGAAGCTAGGGGTGATCCCAGCGGGAACGCAGCTGACGCCGCGGCCGGCGGAGATTCCGGCATGGGAGAAAATGGGGCCGGAGCAGAAGCGGCTGTTTGAGCGCCAGATGGAGACGTTTGCGGGGTTTGGGGAGCACACGGACAACGAAGTGGGGCGGCTGGTGGCGCAGCTGGAGACGATCGGGGAGCTGGATAACACATTATTCTTCTATATTGTCGGAGATAATGGATCGAGTGCCGAGGGCGGGCCTGAGGGGACGTACAATGAGATGATGGCGTTGAACGGGATTGTGGGGAAAGCGGAGCAGATGATGGCGCATTTGGACACGTGGGGCGGGCCGACGACGTATCCGCATTTTGCGATAGGGTGGGCGTGGGCGGGGAACACGCCGTTCCAGTGGACGAAGCAGGTGGCGAGTCATTTCGGGGGGACGCGGAACGGGATGGTGCTGCACTGGCCTAAGGGGATCAAGGCGTCGGGCGGAGCGGTGAGGAGTCAGTTTCACCATGTGGTGGATGTGGCTCCGACGGTACTGGAGGCGGCGAAGATTCCGCAGCCGAAGGAAGTGGCTGGGGTGAAGCAGCGGCCGATGGACGGGGTGTCGATGCTGTATTCGGTGGATGCGCCGGAAGCGCCGGAGCGTCACAAGACGCAGTATTTCGAGATGTTCGGGAACCGCGGGATTTATCATGAGGGATGGGTGGCGTGCACGCGGCATTCGATACCGTGGCTACTTGCGGAGAATCCTCCGCTGAAGGGCGATGTGTGGGAGCTGTATCATGTGGATGAGGATTTCAGCGAGGCACGCAATCTGGCGGCGGAGAAGCCGGAGAAGCTGAAGGAACTGCAGGCGGTGTTTGCGAAAGAGGCAGTGAGGAACCACGTGTTTCCGATCGACGATCGGAGGTCGGAGCGGTTCAATCCTGCGATTGCGGGGCGGCCTGATCTGATGGGCGGGCGGAAGACGCTAACGGTTTATCCGGGGATGACGGGGATGATGGAGAATGCGTTCATCAATGTGAAGAGTGTGGCGCACACGATCACTGCGGAGATTGAGGTGCCTGAAGGGAAGGCGAACGGCGTGGTGATTGCGCAGGCTGGGTATTTCGGGGGATGGACGCTGTATTTGAAGGACGGGAAGCCGCACCATGAGTACAACTGGTTTGCGCTGGAGCGGACGAATATCGGGTCGGACACGGCGCTGACGCCAGGCAAGCATACGGTACGTTATGAGTTTATGCCGGATGCGGCGAGGCCGGGGACGGGGGGTAAGTCGGTGTTGTCGGTGGATGGGAAGCAGGTTGCGGAGGGGCACATTCCGAAGACGCAGCCGTTTGCGTATTCCGGTGATGAAGGTGCGGATGTGGGGGTGGATGGGGAAACGAATGTGTCGCCGGACTATCCTCAGGAGGGGAATGAGTTCACGGGGACGATCAAGCAGGTGACGATTGAAGTGAAGTGATGGGAGCCGCGAGGAACATCTGGTGGAGGCGGGTGGTGATGGTGGTGATGCTGATGGCTGGTGCCGGGAGGGGTGTGGCAGCGGGTGGGGCGGAGCGTGAGCTGACGCTGCCGCCTGCGGACGGGCCGGTGGAGGTGAGGGCGTCGTTCCGGCTGGAGGACATCACGGATATTGATGACCGGGACGAAGTGTTTTCGTTCACTGGGATGCTGGTGCTGGAGTGGCGTGATGAGCGTCAGGCGTTTGATGCGGGGGAGGCGGGAGTGAAGGAGAAGGTGTACCAGGGCCGGTATCAGGTGGAGGAGGTTGCCCCGGCGTGGTATCCGCAGGTGGCGCTGGTGAATCAGCATGGTGGTTGTGAGACGGTGGCGACGACGCTGTTCGTGCAGCCGGACGGGCGGTGTCGGCTGACGACGGTGCTGGCGGCGACGGTGGAGACGGATTTCCAGATGAGGCGGTATCCGTTTGACCGGCACAGTCTGGAGGCGGTGTTTGCGCTGCCGGGTTTCGGGGTGGGGGGGGTGCGGCTGGTGGCGGGAGAAGCGGAAGTGAGGGAGGGGTTGGAGGTGTCGCAGTGGCGGCATGAGGGGGTGAAGCTGGGAGTGCGACGGGTGGGTTCGGTGGTGATGGGGGAGGCGGACCAGCTGGTGGTGTCTGTGGAGGTGGTGAGGGATTCGATTTTTTCGCTGCGGCTGGTGGTGTTGCCGCTGGTGCTGATTGTGGTGCTGTCGTGGTCAGTGTTCTGGATGGAGCGATCGTCGCTGGGGGACCGTATCAATGTGTCGTTTGTGGGGATTCTGACGGCGGTGGCGTATCAGAATGTGGTGAGTGATCTGCTGCCGCATGTATCGGAGGTGACGCTGATGCACGGGTTTCTGAATGTGTGCACGGTGGTGATGGCGGCGACGGTGGTGATGAATCTGTGGGTGGGGGTGTGCGACAAGCGCGGGGATTCCGGGCTGGCGGATCGGATTGACCAGCGGTGCCGGCGAGTCTTTCCGCTGGCGTTTGCCGGGTTGGTGGGCACTATCACGGCGATGGCCTTTCTTATTCACTGAGTGCCCTTGTTGAGAGGGGTGTCATCCATCATCAACCAAAATAACTGATATGAAGACGAGTGTCCTGATTGCGTGTTCTGCGTTTGCCACTGTGGTATCGGCTGTGGCCGGAACCGGTGGCAAGACGGTGGCTCCTGCGGCTGAGTTGACGGCGCCGCCGTTGAATCCGTGGAGTGTGACGGTGACGCCGTACGGGTGGCTGGCGGGGCTGGACGGGACGACCGGGGTGAAGGGGTATACAGCGGAGACGAGTGTGGGGATTGATCAGATTCTGGACAATCTGGACATGGTGGGGATGCTGAATGTGGAGTTGCAGCGTGGTCGGTGGGGTGGTTGGATGGATGGGCTTTATCTGAAGATGTCGGCGGGTGCGGACACGCCTGGGCCGCTGCTGAGCAGTGTGGATGTTACTGTGGAGCAGATTGCGGCGGAGGCGGCGGTGTTTTATCGGGTGTGGGAGGGTGAGAAGGGGTTTGTGGATGTGTACGCGGGGGCGCGGTACATGTCGGTGGGAGCGGACCTGCGGATGAATGTGACGAATGCGGGGATTCGGGAGGCTGCGGATGCGCTGAGCCGCCGGGCGGTGGAGCGGATCGGGGCGGAATTGAGGGATCGTGCTCCTGGGGATCTGGGAGGGAAAGTGGCTGCGGCGGCGACGGCGCGGGCGGTGCAGGCGATCAAGGATTTCATTGGCGGGCGGGATCGGCCGGTGGCGGCGGTGGGGTTGCTGGCGGGAGGAGGGCCAGGGGGCGGTGATCTGGGAGAGAGCGGGCCGGTGAGGGATGCGCTGCGTGCGTATGCGGATGCGCGGATTGCGGCGGCGAAGGCTGGGGTGGCGGAGCGGGTGGATGCGGCGGTGGCGCGAGCGGAGAAGCGGCTGGCGAAGGCGATTGAGCGGCGGCTGAACGACGCGCTGCCTGCGGAAGTTTCGGGTCGGGCGGACTGGGTGGATCCGTTTGTGGGGGTGCGTGGGCGGTATCAGTTGTCGCCGAAGTTTTATGTGGCTGGGAAGGCGGACATTGGTGGGTTCGGGGTGAGTTCGGAGCTGGTGTGGCAGGTGTACGGCGGGGTGGGCTGGCAGATGTCAAAGCGGACTGCGCTGGAGCTTGGGTACAAGTATTTTGCGATCGATTACAGTGATGGCGGGTTCACGTATGATGTGGCGAACAGCGGCGTGATGACGGCGTTTTCGATCAAATTCTAATCGATAGTGGCCGGGAGGCCTGTGCAGCTATGAAACTGACGCGTTTACTGGTGTTAGGGATGGCGGTTTTTGCGGGGGCGTGTGCGTCGCCGCGGAAGGCGGCGGTGAGTGGTGGGGCTGGGGTGCCGGTGGCGCGGGTGGATACGATGGTGGCTGGAGGGTTGAGGACGCCTGAGGAGGTTGCGGCTTACAACCGTGTGGTGGGGGAGACGGTCGGGGCGGTGGTGGAGAGCGGGGCGGTGCCGCGCGACAGTGCGGATGGTGTGGAGATGGTGCTAGGGGCGCGGCGGTTTCGGGTGGCAGCGGCTGCGGGGATGAGGTTTGACCGGCTGATACCGGTGGCTGAGTCTGGGAAGCGGCGGATGCGGCGATCGGTGGAGCATGCGGGGGTGGGGGTGCCGATGGTGGCGCGATGGGAGGGGACGCCGGAGCGGCGGAAGGAGCATCCGTTTCTGTCGGATGCCGGGTATATTTTTCCGGTGACGGTGACGCTGGAGCCGGCGGTGCGGGCTGGGGGTGTTGAGGTGCTGAGGGTGTCGCGTCCGGCGGCTGGGGCGACTGTGAAGCTTGGGGGGCGGGAGCTGGAACTGGCGGCGGATTACAGTGCGGTGGGGGAGTACTTGATCTACGAGGTGGAGCACTCCGAGAAGAAGCTGGGGATGCCAGGGTTGGGGGCGTTGCGGCACAGCGGGCAGTATCTGGACAAGACGGGGATCATTGCGTTGGAGCCGCCGTCGGCGGACCGGATTCCTCTGATTTTCGTGCATGGATTGATGTCCCGGCCGTTGACGTGGCACAATGCGTTCAACGAGCTGGGGGAGGATCCGGTGATTCGGAAGCGTTATCAGATGTATTTCTTCCGGTATCCGACTGGGGTGCCGGTGATTTACAGTGCGGCGCGGTTCCGTGAGGGATTGGCGACGATGGATCGGGAGATGGAGCGGATTGGGAACCGTGAGGCGCGTGGCCGGATGGTGCTAGTGGGGCACAGCATGGGTGGTTTGGTGAGCAAGATGCAGGTGGTGGACAGCGGGGACCGGATTGAGCTGGCGATGTTCGGGAAGCCGCTGCCGGCGGTGGGAACTGGGGACAAGCGGATGGAAGCGTTGCGGCCGCTGGTGGAGTTCGGGCCGAACCCGCATGTGGAGCGGGTGATTTTCGTGTGCACGCCGCACCGGGGGAGCCGACTGGCGGATGGCTTTATCGGGAAGTTAGGGCGGAAGCTGATCAGTCTGCCGGTGCAGACGCTGGGGACGGCGGGGCGTGCGTTTGGCGATGTGCTGAGCGGGGATGCGGGCGGGACGCTGGCGCGATTGAAGCTGAACGGAGTGCCGTCGAGCATTGACAATCTGTCGCCGGAGTCGCCATTTGTGCGGGAGTCGATGCGGCTGCCGCTGCGTCCGGGCTTGCACATTCATTCGATTGTGGGGAACAAGAAGTTGCTGCCATTGAGCGATCCGAAGTGCGGGGATGGGGTGGTGCCGTATACGAGTGCGCACCTTGAGGGAGCGGAGTCCGAGCTGGTGGTGAAGTCTGGTCACGGGGCGCAGGAGACGCCGGAAGCGATAGCGGAGATCCGGCGGATCCTGCTGCTGCACCTTGAGACGAAGAACCGGAAACAGTAGCGGATCCGGGGGTGGTGGTCAGAGCGAGGGTGCGAGGCGGTAGAAGGCGCGGGGGTGGTCTGGGGAGATGGAGTCAGTGAAGGAGGATGGGGTGCCTGTGGGCATGCCGGGGACGGCGCCGATGGTTTGCCAGTCTGGGGAGGAGAGGGACCATGAGCGCTGGACGCGGGAGGCACGGGAGAAGAGGCCGGACCACTGGAGGAGGATGCGGCCGTCGCCGGAGGGGCGAGCGGAGAGGTCGGAGGGGAGGTGTGGGGTGACGGAGGCGACTTTGAAGAGGAAGCCGCTGTCGTTGGTGACGACGAGGAGGTCGCCGTTAGGGGCGAGGGTGAGGGCGCGAGGCTGGCTGAAGTAATTGCCGCCGGTGAGTGGGGGATGGAGCCCGTTAGGGAGGTCGAAGGAGTCTTTTTTGCCGGCTCCTCTGAGGTAGAGGTGAAGGGTGTCGGAGGTATCCATGAACCAGACCGAGCCGTCCTTGTGGCCGCAGAGGAAGCAGGAGCCGTCGGGGAGGAAGGTGATGCCGCGGGGTTGGCTGATGTAGCTGAAGAGGGCGGGGAGCCCGTCGGTGGCGGTGGGTTGGGAGCTGTTGCCGGTGATGCGGGTGCGCTGGTCGGGGCCATCGATGCGGAAGAGGCCCTGGGCGAGGCCTGAGGCGTCGTCTTCGGCGCGGTCGGTGACGTAGAGTTTTCCGTTGATAGGGTGGACGGCGAGATTGCCCGGGTTGCGGAAGCCGACGGCTTTGGAGCAGACGAGGGAGATGCCGGAGGAGGGAGACCATTGCTTGACGCAGGCGCCGTCGGATAGACCGCCTGGGAAGGCGGGGGAGTATTCGTGGGTGTAGTAGATGAGTTGTTCGTCCGGGCTGACCCAGAGGGCGCGGCCGGAGGCGGCCCATTTCGGGTCCGGGTCATTGACGACGGTGGTCATGACGCCGGAGGTCGAGACGCGGCGGATGCGGTGATTGCCTGGGTCGAGGAGGTAGACAACGCCGTTAGGGAGGACGTAGAGCCCGTTGGAATTGGAGAGGTGGAGGGAGGTGGCGGGGGCGGGGCCGTCGCCGTTGAAGCCGTCGGAGTGGGTGCCGGCGAAGGTGTGGATGCGGCCGTCCGTGGTGATTTTGAGGATGGAGTGGCTGGATTTGTCAGCGATGTAGAGATTGCCGAAGGCGTCGGCACCTGCGTTGTGAGGATTGGATAGGGACGAGGAGGATGCGAGGGCTCCTTCCTGGGAGGGAGACCAGAAGTTGATGGCGGAGCCGTCGGGGTTGTTGGTGGTGGCGTGGGGGATGCCAGAGAGGACGGTGGTGACGCCGAAGCTTGCGGAGAGGGAAGCGAAGTCATCGGCGAGAGCGGAGGCGCACGACGAGGCGAGCGCCGCCGAGGCGACGAGGCAGGAGCGAGTCATGTGGGACCTTCGGGCCGAAGGGGGGCGGCGTCAAAAGGGCGGCAGGGGAAATGCGGGCCGAGGGAGGTGAGCCGTCAGGCGAGGAGTTCCTTGATGACCTTGGAGGGTTCGACGCCGGTGAGGCGGAAGTCGAGGCCCTGGAAGCGGTAGGTGAAGCGGTCGTGCTGGATGCCCATGAGGTGGAGGGCGGTGGCGTGGAAGTCGCGGATATGGACTGGGTCTTTGACGATGTTATAGGAGAACTCGTCGGTTTCGCCGTAGACGGC
>JAIXPK010000201.1 GCA_027486335.1 Verrucomicrobiaceae bacterium | reverse complement strand
CGCCACCACCACCATGGCGAAAGCACCGCAGACGTGACCGCCACCGCCGTGCGCGCTGCGGCGACTCCGCCCCACCAGCACGATCCCCACCAACCGGCGTTGAAGTAGTAATCATGGTACCCGTAACAGCCGGTCCAGACCTGGCGGCAGCGGCCGCCGCGATAGGCATAAATATCGCCGCACCAGCGGTTGTAGTCGCCCGAACCGTAACGGCCGTACCAGTTGCGGTCGTTGTAATGGGTGTTGATGCTGTTCCAGTTCTGCTGGCGGTTGACGTTGAAGTTGTTGATGACCGTCGTGTTGTTATTCTGCCAGTTGTTGAAGTTGTTCTGGGTGTTGTTGCCGATGTTGTTCCAGTGATCGCCCCAGTCCGGCCGGTTGCTGTTCCAACCCGGACGGTTGTTCCATTCAGGCGGGTTGATGCCGGGGCGGTTACCCGGGCGGTTGCCCGGCCGATTCACGTTTCCAGGCAGGGTCGTCGGACGGTTGAAATTGCCACCCTGACCGGGACGGCTGATGTTCCCCGGCAGTGTCGTGGGACGGTTGAAATTGCCACCCTGTCCCGGCCGGTTGATGTTGCCCGGCAACGTCGTCGGGCGGTTGATATTGCCACCTTGATCCGGACGGTTGATAGTGCCCGGCAAGGTCGTCGGACGGTCCGGGCGCTGAGCAGGTTTCGTCAGATTCCCAGGCAGGGTCGTCGGGCGGCCGCCGGTTCCGGGGAGCGTGATGGGTCCGGTCGGGCGCTCTGGACGCGGGGCTGGCTTCGTCGTCGGACGATCAATCTCCGGACGTGGCGCAGGCTTCGTCGTCGGACGCTGGAAGCTGGAACCGCCGCCGGCATTCGGCCGTTCAACAGACGGGCGGCTGGGCGCCGGCCGGGTGCTGGGCTTTGATGGTGACGGGCGGTGTTCGGCAGGTTTGCTGATCGCTGGACGGCTGGGCGCCGGGCGGCTCGATGGCTTGCTTGCAGACGAATGGCTAGGAGCCGGGCGGCTCGACGGCTTGCTCGCGGACGAATGGCTGGGAGCCGGACGGCTCGCGGGTCTGCTGACGGCAGGTCGCGAGGAGGGAGCCGGTTTGGAGAAGTTGTGACCGCCCGACGGCCGGGCGGCGGCACCCCTTGCACCGCTGGTGGCGGTGAGGAATGCCGTGCCGAGGGCGAGCACGGAGTAGAAGATGGAGCGCATGGTGCGGAATTGGGCGGAAGGTTACTTTTCGCGGACGATCGTTAGTGGCCCAATGTTCGGGAGGGTCTCGCCGCCGAGCGAACGGCTGGCGACCGACCATGAGATCTTGTCGTCGCCGTCCCTCGATACGGTGATTTCCTCGCTGCCGACTTCGCCATCGGGGAGGACAGTGCGGCTGAGAACGAGCCAGCGGTCGCCGTCAGGCGTCCAAGTGCGTTCCGTGAAGCTGCCATCGGATTCGAACACCCACGAGCGGACTTGTTCCTGTTCGGCGTCCCAGCCGATGATTTCGGTTCCTTCGCGGGCGTCAACGCCTTCCGCGCCGGGGATGCTGAAGGTGCGGGTGAGGAAACTGCCGGAGGGGGACCATTCCACAGTGCACTTCATGCCGTCAGGCTCGGTCGACTTCCACGAACCGGCGAACCATGCGAGGTCCTGAAGCAATGAGGCTGCCGCCGGGGCACTTTCGTCATCAAGTTCTGTGAATTCCGTGATCGCCCACTTGCCGTCGCGCTTCACATGAACCGCGGTGAATTCGTTCACAGCCGAGGACCCATCAGGATCAGTCACCGTCGCCTCTCCGCGGACGCTGAAGACATCGTCGGTAATCTTGCGGGCGGCTTCGATCTCAATGGCAATCGTGCGGCCCTTGCTGTCTGCGAACACGGACTTGAGCAGAGCCTCGATGCCGGCGCGACCGCTCGTCTGGACGCCTTCATCGCTGATCCATTCGGCGTCTTCTGCGAAGAGCGCGGCGACCGCTGCAGCGTCGGCCTTGTTGTAGGCGGCGACATAGGCGGCCGCAGTCTCGCGGGCCGCCGCGAGTTCCGGCGATACCGCGGCAGCAGCAGCCGGCGCAGGCGCAGCAGCAGGTTTGTCCTGAGCAACTGCCGGAATGGCAGCGAGCATCAGAAGGGAGGCAATGGCAGTCGGGGTCTTCATGGTTCAATTCATCAGGGTTAACTCGGTGGACAACCCCCCCAGCTAATCGCCGGATGGCTAACCGGGCAACGGAAAATCGAGACCCGGAGCCCAGCGATCACCCGGCAACCGCCCAGCGAGTGCGCTGGTCTGCGTCGGTTCGAAACAGATGGAATCGCTCCTGATCCGACCGCTTTCCCACCGCCCTTGCCCGCGCCCTCCCGCGGCCGCGAATTGACTCCGTTCATCCATCACTCCGCGGGTCCCTCGGGTGATTTCCAATTGAGCAGGCCGCGCCGTCCAGTATGGAAATCCCATGCATCTGACCGGCTCGTTCCATCCCTCCCAGCGCGTGCTTCTCGGCCCCGGCCCCAGTGACGTGCCGGCCCGAGTCCTCAATGCCATGGCCGCACCCACCCTCGGTCACCTCGATCCGGAATACCTCGCGCTCATGGACGACACCCGGCGGCAACTCCAGGCCATCTTCCGCACCGCCAACGAGCTCACCCTCGCCATCAGCGGCACCGGCAGCGCGGGAATGGAAGCCGTCGTCGTCAATCTCATCGAACCCGGCGACGAAGCCATCGTCTGCGTCAACGGGGTCTTCGGCACCCGCATGAAGGACGTCATGGAACGCGCCGGAGCAACCGTCCACGCCATCGAAGCGCCATGGGGCGAAACCATCCCGCCGGAACGCGTCGCCGACGCCCTCCGCGCCTTCCCCCGCGCCAAGGTCCTCGGCATCGTCCACGCAGAAACCAGCACCGGTGCCCACCAGCCACTCGAGGAAATCTCACGGCTCGTCCACGCCGCCGGCGCCTTGTTCCTCGTCGACGCCGTCACCTCTCTCGGCGGATTGCCCCTCGAAGTCGACGCATGGGGCATCGACGCCTGCTACAGCGGCACTCAGAAATGCCTCAGCTGCCCGCCAGGTCTCGCGCCTGTCACCTTCTCCCCGCGTGCCCTCGCCCGCATGGACGCCCGCCGCTCCAAAGTCCAGTCATGGTACCTCGACATGACCATGATCCGCAATTACTGGGGAGCTGACCGCGCCTACCACCACACCGCGCCCATCAACATGACCTACGCCCTGCGCGAGGCCTGCGCCATCATCCTCGAAGAAGGCCTCGAAACCCGCATCGCCCGCCACTCGCTCAACCACCAAGCCCTCCGCGCCGGCCTCGAAGCCATCGGCCTCCACTACATTCCCTCGCAATCCCTCACCACACTCAATGCCATCCACGCTCCAGAAGGCATCGACGAAGCCCTCATCCGCCGCCGCCTCCTGACAGAGTTCGGCATCGAAATCGGCGCAGGCCTCGGTCCCTTCAAAGGCCGCGCCCTCCGCATCGGCCTCATGGGCAGCAGCAGCACCCGACGCAATGTCCAACTCGTCCTCGCAGCTCTCGAAGTCATCCTCACACGCTCCGGAGCCACCTCCGCCGCTGCTTCCATCTACACTGCCTGATCCCCAGAAACGGCCGAGCCCGACCTCCCGGCTTTTCATCGAAGCTCGCGCAGCGCCACTCCTTTCAGACTTGGAACAGACCCCGCAGCCTCATCGATCACCGCCAGCGTCTGGCCATTCCGTACAAGCCGGGTCTCGCCCCCGGCCTGCAACCACTGCACGCGCCACCACTTGATAGCATCTCCATCAAGAACAAAACTCCGGATTCCCGAAGGCGAACTCGCTGACCTCACTTCCATCACCGTCAGGTACCCATCGCCCACCCACTTCTGCTTCACCGCGCACCCTCCCTTCCCCACATCATCCCGCCGTCCTACCTCTGTCCAACCGCCGCACATGAGATCCGGAGGCCAGCAGAAACTGCAAACGACAAGCGCCGTACACCCGACAACCAAGGCACTCATTCCCACAAAGCTCCTCGCTGATGACCAGTCACGCATGTCACCAATTGCCTTCTGATAGCGCCGGCTTCAACCGTAAAGTCCCCTCCAGACGCCGCGGCCCGCACCTCACCATACCCGCCAGCCTCGATACCAGCCGAAGGCACTGAACTGCTGTCAGTATAACAACCATCAGGGCACACGTTGCCGTCAGCCGATCCACCCGAGCACCGAAATCCCCGGCTCGGGCACCGAAATTCCAGCTGCTGCCGATGATCCATCTCGACCAGATGCTCACACTGCTGAGCCAGTGGCTCACGCACCACGAAGGCGCGCTTCCCCGCACCCTTGCGCTGGACGGCAAGGACCACGGCGGCCAACTCGGTCCCATTGGCAGCCTCGTCCACACCGCCCACGGCGGATCTGGAAAGAAAACCCCCACCCCTCAAATGAAGGGCCCCGCCGTGCCGCCCAATCGTTGAATTTTATTGTATATTTTTGTTCATGTTTGGCTCATATTGTCTCGCAGCGGTTCCGGACACTCGCATCGTGCCCGCTTAGACCGCTGCACCAACCTAGACAAAAACTCCCATGAACATGCCTACTCGCACCCGCAGCATCTGCTCCAGTCTTGCTGCCCTGCTCTGCCTTGTTAGCAGTGCATCGGCCGCGCTCACCACATGGGTCGAACCCTCAGACGCGGCGAACGGCTCATCTACGATCCCCACCGGCACGACGTATAATACTTCCAATCTGGGCATTGTGTTCAAAACAGGTTCCTCCGGGACGTTCAGCATGGACTGGCTTCGATTCTCATTGACGAGTGGCGGCACTGGCTCCGCCTCGTTCAATGTGGAGCTGCGCAACGCCACCAGTGAGATACCGTACGAAGGCGTTGCGGGTACCACGCTCTATGCTTCTGACACTCTCACCTTCTCCCGGCCGGTAACCACAAACACACCGTTCGATGTCAGCTTCACCGAAGCGGAAGCGCCGAATCTGATGACGTTCACGCTTCAACCCAATACCGCATACGCCCTGATGATCAACTCCGCATCCACAAGCGTCGCTCTGAGGCGCACGCAGGGCTACGCGAACGGGATCACAAACGACAAATACACGGTCTCCGACGGGTTCGCGGTACTGGACACATTCCGCAACAATGCACCAAACTTCGCCCCCGTGGCGAATACTTCATATGCGACGTTCCACATGGCTTTCGGAGCGAATGCACCATCCGCCGTGCCCGAACCGGCTGGAGCAGGTGCCGTTCTGCTGCTGGGATCGGCTGGCATGGCTCTGGTGCGCCGACGCAAACGCTGAAAAATGCCACCGGCCCGGTGCAACCGATGCATCGGCTGAGGTGATCCCGATGCTCCGGCCCCCGCAGCGCTGAAATCGTTCCGCGGGCTCACCACCCACCCCGCGGACCTCCCACTGCGAGAACACGGGATCCGACGGCACACCACCGTCGGATCCCGACTTCAGATTCACCCACCCGGGCCGCTGCAACGCAATCACAGCAATCGGGAAAAGGACCCGTCCCCCCCTCCGCAGAGTGGCTGATTCCTCCTTCCTTCCCACAAAATCAGAAGATACCATCTAGTAAGGCGGGCTGCACTAGACCCTGACAGCCCGCACCCCTCCATTCATCCGTCCACGCAGCAGCTCTCAGGTAGTCCCATCCTCAGAAACAGGCTTTCTCTACGCCCTCGCGTGCTGTCGCCGACAATCAGCAGGATGAAACTGACAGCCCCATGCGTTCCCCCTTCATCATCACCCTGCTCACTGCCGCTGCCGCCATTGCGGCCCCCGCGCCGGATCGCCCCAACATCGTCTGGATTCTCGCCGAAGACATGTCCGCCGATTTCGCCTGCTACCGCGACGCAGGAATCTCCACCCCGCACGTCGATGCACTGGCCGCCGCAGGCACAAAATTCACACGCGCCTTTGTCACCGCCCCGATCTGCAGCATCTGCCGCTCCGCCCTCATCACCGGACGCTACCAGACCAGCATCGGGGCGCAACACCACCGCTCTAGCGTCGCAGGGCACCGCATCACCCTGCCCGATGGCGTGCGTCTCGTTCCAGCCATCCTCAAAGATGCCGGCTACCACACCAATAATCTAACACTCGACGCCTTCCTCAAACCCGCCGCCGCCGTCGCGAAATCACCCGCCGTAAAAGTCGCCAAGACCGACTACAATTTCGAATGGAACGAGACCGCCACCTACAGCGGCACCCACTGGACAACCAGAACACCCGGCCAGCCGTTCTTCGTCCAGGTCCAGCTCCACGGCGGCAAGAACCGCGGCCAGGCACCCAAACCTCAGTGGCCGGAAAAGGTGCGGCAACTCCTCGGTTCCGTCACCGACCCCGCCTCCATCAAACTCCCCGCATGGCTCCCGGACGACCCCGTCATCCGTGCCGACTGGGCCCAGTACCTCGATTGTGTCAGGGTCACTGATCACGAAGTCGGCAAGGTCGTCGCACGGCTGCGCGAAGCTGGTGAACTCGACCGCACCGTCATCGTCTTCCTGACAGATCACGGCATCAGCCACATCCGCAACAAGCAGTTCCTCTACGATGGCGGCACCCACGTCCCGCTCATCGTTCGAGGCCCGGGCATCGCCGCCGGAACCGTCCGTGAAGACCCTGTCGAACACATCGACCTCGCCGCCTGCGCCCTCGGCATCGCCGGAATCCCCGTGCCCGCCGCCATGCACGGCCGCAATCACCTCGACCCATACTCCTATCAGCCACGGCGCTTCGTCTTCGCCGCCCGCGACCGCGCGGACGAAACCGTCGACCTCATCCGGAGCGTGCGCGACACCCGCTGGAAATACATCCGCAACGGCTTCCCCACCCGCCCATGGCTCCAGCCAAACCGCTACAAAGACGAAAAGGCCATCGTCCAGACCTTGCGCCAACTCCACACTGACGGCAAGCTCTCCGCAGAGCAGTCCCTCATCATGCGCGACACCAGACCTCAGGAGGAACTCTACGATACCGCATCAGACCCTGACGAATTCCGCAATCTCTCCGCCGATCCCGCCCACGCCGCAAGGCTCGCCGAGATGCGCGCCGCTCTAGCCGAATGGCAAACCCGCACCGGCGATCCCGCAACCCCCGAAAGCGAAGCCGTCTACCGCATCGAAGTCGCCGGCCAGCACCCGGAAGGCGGCAAGGGCCAGGCCAATGAAATCTACCAGCGCAACGTCGAAACCATGCTCCGCTGGCAGACCGAAAAACCGTTCGTGCCGTAATCCACGCCCCCTCCCCGTCTGCGCCACACAACGGCCTTCCTCCAATTGGCCGGATGGCTTGACTTCATCGCGCTCGAACGGTACCGACGCCGCATGAAATTCACCGCTTTCCTCGCTGCCCTGTTCATCACAGCTGGCCCGCACCTGCGCGCCGCAGACGAAAAGCCGGAACCGAAGAAGGAAGAAAAGCCCGCCCCGAAGGACGACTCGAAGGACACCTCCGTCGAAACCCAGCACACCATCACCGCAGGCGGTCAGAAAATCGCCTACCGCGCCACCGCAGGCACCCTCACCCTCACCAAAGCCTACGGCGAACCCCGCGCCAAGGTCTTCTCCGTGTCCTATGAACGCACCGACGCCGGCGACGCCACCAAACGCCCGGTCTGCTTCTGCTTCAACGGCGGCCCCGGCAGCAGCGCCGTCTGGCTCCACCTCGGCGCGTTCGGCCCACGCCGCGTCGTCCTCCCACCAGACGGCGTCACCGGCCCGCGCCCGCCCTTCTCCCTGACAGATAACGAGTTCACCCTACTAAAGGACGCCGACCTCGTCTTCGTCGACCCCGTCAGCACAGGCCTCAGCCAGGCCGAGAAAGGCGAGGACCCCAAGCAGTTCCACGGCTTCAGCGAAGACGTCGAAAGCGTCGGCGATTTTGTCAGGCTCTGGATCACCCGCCACCAGCGCTGGAACAGCCCGAAATTCCTCATGGGCGAAAGCTACGGCGCCATTCGGATCAGCGGCCTCGCCGCTCACCTTCAGGATCGCTATGGCATGTACCTCAACGGCATCATCATCGTCAGCGGTCTCCTCGACTTCAAAACCCTTTCCCCCGAAGAACAGAACGACGTTCCCTTCCACACATGGCTTCCTAACATGACCGCCGTCGCCCACTGGCACGGCAAGCTCGCCCCGGAACTCCAGGCAGACTTCGCAGCCACATGGAAACGCGCCGTCGACTTCTCCCGCGAACAATACCCCCGCGCCCTCCTCATGGGCGCTGACCTCCCGGCCGAAGAACGCCGCGGGGTCGCAGACTACCTCTCCCTCCTCACCGGGCTTCCCACCCCCCTCATCCTCCGCAACAACCTGCGCATCGATCCTTCCCTCTTCCGCGCCAAACTGCTCGAAGCCGATGACAAAGTCGTCGGCCGCTTCGACGGGCGCTGCACCGGCCCCGATGGCGACCCTAGCTATGACGTCGTCTTCGGCGCCTTCGCCTCCAGCATGAACGCCTACCTGCGCGCTGCCGATGGCCTCAACTTCCCGACCGACCGGCCCTACGAAATCCTCAACGGTGCCGTCAACCCATGGAACTACGGCCGCGGCAATCGCTACTTTGACGTCGCCTCCCAACTCGGCGGTGCCATCACTCAGAACCCCTCCCTCCGCGTCTTCATCGGCTGCGGCTATCACGATCTCGCCACTCCCGCTGAAGCCATCGCCCACAGCGTCCGCCACCTCGATCTTCCCGACGCCCTCCGCGGCAACTTCCAGTGGGCCCACTACGACGGCGGCCACATGATGTACACAAACCTGCCCTCGCTGCAGAAGCTCGCCGCCGACGTCTCTGGCTTCGTCACCAAGCCCTGAACCACTCACCGCCGCGCGGCCCGCTCACCGCGTCACCGTGACCGTTGTCGCACTGCGTCCCGCCAGCGGCAGTTCAATCACCGCCTCCCCCGCGGCATTCAGAGTCACCGTCTGCGGCTCCCCGCCGTTGATGCGCAGCGTCGCCTGACCTTTCAGCCCGGCATACCGCAATGGCAGCGTGATGCGGCGCACCAGCGGCTCCTCCAGCGAATTGAAAAGCATCGCCAGCGCGGGCTCCGGCAGTGCCGGATTCACGTGAATCCAGCCGTCCCAGTCCCGCCCATCCGCCCGCCGCAGCGGCAGCAGCGCACTGTCAAGAATCGCCCGGTGCGCCTTGTAGAACGCAACCTCCCGCTGGACCACCGCCATCGTTTCCGGCGAGTCGTAAAGCCGTGTCCCGCGCACCACACCAGTCACCCCGCCCCCTAGCAGACTGGCAAGCCGGAGCGCGTAGTCAGCCCGGTGTTCGGCTAGCGGTTCGTACGTCGCCGCTGCGCCGCCCCCGTGATACTGCGTCAGCGGAAGATGCATCCACCCCATCGACGGCAGCTTGTAACGCGTGCCATCCGTGATGTTCTGACGCTCGATGATCTCCTGCATCGCCCGCGGCAGCGACCAGTTGTCCTCACGGTATCCCATCGAATTCCGGCTCGATCCATGCAGGAAATACCAGTCGGGAACATTCAGATAAATCCCCTCCGCGCGGCACCATTGATAGTAACGCGTGATCTGCTCCCACTGGTTCCAGCGGGAATCCGCAAATCCCTTGTGACCAGGATGCGCCGCAGACGCACACGGGTCTCCCGGGTACGATCCATCGTGCTCGTGCACCAGAAAACCCGCCGCCGTCAGGTTCCGGCGCAGCTGCGCGAAATGATCGAGCCCCCACTGGCTGCACAGGCACGGCGCATTCCCGAACTTCGCAAACCCTCCAGTCTTGCCCGTCTGCGGATTGATCACGTCATGCTCGTCGCTGATGCGCCGACTCGAAAGCAGCGAGTACGTCCCGACCACAATCCCCTTCTGCGCCGCGTAATCCGTCACCTGTTCCTTGTATGCCGCGAAATACGCCGGGTCCGTGCTCTCCAGATTGAACCCGCTCCCGAAACTCAGGATCAGCATCTCGAATCCCGTCTCCGCCATCTGATCAATCGCCCGGCGGCACGAAGCAATGTCACTCTTCACCAGATGGAACATCAGCGGGTTCTCCGCCGTCCACGGCGCCGTCGTGCGGTAGAAACGGCTCACCGCTAGCGCATTGCGGTCCGCATCACCTTTCGTTAGCGGCATCAGCCAGACCCGGAACGTCGTCAGCGAACCTCCGGGCGGCAATTCCCTCGCCGGCCCCTGCGGCGGCGCCACCCGCAGCACACAGAGCGATTTGTTCCCGTAGTTCGTCTGCGTGTGATGCTCCTCATCCGTGGTCCATGCCACCGTCTGATTCTGCGCCGCGGCATTCGACATCGCCCCAGTCGTGAAGTCAGTCTCCACATGCAGCGGCGGCACCGCAAAACGCCACGGATCCTCCACATCCGCATCCGCCTCCGTTACCCTCAGTGTTTCCAGCCGGAACGCATCCAGCATCACCGGCGCTCCACCGCCATTCGTCACCGTCATCCACTTCCCCATGCACGGCAGTCCATCATAAACCTCGTAATGCACCTCCACCGTCACCGCCGCCGCCGCCGTTCCCTCCGGCCCGCGGTAATGAAACACCAGTTCCCGCCCCGCCGGCGGCCATGCCGCATCCTGACTGATCCATGACGCATGCCGCTTCCACGCAAACCGCTCCCGCACCGGCCCGCTGCTCAACCGCTCCAGCCGGAAACTCCCCTCCACCGGCTTCAGCCCCGCAATCTCCGCCGCCGCCAGAAAATTCGTGCTCCGCTGCCCGCTCAATCCTCCCACCGCATACTCCTTGCCCGCAAGCGTCACAAACGCCTCCGGCCCAGTCGCACGCAGAAACTCATGCCCCGTCGTCTCGTCACGCAGACTCACCGTCGCCACCGCCGGATCAATCCGCCATTCCCGCCGCACCAACCCATTCCCCAACACCACCGTCCGACCCTCCGATGTCTGCGCCAGCACCGCCGGAAATCCCCCGCTCTGCGTCAGCCAATCCACCGCCGCAGGACTCGACGGCGTCGCCTCAGGCAGCTTCGCAGGATCTGTTAGCGAATCATCCGCCGGAACCACCGCGCAGAATCCAAGGAATACCCCGACAGCTCGGGCAGCAGCAGAACGGGCAACAATAAACATGCCCCTCGCATACCCGTGCACTCCGTCCCATGCAAGTCTCGCGCCACCTCCCAACCCCGTCCGCGTTCGCGTTACCTCCGGACTTTTGCGCCACCTCCCGCCATGGAGTGTGATGAGATCGTTAAACCCCCAAACACTCGCTGCACCCCATGCAGCTCCCCCCACCAACTATGAAGACTTCTCGCCGCCGCTTTTTGCAAGGCTCCCTCGCCGGTGCCGCCGGACTCGCCGCCCCCATGAGCACATGGGCCCGCCCCATCGGCGCCAATGACCGCATCAATGTCGCCGTCATCGGCGCACGCGGCCAGGGCGGTGGCCACTACAACGACGCCCTCCGCAACGCCCACGGCGGTCAGGCCATGGCCGTCTGCGACGCAGACATGGCCGTCGTCAATCAGCGCAAGGCCGACGCCGACAAGGCTTCCGTCAAAGTCGAAACCTACCAGGACTACCGCAAGCTCCTCGAAAACAAGGACATCGACGCCGTCATCATCGCCACCCCCAATCACCTCCACTCCCTCATCGCCATCGCCGCCCTCCAGGCCGGCAAGCATGTCTACGTCGAGAAACCCGTCAGCCACAACATCCACGAAGGCCGTCTCCTCGTCCAGCATGCCGCCAAACACCCGGACCTCATCTGCCAGCACGGCATGCAGCGCCGCTCCGACGCCGCATGGGTCCAGATCATGGAATTCGTCAAGACCGGCGCCATCGGCAAACCCGTCGTCTCCCGCGGCTTCTGCTACAAAAAACGCGACAGCATCGGCAAGATCTCCGGCCCTCAACAGCCACCCTCCACTGTCGACTACAACCTCTGGTGCGGCCCCCGCGAAATGGAACCCGTCCACCGCAAGCAGTTCCACTACGACTGGCACTGGCAATGGCCATGGGGCAACGGCGACATCGGCAATCAGGGCCCGCACCAGCTCGACGTCGCCCGCTGGGTCCTCGGCGACCCCGCCGCCAGCCCCGAACGCGTCATCAGCATCGGCGGCCGCTTCGGCATCGATGACGACGCCACCACCGCTAACACCCAGATCGCCTTCTACGACTTCAAACCCATCCCCATGATCTTCGAAGTCCGCGGCCTCCCTCAGGCCGATATGAACTTCCGCGGCCGCATGGACCGCTACAAAGGCGTCGTCGATGTCGGCAACGTCCTCGAATGCGAAGGCGGCTATGTCGCCGAAGGCAAAGCCTACGACAAAGCCGGCAAGGAAGTCGCCAAGTTCAACAAGAACGACGGCGCCGGCCACCGCCGCCACTTCTTCGACGCGATCCGTAAAGGCAAACTCGAAGACACCCACAACGCCCTCACCGGCCACCTCGCCGCTTCCCTCGCCCACATGGCTAACCACAGCTACCGTCTCGGCAAGGCCACCCCGTCCGAGCAGATCCGCGAACACCTCAAGGGCAATGCCCTCTTCACCGAAACGTTCGAACGCATGCTCACCCACCTCAAGGATAACAAACTCGAAGCCGATCTCTCCAAAATCGTCATCGGCCCCATGCTCCAGCTCGACCCCGCATCGGAAAAATACACCGGCGAATTCGCCGCCGAAGCCAACGCCCTCGACATGGAAGTCTACCGCAAGGAATTCAGCATCCCGACGGTCTGACCAATCAGGTTAGGATCCGCTCTCCACGGGGCATGGCTCGCTTCACCGCAGCCATGCCCCTTTTTCTTCCCGCCGCCCTCACGGCAGAAACGGCTTCAGCGCTTCCGCCCAGATCGCATACCCCTTCTCCGACGGATGCAGCCCATCAGGCATGACCTCCTCGGAAATCCTTCCGTCCGCTCCCACGTACCGGCCAGTCAGATCTAGCCATTCCGCCCCGCACGCCTTCGCCACCCCCGCTAGCCGCTCGTTGATCGCCGCCACCCGCGCCCGCATCGGATCGCCCGCCTCCCGTCCCCGCGGAAACACCGCCATCAGCACCACCCGCGCCCCGGGACACTTCGCCTTCGTCTGCAGCACCACCGCCTGCACCCCATCCGCTATCTCATCCGCCGTCGCCGCACGCACGCTCTTGGTCCCGGCTAGGTTGTTCGTCCCGATGTGAATCACCGCCAGCTTCGGCTGCAGGCCATCCAGTTCCCCGCGCTCGAACCGACCCAGCACATTCTGCGTGCGGTCCCAGCCGAATCCCAGATTGAGCACCGCCCGCTCGCCAAAAAGCGCCCGCCACGACTCCGCTCCTCGGTTGCCCCGCGGTTCCTGCGGCTCTCCGCCCCACAGGTGCGTGATCGAATCACCAATCATCACAATCTCCGGAGCCCGCGCCGCCTTGGCCTTCATCACCGCCGCATGCCGCGCCTCCCAATCATAGAAATCATCCTCCAGCTTCCCCGCAGGCACCACCGCCGGATTGTCCTCCGCTCCCTCGGAACGCCAGCTCGTCGATGTCACCAGCCCCCGGCCATCCTTCACCGTGAAGAAATATGTTAGCGGTCGTTCCGCCGGCAGCACCGCGCTCACCGCCTTCCCCGAAACCTCCGCAGGAATTGTCCGCCACACGCGCTTCACCCAGTCGCCGGTCATCGTCGTCACATGCAACTCCGCACTCGCCACCGGACCACCCGCCGCAATCACCGCGCTCGCCTTGCCATCCGCAAGTTCCAGCGGCCCCATCCGCACCAGCGGCGGACTGCCCGCACCCGGCCGCAGCACGCTGTCCGCAAACGCATCCACCTCCCCAAACGTCCAGATGTGCCCGTGATCCAGATCAACCCGCAGCGACAGCGTCCGCACTCCCTCCGGCACCAGCGAATACGTCCGGCGATAGCTGTCAGGCGGATACGCGAAATCATGCGTCCCGTTCAGAAACAGCACCGGACACCGAATCCCTCCAGCCGTCGTCGCAGGATCAAACCAGCGCAGCCACCGCTCCCGTGATTCCTCATCAAGTGCCGCCAGACTCCGGTCCCGCCAGAAACTGTTATGCCCCAGAAATCCGCAGCCGTACACCGGCACCGCCACCTTGAACTTCGGATCCAGCCCCGCACACAGACACGTTAGGTATCCTCCCCAGCTGATACCCGTGATTCCCGTCCGCTCAGGATCGACTTCCGGCAGCGATCGCACCAGCGCATGCCCCCTCAGCACCGCCGCAACCGCATGCCACGTCCACATGTCCGCCGCCTCCGCATCGCTGAACACCCGGAACTTCACATCGTCCCCCTGACCAGGCCCGCCCGCCTCGTGCGCCTGCCCGTCCGGTCCCTGCCCCGCCGTGTCCATCGCCAGCGCCACATAACCCCGCTCCGCCCAGTGCTTCGCCCAATCCGCAAACGCCCGCCCCCCACCACCATGCACCAGCACCATCGCCGGTGCCTTTCCACCCCCCGCCGCCGGACGACCCAGCCACCCGAACACCCGCGTCGGCTTCCCACGCAGCGGAACACTCTCATACCAGACTTCCTGCAGCAATCCATCGCGGCGACCATAATTCGCCGCCGGCGGCGTCTCCGGCAGTGTCGCCACAAGCCCCTTCAGCGGAACCTCATCCGCCGCCGGAACCATCGGGGCACAAACAACCAGACCTAGAAGCACAAGCCATTTCATCCCCCGAAACTGCCGGGCCGCCCCCTCGCCGTCAAGCCTCGCGCCCGCTTGCGGTCCCCCGTAATCATGGCTAACCTGCAACAGTGACCCGTCGGGAATCCATCATCGCCGCCCTCCTGCTCTGCGCCGTCATCATCGGCGGCATCGTCCGTCTCGTGCGCAAAAGCCATGACGCCCGAATCCTCCCCGCCGCCGTCGCGCCCTTGCGGACCGCCGAGGCCGTGAATAGTCCCTGAATCCATGAGCAAGACCCAATTCGACGAGGCGGTGCAGCAGGCAACCGGTCGCGACCCCCGTTACGCGGCGGAAGCGTACGCGTTCCTCCGCGACGCCCTCGATTTCACCATCCGCGCCCTCCAGAAGCGCAAGGTGAAAATCCCCGGTCATGTCAGCGGACCCCAGCTCTGCGAAGGCCTCCGCGAATACGCCCTCCGCGAATTCGGCCCGATGGTCCCCACCATCCTCGAAGCATGGGGCGTCCGCACCACCCGCGACATCGGCGAAATGGTCTTCAATCTCATCGAAGCCGGCATCTTCAGCAAAAGCGCCACCGATCGTGTCGAAGACTTCGAAAACGTCTACACCTTCGACGACGCCTTCGTGAAACCATTCCTCCCAAAGCGCAGTATCACCCCCACGCGCCCGGACAGCGGCAACCGCCTCTCCTGAAATCCCCACGCCGCCACCCCGCCGGCAGCCCCTTTCCGTCTTATCCCGGCGCCGGAAAGAAAAAGTCCCCGGCGCACCGCAGCACACCGGGGACTCGTCAGTTTCTCAGCAGTAATCAGCTAACGGATTACTTCTTCTCGAACTTCTTGAGCTGCTCAGCTGCCGCACTCCGGCGCGCTTCCGCTTCCTTCAGCGCTGCTTCAGCCTTCTGCAGTTCCTGCTCGGATTCACGCAACTCCCCGCGCAGTGTGTCCTCATCCTTCGCCAGCGTGAACTTCCCGCTCTTCAGGTCGCTCAGCAGATCCGCCACCACTTTGCCAGGAACCATGTACGTGCTCACACGCTCCGCACGGGCAATCGTGATCGCCACAATCCGCCCGTCCACATCCACCACCGGCCCGCCGCATTCATTCGCGTCAATCGTCAGGTCGCTCTGCACCGCCTTCGGATAACCCGACGCATTGCCACTCAGGCTCGATCCCATCTGCGCAGTCGGATCCAGCGCCCGACGGTCAGGCAGCTGCTTCATGCCCGTCTCCTTCAGAATCGCTTCCTGACGCACCTTCAGCAGCTCCTCACGGCTCGACAGCGGAAACTCCAGCTCCGCTTCCTTGCCTTCACGCGCATAACGCACCTTCACCGGATCCCCTGGCTTCAGCGCCGACACAATCCTCATCAGCGTCGCAGGATACGGCACCGGCTGACCATTCACCGCCATGATCTTGTCATCAGGCTTCAATCCCGCCTTCTCCGCAGCGCAACCCGTCACGAGCTTCCCGATCGGAACCCCCGTACCGTCCAGCTCTGCATCCATCTTGAACTCAATCCCCAGCGCCCCCTTCGTCTTCTCAGACAGGCTCCGCGCAGGAACACTGATCACCCCAGTCGCCAGCGGATCCTCATCCACACTGACAGCCGCCACAAGGGTCCCCACCGCCACTTCCTCAGGCACAATCGACCCGACCGGCAGGCCGTTCGCTTCCACCTTCAGCAGCGCCAGATCGTACGCGTCCATCTTGTCCACCACCTTCGCCGTCACAATCCGCCCGTTCTCAAACTCAACTTCCAGCGACCCCTTGTCGACTTCACTCGCCTTTGTCAGCGCATAACCATCCGCACTCACAATCGTCCCCAGCGCCACCTGCTCGCCATCGCGCAGCACCCGCACCGTCGACTCGCGCGCCGCCTTCGTCAGCGGTCGCCATTCCGCCAGCGCCGCCGTGTGCTGCTTGCTGAACCGGGAACGCTCCCGGCCCGTCCGCGGCCCGCCCAATCCACCCTTCTGGGCGCGCTTCATCAAGTCCTCTAGCGGATTCGCACCCGGCGCTCCTGGCGCACCCGGCGTTCCCCCGCCCTGCATGCGCTTCTGCAATTCCTTCATCATCTCTTCCAGCGGATTGCCACCGCCCTGAGGCGCCTCACCACCGAACTGCTGCTTGAACATCTCCTCCAGCTGCTTCTGCATCGGCCCCATCAGCTCCCCGAGATCCTCCGGCTTCACTTCCTTGCCGTTGCGGAACATCTTCGGGCCGCTCCCGTCATCCTTGAACTCAAAACGGAACTGCTGCTGCTGCGGTGCCTGCTGTTGCTGGGTCCCGCGGCCGCCCTCCCCACCCTGCTTCCACTGCTCCAGCGCCTTCTCCATCTGCTCGCGCCCCTCGTCGCCGAGCCCCATGCGCTCAATCATCTTGCGCAGCGTCTCTTCCATGGCCGCCCCGCCTCGCGGGTCACCATTGAACTTGAACTCAAGCTTCGGCTTCGGCTGATCCTGGGCGTTCAGGGAAAGGGCGGCACCACCAGCGGCCACCACAGCAATGACGGGAATGAAGAATCGGGATTTCATGATCGTTTCAGTTGGAGTTCTCACCTGCGGGGTTACTTGCGTTCAGCTAGGGTCACGGAAATGTCCTGCTCCTTGCCCTTCCGGCGCACCGTGAAGGTCACAGCATCACCAGGCGATGCGCCGCGCACCCGCGCCGCAATGTCACCCGTGCCGCCCGCCGTCTTGCCGTCAATTTTCAGAATCACATCTTCCAGCTCAAGACCAGCCTTCTGCGCAGGCGACCCATCCGCCACCTCCGTCACCGTGATGTTCCCATCCACCACGTCCATCACAATCCCTAGCCATACCGCCGTCTTCGCCGACGGTTGCGGTGCCGGTTCGCGCGGCCCAGGCGGCGTATCACCCTTCTCAGGCTTCGGTGCCGCCTTCGGCTCAGGCTTCTCCTTCTTCTTCGGCGTCAGATCCTCCGATCCGCTCAGCAGCTTGTTCATGTTGCCCCACGAATCCCCCTTCATCAGCCGCTCCCAGTCATCGTGAAACACCCCGATCGGCACGTGCCGGTTCTCCGCCAGATCCATGCTGATGCTCGAATGAATCCCGATCACCCGGCCGTCCAGGTCAAACAGCGGGCCGCCACTGTCCCCACCCGACACCGTGCAGTCGCTCCGGTAGTAAGCCTTATCGTTGTTCTGCCACAGCCGACCCACCCGCACCGGAGCCCCGCGCTGCGGATCAAACCCTCCAGGGTGTCCCATCGCAATGCACCATTCCCCCTGCTCCACCGTCTCCGCCTTCGCCATCTCCACATGCGCCCACTCGCTCCCCTGCTCGATCTTGACCATCGCCGCATCCCGGTTCCGATCCCGCCCCAGCACCTTCGCCTTCACTTCGCGCCCGTCATTCAGCACCACAATCACCTCCGTCGGCCCCTTGCCGCCACCAGTCCCGTCCACCACGTGCGCCGCCGTCAGAATAATCCCGTCATTCGACACAATCACCCCGCTGCCGGACCCCATTGCCGCTCCGCTGCGCGACTGAATGCAGACCACCGCAGGTCGCGCCTTCTCGACCACACTCAGCACTTTGGCCTGGCGTTCCTTCAGCGTGTCCGCAAAAGCTGCGGGAACTGTCAGAACTGTGAAAGCGGCAGCAAGACCGCGGACTGCATAGGGCGGGAGCATAGTCATGGAAAAATTCAGGGTTGGGGCAGAGCCAGAGATTGATCTTCTCCAGGAGTAGCGGTGCGCGGCGAGCCTTTTATCTGGCAATTTCACGCGCCAGGGGTTGACAAGCCGTTCGCCCGCACGGTCCTTCCACCTGCCGCTCTTCTCCCGCCACCTCCCGCACCAGTGTCCCCAGCCCCGCCGATCCCCGTCATCTTCAACCCCAGCGCCCGCAGCGCTCAGGCTGAAAGCCGCATCGACGAACTCAAGGCCCTCAGCGACCGCATCGTCCTCCACCCCACCAGCCAGGCCGGAGACGCCCGCGACATCGCCGCCTCCCTCGCCGCCGCAGGCGCACCAGTCATCGTCGCCGCCGGAGGCGACGGCACCGTCAACGAGGTCGTCAACGGCATCGCCTCCGCCGGACCCTCCTGCCCCTCCGCTCTCGGCCTCCTCCCCTCCGGCACCATGAACGTCTTCGCCATGGACCTCGGCCTCCCCTCCGAACAAATGGACGAATGCTGGGCCGTCATCGAACGCGGCCTCTCCCGCTCCATCGACCTCTGGCGCGCCAACGACTCCTACTTCGTCCAGCTCGCCGGCGCAGGCCTCGACGCCAGCATCATCGCCAGTACCACATGGGAAAGCAAAAAGAAGCTCGGCCCCCTCAGCTACGTCCTCAGCGGCCTCCGCTCCCTCCAGCAGCCCTCCCCCATACTCACCATCCGCGCCCCCGGCCGCGATCCCGTCACCGGCACCGTCGCCCTCATCGGCAACGGCCGCAGCTACGGCGGTCCCTTCCGTCTCTTCCCGGACGCCTCCTTCGACGACGGTAAACTCGATGTCGTCGTCATGAAACACCACGGCATCGCCGAATTCCTCAAGCTCTCCCTCTCCGTCATGTCAGGCCAGTTCGCCAGAGACGGCTCCGTCCTCACATTCCAGACGCCGGAACTCACCATCTCCGCAGAAGGCAATGTCCCCTTCGAAGCCGATGGCGAATTGTCAGGCTCCGTCCCCGTCCACATCCGCCACGCCGGCTTCCCGCTCCGCGTCCTCGTCTGATCGTCCCTCCGCGACCCCACCAGACCTTCCGCCCCCTCCCCACCTCTCTGCAACCAGTCGAAATTGCCGGTTTCCAGACGGAAGGTTCGTGATATGGACCCTTCCACCGTCGCCGCATCATGGAATGGCTTCGCGTCCGGATCACATGAGCTCCAAGTCCCGCCCGATTCCCCTCGCCCTCCCCACCGCGCTCCTCTCCAAGCTGGATGAAACCGCCGCGCTGATGCACCGCACAAGGGCCCAACTCATCCGCGACACGATCGAAATCGGTCTCGAAGACCTGCGCCGCTGCGGCTACAATATCGCCGCCGCCGTCGTCGACAAAGCCCACAGCACAGCCCCCCTGGAATCTCTGCACCTCTCCAAGGTCGCTGAAGACTCCGCCAAGGATCCCGTCCCGGATCGCTCCCCGGCCGATTACGCCAAAAAGAAAAAGCCCGGCCAGCCCTGATCAGCACCAGTCAGCCGCCACCTGCCCTCACCCGCGGGCTCACTCCCCGCCGCTCAGCAGGCTCTCCGCATGCGCCCGCGCACTCGCCGCGCGTCCCCCCAGCATGCGCGCAATCTCATCCACCCTCGCCGCACCGCTCACCGCCGTCAGCTCACTGTGCGTCCGCCCTCCCTCCACCACCTTCGTCACCAGAAAATGTGATGCCGCCAGCGCCGCCACCTGCGGCATGTGCGTGATCGAAATAATCTGATGGCTGCTCCCCAGCTCCCGCATCTTCCGCCCCACCGCCGCCGCAATCTCGCCGCCCACATTCGCATCGATCTCATCAAAGACCAGCAGCGGAATGTTGTCCTCCTTCGCCAGCGCACTCTTCACCGCCAGCATCACCCGACTCATCTCGCCCGATGACGCAATCACCCGCAACGCCTTCGCCGGCTCCCCGGGATTCGGCGCAAACATGAACTCCGCTTCCTCCAGCCCAGCCCCTCCCGGCTGCCCTAGCGGCGCAAGCTCCACACTGAACTTCGCCTCACGAAAACCAAGGTCCGCCAGATGCCGACTCACCTCCCGCGCCAGCCGTGGCGCAGCCTTCCGCCTCAACTGACTCAACGCCGTCCCCGCCGTCTCCACCGCCGCACGCGCCGCCACCAGCGCCGCCCCCAGCCGCTCCAGTTCCTCACCCCGGCCCTCCATCCTCCCAAGCTTGGCCGCCGCCGCATCCCGGTGATCCAGCACCCGCTCCACCGTCCCCCCGTACTTCCGCTTCATCGTCTCAATCAGATTGATCCGATCCTCCAGCTCCGCCACCTCCCTCGGATCAATCTCAAGGCCATCCTGATACCGCCGCAGCGCCCGCTCCAGATCCTCCAGCTCCATGAACGCCGCCTCAAACGGAGCCGTCACCACCGCCGCACCTCGATCCGTCCTCTCAAGATCCCGGAACACCCGACGCAGTTCTCCTAACTGCACCAGCACCGACTGCTCCCCGTCCCCCAGCAATCCCACCGCCTGCACCGCCAGCTCCGCCAGCCGCGTCCCGTTCGCCGCCATCCGGTGCCGCTGCAGCAACGGCTCCTCCTCGTCCACCCGCAAACCCGCCGCATCAATCTCCTCCACCTGATAACGCAGCAGCTCCAGCTCCTGCGTCCCCGCCGCCTCGCTCCTGCTCAACTCATCCAGTTCCTGACCAATCCGACGCCACCCCCGCCACGCCGCCTCATACGCCCCCATCGCCTTCTCCGCCCCAGCCGCCGCATCCAGCATCGCCAGCTGCCGCTCCCGGCTGTTCAGACTCTGATGCTCATGCGGCCCATGCAGATCCACTAAATGCTGCCCCACCGCCTTCAAAACCTGCAAGGTCGCCGGCGCACAATTCACAAACTGCCGGTTCTGCCCAGCCGCCGATATCACCCGCTTGATGATCAGCTGCCCACCCTCGCACGGCTCCAATCCCGCCGCCGTCAGCACCGCATCAATCACCCCGGTCTCCCCAAACGCAAACACCGCCTCCACCGTGCACTGATCCTCCCCAGTCCGGATCAGATCCCGGTCCGCACGCTCCCCCAGCACCAGCTTCAGCGCCCCCACAATAATCGACTTCCCCGCCCCCGTCTCCCCAGTCACACACACCAGTCCACGCCCCAGCTCCCACGTCAGCGTCTCCACAAGCGCAAGGTTCTTCAAAGTAATCGATACAAGCATGGCGTTGATCAAGGTGTCAGGATCGCCCGACTATGCCTGCCCGCCGCACGGAATCAAGCAGCCGCCTCACCTCTCCGCACCCCGCAGAAAATCCACCTGCACCTCCCCGCTTCCCGTGTTTGCTCACCCCGTCCATGTTCTCTCTCACGTTCCTCGGCACCGGTACCTCCACAGGCATCCCCATGATCGCCTGCGATTGCCCGGTCTGTCTCTCCACCGACCCCCGCGACCAACGGCTCCGCTGCTCCCTTCTCATCAACGACGGCATCGCCCAATGGGTCGTCGACACCGGCCCAGACCTCCGCCAGCAATGCCTCCGCGCCAACATCCGCCACCTCGACGCCGCCCTCATCACCCACGCCCACACCGACCACATCATGGGCTTCGACGAACTCCGCCGCTTCACCTTCGGCCCGGACGAATCCCTCCCCATCCACGCATCACACGCCACCATGAACGACCTCCGGCGTGTCTTCGACTTCGCCTTCAACGGCCACAACCGCTACGCCGGTTACCTCAAGCCAGACCCCCGCGAAATCGAAGGCCCCTTCCGCCTCGGCCGCACCACCATCACCGCCCTCCCCGTCCTCCACGGCAAGGTCGATACCTCCGGCTTCCTCTTCCACCCCGACCACGGCCCACGCATCGCCTACCTGCCCGACTGCAAGGAAATCCCCGACCCCACCATGCAGCTCCTCCAGGGCTGCGACGTCCTCATCGTCGATTGCCTCCGCCTCACCACCCACCCCACCCACTTCAACGCCTCCGAAGCCCTCGCCGCCGCAGCCGCCTGCCAAGCCTCCCAAGTCTGGTTCACTCACCTCAGCCACGAACTCTCCCACGCCGACTTCGAAGCCAGCCTCCCTGACCACATCCGCATCGCCTACGACGGCCTCGCCCTCGAATGGTAAATCCCTCCCCCCCGCTTTCACACTCCGCAGCCATCGTCCCCGATTCCCTCGAATCCGCCGCCGCGTCCCCCTGATCCGCTGCTCAATCCACCGCGCCGCGCCGCACCGCGCGACCGGCTCTCTCCTATCAAGCCCCTCATCGGCAGTGAATCGGTTTTGAAATACGCGTCACCGCCGTGGAAACCGCAAGCATCGGCCCGCCCTTCGCACGCACTATTGTGAGCATCGTGCGCACCAGTCAGAGCACGAAACCCGCAGCCGCCCTCAGTCTGGTGAAAAAAACCATCCCACCTCTCACGTGAAAAACCCTGAGACTAGGACACCTGCATGAAACACGTTATCGCGACCGGCCAAGGCAACTGCTAATCTCCTAGCACCTACTACTCACACATTACAAAAGGTGAAATCCCGCCAGTAGGTTGAACGATAGAAAACACAGCCTCAATTCTCTGCGTAGCGGAACCGTCACCGCACGATCATTGAAACCAGCGGCGGATGAAGCAACGTGATTTTTACATGAAATTACTCGCCTCCACCCTGCTGATTACGACTTGTTCCCTTGCCCTCGCGGCAGATCCCACCTTCGTCCACGGCGTTGCCTCCGGTGCTCCGATGGCCGATTCCATCGTGCTCTGGACTCGCGTCACCCCTGCCGATGCCAATCCCATTTCCGTAAGCTGGGAACTTTCCACCACCAGCACATTCACCACGCTCCAGGCAAGCGGCACCGTCAGCGCTCAGTCCGCACAGGACTACACCGTCAAGGTCATCCCAACCGGCCTCACCGCAGACAGCACCTACTACTTCCGCTTCAGCGTGAACGGCGGAGCCATTGTCTCCCCGGTCGGAAAAACCAAGACTCTCCCCACCGGCCCAACCAGTGAGGCGAAATTCGCTGTCTTCAGCTGCGCCAACATTACCGCCGAATACTTTGACGCCTACGCCAAAGCAGCACACGTCGGCGACTACGACGCACTCATCCACGTCGGCGACTACATTTACGAATACGGCCAGGGCGGCTACGTCCAAGCCGAGGACAACTTCGCCCGCTTCGGCTTCGAGCCGGCAAAAGAATGCCTCACCCTCAGCGACTACCGCCTGCGCCACGCCCAATACAACCGCCAGCCCAGCCTGCAAGCCGCCCGCGCCTCCGCTCCGCTCATCTGCATCTGGGACGACCATGAAACCGCCAACGATGCCTACGCCACCGGTGCCGAGAACCACAATCCCGCCACCGAAGGCTCATGGGAAGACCGCGTCGCCGTCGCACTCCAGGCATACTACGAGTGGAACCCCGTGCGCGAGCCAGTCAGCGGCAACCGCAAGGAAGCCTACACCACCTACAACTTCGGTGACCTGCTCTCCCTCCACATGCTGGAGACCCGCCTCGTCGCACGCGACAAGCAGTTGGAACTCGCCCCCACCAACGCAGAAGTCGGAGCCCGGATCACGGAGATCCTCAGCAGCCCCGCACTCACCGTCCAGTACGCCACCACCTACTCACTGACCCCACCCACCGGCCCCACCGACGTCGCAGGCATCACCGCCTTCAGCACTGCCCTCGGCCCTATCGTTTTCAATCAGCTGGTCGTCGCCAACGTCACGGCCATGTATTCGGGAAATCGCAACCTCCTCGGTGCCTCCCAGCTCGCATGGCTTCAGGGCAGAATGGCCGCATCCACCGCGACCTACCAGGTCCTCGGCCAGCAGGTGCTCATGGGCAACATGACCATGCCCGCCGAACTCCTCATCGAGCTCGCCACCAACAGCGTCAAACCCGCCACCATCGCGAAATACGCCACCCCCATCTTCAAACTCGCCAACGGCATCCCGCTAACAGCCGCAGAGCAGGCCGTCTATGACAATGCCTCCCCACTCCCTTACAACTCCGATGCATGGGACGGCTACGGCAGAGAACGCGAAACGATCCTCCAGACCGCCCTGGGATTGAACAAAAAACTCGTCGTCTTCGCCGGCGACACCCATAACGCATGGGCAAACCAACTCAAAACCCTTTCCCCCACCGGCCCCGGAGTCGCCCCTAAAGGCACCGTCGCAGGCATCGAACTCGCCACCCCCGGCGTTTCCTCCCCAGGCATTGAAAAATACTTCCCGGGACAGGAAGGCATCCTCCGCGACCTCTTCCTCGGCTACAGCCCCGGCTTGAAATTCGCCAACCTCTCCAACCGCGGATACCTCGATGTCACCTTCACTCACACCAGCATCGATGCGAAATTCCACTTCAGGGAACGCAACGGCAACGAGTGGAAGATCCAGCCCATCACCTCCACCGATGCCAAAGCCCTAACCATCGGCGCACCCAGCAACACCACCGAACCGGATGCCGATTCCGATGGCCTCAACGACTGGCGCGAATTCGTCTCCGGAACCTCCGCCACCCTCGCCGATAGCGATGCCGACGGCGTGAACGACAGCAGCGAATTCGCCAACGTCCTCTTCGGATTCGATCCCCGCACCCCGAACAGCCTCCAGTCCATCCTTACCGCCACCGAACAGCGCGGAAAAGACGCCGTGGTCGCCAATCCCTCGCTGTTCAACCTCTACACCGCTACTAGCATCCAAGAGCTCCGCGGTACCGGAAACCTCCTCATCAGGGCCGCCAATAACAAGGTTACCCTCAAACTCCCCGTCGAAAAATCCGCCGACCTCGGCGGCTGGTCCCCTGCCGGCGAGTTGTTCCTCGAACTCGATCAAAGCCAATTTCCTGGCAAACAATTCTTCCGCTTTGACTCCGTTCTCGGCGAGTAAGCAAATCCTCTGAAAAAACAGCACAGCCGTCCTCAGGGGCGGCTGTGCTTTTTCTTTACCCAGACGACGCAACTTTATCGCGAAAACAATACTCCGTCCCACGGGACGCCGCCGCAGGCCAGCACCAGCAGCAGCCACCTCCATACAGATCACCCAGCCCCTCCCCGCCCGGTTCATCGTCGCAGCGACGGCCGAACGAAACAACCATTTCGCCCACCCGTTCCCTGAATTGCGATTGCCCGCACATCATCACGTTGAAACATCACCCCATGAAATCAAAAATGCTCGGCGTCCTCATCGCTGCATGGGTCACTCTCGCGGGCATCCCGCACGCCGAGGCCGAGGAAAAACTCGTGCAAGGCCAAGACCGCATCGACGTCCCTGCCATCGGCGAAGGCTTGTGCCTCCACAATCTCTTCCAGTCCGGCATGGTCCTGCAGCGCGATAAACCCATCCGGATCTGGGGCTGGGCCGACGCCGGTGAAAACGTCACCGCTACGTTCGGCGACAAATCCCAGTCATGCACCGCGGCTGCCGACCGCTCATGGAAAGTCGAACTCCCCGCCCAGCCTGCCTCTTCCCAGCCGCAAACCCTGATCATCAAGGGCAACACCACCACCCTCAACCTGGCAGATATCCTCATCGGCGATGTCTGGTTGCTGGGCGGTCAGAGCAACATGGAGTTTCCCATCCACAAGCTCGATGGCGGCTCACTCGAAATCGCCTCCGCGAATTTCCATAACATCCGCCTCTTCACCGTCCCCCAGTTGAATGGCCCGGACGAAAAGAAGGCCTTCCCCCGTCTCTATCAGTGGAATGACTTTTTCTCGGAGCACTTCCGGCAGGGATCATGGGACGTCTGCTCCCCTGCCACCGTCACCGAAATGTCAGGCATCGGCTATATCTTCGCCCGACGCCTGCACATGGCCACTCAGATCCCCATCGGCATCATTGACGCATCACGCGGCGGCACCTGCCTCGAAACATGGCTGCCACTCGATCTCCTCAAATCCATCGACACTCCCGAGGTCCACTCTGTCCTATCCGAATGGGACAGAAAAGTCGCGGAGTTCGATCCCCAGAAAGACCTCGCCGACAGACTCAAAGGGCACACGGACTGGATCGCCCGCATGAAGGCATCTGGCCGCGAAAGCGAGATTCCCGCAGACCGCAAGCCGCCCTCCGATCTGCGCCCAGGCCCCGCGATGGACATGAACCGCCCGGGCAACTGCTACGCCAGCATGATTGCTCCAATCGCCGGTCTCCAGATCAAGGGCGCTCTCTGGCACCAGGGTTATAACAATGCCCTCGTTCCCAATGGTCACGTCGTGTATCATCAGGTCTTCCCAAAAATGATCGGCTCATGGCGCGCGGCATTCCATGACCCCCAGTTGCCTTTCGGCATCATCTCCCAGGAAACCGAAGGAGTTCCGCAGGACCTCAGCAACTACCTCGAATCCTTCACCGACGAAGGGGTCTACATCCGCGAGGTCCATTACAAGACCTTCCT
>JAIXPK010000247.1 GCA_027486335.1 Verrucomicrobiaceae bacterium | reverse complement strand
GGTCACTTCTGACCAGGGCGCCATTCTTCCTGCGCGAACTTGAAGGCCTCTTCCAGACCCACCATGTCCGTGCTCGGACGCAGCGCTTCAAACGCCGCCGTCTCACGCTTCAGTTGCTCCTCATCGTAGCTCGCGGCCTTGATCGAAAGACCAATGCGACGCTCGGTCTTGTCGACCTTGATCACGCGGGCCTCGACTTCCTGACCAACCTTGATGATGTCCTTCACGCGAGTCACGTGATCTTCGCTCAGCTGCGAAATGTGGACCAACCCGTCGATGTCATCCTTCAACTGGATGAACGCGCCGAAGCTAGCAATCTTCGCCACCGTACCAGTCACAAGGTCGCCAACGTGGAACTTGCTGTCAATGTCAGACCACGGATCGCTGTCCAGCTGCTTCATCCCGAGGCTGATGCGCTGATTGCCCTTGTCGATCTCGATGACTTCCGCCTCGACCTCGTCGCCCTTCTTGAGCATCTCGGACGGATGGTTGACCTTCCGGGTCCAGCTGAGGTCGGAAACGTGCACCATCCCGTCAATGCCTTCTTCCATCTCAACAAAGGCACCGTACGCGGTAAGGTTGCGGACTTTACCCTTGATGCGCAACCCGATCGGATAGCGCTGATCAATGTCGTCCCACGGATTCGTATCAAGCTGCCGCACGCCAAGGCTGATCTTCTGCTCTTCCTTGTTGATGCCCAGCACGATCGCTTCCAGCTCCTGACCAAGCGTCAGCACGTCGGAAGGACGCGCAATGCGCTTCGTCCAGCTCAGTTCGGACACGTGCACCAGTCCTTCGACGCCGTCCTCGATCTCCACAAACGCGCCGTAAGCCACCAGCTTCGTAACCTTCCCCTTGACCCGCTGGCCAATCGGATAACGCGCTTCGATGTTCTCCCACGGATTGTTCGCCATCTGCTTCAAGCCAAGGCTCACCCGCTCCTTCTCGCGGTTCACGTCCAGGATCTGCACCAGCAGACGCTGACCCACTGCCACCATCTCCGAAGGATGATTGATCCGGCCCCATGACATGTCCGTAATATGCAAGAGGCCGTCCATCCCACTGAGATCGACAAAAACACCGAAATCCGTGATGTTCTTGACCGCACCTTCCACCTTGTCTCCAATCTTCACCGTCTCGAGGAACCGCTGACGCTGCTCCGCACGCTCGGCTTCGATCACTTCCCGGCGGCTCAACACCACGTTCTTCCGCTCGTCGTTGATCTTCACGATCTTGAACTCGTACACGTTCCCGACGTACTCGTTCAGATCCTTCGGAGGAATAATGTCGATCTGGCTGCCCGGCAGAAACGCCTCGACACCCACATTGACAGTCAGGCCGCCCTTCACCACGCCCTTCACCTTCCCCTTCACAAGCCCGCCGTCCTGGAAGACCTTCACGATCTTGTCCCAGTTCTGCTTGTGCGCCGCCTTCTCCTTCGACAGGACCACCATGCCCTCGTCGTTCTCAAGGCGCTCAAGGAGGACTTCCACCTCGTCGCCCACTTCAATCTCATCATCCTCAAATTCGCTGACGGGAATCGCCCCTTCGGACTTGTACCCGATGTCCACAAGGACCACCTGCGGTTTGATGTCTAGAATCGTGCCTCGCACGATCGTATTCTCGCGCAGCTCCTTGAAGGATTTCTCCATCAATGCGAGCAGCTCACTGTTTGCCATTGCCATATGTTATGTCTGGTTTGGGGTTGGGTTGTGACGTTGACCGGTTTCTTTGTTGCCTCCAATGAGATGGGTCACCCGAAATCGGGCAATCCTCATGGCCTTACAGAAGGCGCCTTCCAGGCCGGACGGACGAAAGGACCGCGACCCTACAGGCAACCTCCCGCCGCGCAACACCTGAAATACCCTCCCCTTTCCCCATTTCCCTCCTCCCCGGCGCATGGCAGTTCATCCCATGCCCTCCCCCGCTCTCGTCTTCAAAACGGCCGACCTCACCGCCGAATTCGAAGCCATCCACCAGCTCAACCACCGCACCTTCACCACCGAAATCCCCCAGCACGAACCCCGCCCCGACGGCCGCCTCGTCGACCGCTTCCACGACTCCAACCTCTACCTCATCGCCAAACGCGGTGACGCTGTCGTCGGCATGCTCTCCGTCCGCTTCGCCCCGCCGTTCTCCCTCGCCCTCAAGCTCCCGGACCTCGAGCGCCACCTCCCGCCAGACCGCCACTGGTGCGAACCTCGTCTCCTCGCCATCGCCCCGGAACACCGCGGCGGCCGCATCCTCAAGGGTCTCCTCCAGCTCTTCATCAGCACCGCCGCAGCCCACGGCACCGACGCCGCCATGATCTCCGCCGCCGTCAACCGCCTCCCCTTCTACAAAGCACTCGGCTTCCAACCCTTCGGCCCTCTCGTCGGCCACGACGGCGCATGGTTCCAACCCATGTTCGCCCGCATCGAGGACTTCAACCTCGCCATGTCCCGCCGCGGCCGCTTCCGCGCCATCCAACCCGCCCCCGCTCCCCCAGTCTCCCTCCTCCCTGGCCCCGTCTCCCTCCTCCCCGAAGTCCGCGCCGCCCTCGCCCTCCCGCCCATCTGCCACCGCAGCACCGCATTCTCCCCGCTCTTCAACGAATCCAGACTCCGCCTCCGCCTCCTCACCAGCGCCCCCCACGTCACCATCACCTCCGGCCCAGCCACCCTCGCCAACGACCTCGTCGGCGCGCAACTCCTCCTCCTCGACGAACCAGGCATGGTCCTCAGCAACGGCGAATTCGGCGAACGCCTCGGCGATCACGCCCGCCGTCTCTGGCTCCCCCACGAACACCTCCGCCTCCCATGGGGCAAACCCCTCGAAGTCCCCAAACT
>JAIXPK010000236.1 GCA_027486335.1 Verrucomicrobiaceae bacterium | reverse complement strand
TCCACGTGCGGGATCGCATTGAACGCAATCTGATGCGGATACACATGCGGTGCCGTCCCCAGCTTCGCCGCATCCCACGCCCGATTCTCCCCAGCCCACTCCCGCGTCTGCGCCGCCAGCTCCTCAATCGCCTGCGCCCCAGTCCCAGATACCGCCTGATAACTGCTCGCAAAAATCCGCGACACCCCGAACGCCCGATGCAGCGGATACAACGCCATCAGCGAAATCGCCGTCGTGCAGTTCGGATTCGCAATGATCCCGCGGTGCCCGGCCACATCCCCGGGATTGATCTCAGGCACCACCAGCGGCACCCCAGCATCCATCCGGAACGCCGACGAATTGTCCACCACCACCGCCCCGGCACGCACCGCATGCGGCGCAAAATCCCGCGAAATCCCCCCGCCCGCACTGAACAACGCAATCTCCACCCCCGCAAAACTCTCCGGCGTCAGCTCCCGGATCGTCAGCTCCTCCCCCCGAAACATCATCTTCTTCCCAGCACTCCGCGCACTCGCCAGCAATGTCAGTCGGCTCACCGGAAAATTCCGGCGCTCCAGACAACGCAGCATTTCAACGCCCACCGCTCCGGTGGCACCCACAATGGCTAGATGACGTGGCTCAGACATGACTTTTACTCGTTTCTTCAAGGTTGCGCGCCCGCAGGCTCCTCCCGCAGGCAAAAAACAACCTCCTGCTCCCTTCGCCGGGAGTCAGGAGGCTGGCGAAGGTATCGTCGGAAAGATTACTTGGGATCCTTGCGCTTGAGCATAGGCAGCCCAGTGCGCTCGTTCTCAATCACCTTGTACCCGTCCGGAAGCTTGTCCAGAACCCCTTCCTTCTCCTCACCGGCGAAGAAATACAGGTTCGTCGTGCCACCGTCCGCACGCTTCTGTGCACGGAGGTGAAGAAAATAGGTCTTGCCGGATTTTTTGCTGACAACTGAATAAGCCATGATGATTTTCTGAGTTGGGGGTTTCGTTCAGAAAGCAAGTCAGATCAGACCAGCTCCCTTGAGCACGGAAAAAGCACCATTCTTGGTCACCGTCTTCAATGCCCGCGCACTGAGCTTCACCCGCACGAATTGCTTCAACTCCGGAACCCAGATGCGCTTGTCACGCAGGTTCGGCGAAAAGGTGCGGTTCACCTTCTTCACGTGGTTAAGACCAATCCCGCCGGACTTCTTGGACTTACCACTGTGGTGAATGCGACGGCCGCGAAACTTGCGGACTCCTGTGATCTGGCAGACTTTGGCCATAAAATGAAATTCTGGTAATGGGTTCGAACGGTGAAGGGCCTGCTGGTTTAACACGGAAACCCGTCCGGTCAAGAGATTCGTGCATTCTCCGGGTTTTTCCCTCCCCCACCCCCAAATCGACCCAGCAACCCGCTCCACCGCCGCTGCCCCCCACCTCGCCCCACCGCCAGCGCCGCCGCCTTCGCATCCCCCACCAGCACCACCAGCTTCCTCCCCCGCGTGATCGCCGTGTACAGCAGGTTCCTCTGCAGCATCACAAAATGCTGCATCGACACAGGCACCACCACCGCCGGAAACTCGCTCCCCTGGCTCTTGTGAATCGTAATCGCCCACGCCAGCCGCAATTCATCCAGATCCCCCGCCTCGTACGCCACCAGCCGCCCGTCCTCATACCTAACCTCCATCCGCAGCGGCTCCGCCGTCATCGCCACCACCCGCCCGATGTCCCCGTTGAACACTTCCTTCTCATAATTGTTCCGCGTCTGAATCACTTTGTCCCCCACCCGGAACCGCAACCCGAACCGGTCCAGTTCCGCCTTCATCTCATGCGGCGGATTCAACGCATCCTGCAGCTCCATGTTCAATGCCGCCGTCCCCAGTGACCCCCGGTTCATCGGCGTCAGCACCTGAATCCCCTCCACCGCCTCCAGCCCGAACGCCGCAGGTATCCGCTCCCGCAGCAGATGCACCAGCGTCCCCTTGATCTCCTCAGGCGTCCCACGCTCGATAAAATGAAAGTCACACCCGGGCGGCGCAGGCCTCACCGTCTCCGGCATCCTCCCTGCATTCACCGCATGCGCCGCCGTAATGATCCGGCTCTCCGCCGCCTGACGGAAAATCTCCGTCAATCGCACCACCGGCACCACCCCGCTCCCTATCACATCCGCCAGCACCTGACCAGGCCCCACCGACGGCAGCTGATCCACGTCCCCCACCAGAATCAGCCGCGCCTGCTCCGGCAGCGCCCGCAGCCAGTGCATCATCAGGCTCACATCCACCATCGAACACTCGTCCAGCACAAACACATCCCCCTTCAGCGGATGCTCCCGGTTCTTCTGAAACCCGCTCCCCGGCTGGTACTCCAGCAACCGATGCATCGTCATCGCCTCATGCCCGGTACTCTCACTCAACCGCCGCGCCGCACGCCCCGTCGGAGCCGCCGCCACAATCCGCTTCTCCCGCGACGCAAAAATCCGCAGCACCGCATCCAGAATCGTCGTCTTCCCCGTCCCCGGCCCGCCCGTAATCACCAGCACCCGCTCCGCCAAAGCCGCCCTCACCGCCGCCGCCTGCCCCTCCGCCAGCGTCCGCCCGGTCTCCTCCCTAACTTTCGCCAGCGCCGCCTCCGGCTCAATCACCGCCCCTCCCACCCGCGCCACCGCCATCCGCCGGAACCACTCCGCCACTTCCCGCTCCGCTCTCGCCAGATGCCCCGGAAACACCAGCAGGGTCCCATCCACCACTTCCCTCACCACTTCCGCCTCCCCAGCCATCCGCTCCAGCGCCCCATTCAGCAGCTCCGGCCCGCATCCTAGCAAGTCCACCGCACGCGTCACCAGCTCCACCTCCGGCAGCGCACAATGCCCCTCATCCCCCGCCGCCAGCAGCAGATGAAACAACCCAGCCCTCATCCGCTCCGGCGCATCCGCAGGCATCCCCATCCGCACCGCGATCGCATCCGCCGT
>JAIXPK010000277.1 GCA_027486335.1 Verrucomicrobiaceae bacterium | reverse complement strand
TTTAGTGTCAGGAGGAGGGCGACGGAGTGTTCGGCGACGGCGTGAGGGGAGTAGGCGGGGACGCGGACGACGGAGAGGCCGAGGGATTTGGCGGCGGGGAGGTCGACGTTATTGAAGCCTGCGCAGCGGAGGGCGAGGAGGCGGACGCCGTGGGAGGCGAGGATTTCGAGGGTGGGGCGGTCGGCCTGGTCGTTGACGAAGAGGCAGACGGTGGATGCGCCGGCGGCGGTGGCGGCGGTTTCCGGGCTGAGTCTGAATTCGTGGAATCGCCAGATGAGTTGGTCTGCGCCTGGGGCGTGGGTGAGGTATTCGCGGTCGTAGGGTTTGGTGTCAAAGACGGCGACGGTGTGGTCTGGCATGGGAGTGGTGGTTAGGATTGGGTTGAGAGGGCGGGTGGGTCAGAGGGAAGGCTGGGATGGCTTGGTGCGGGGTGGCTGAGGAAGCACGGTGGATACTGCTTAACTGCGGCAGCGACAAGGCCGGGACGGCCTTGCTACGGTGGCTGCCGTGAGGTGGCGACAAGGCCGGGATCGACTTGATAGGCGGTTGTCAGGAGGATCAGCGTCGCGAGCGGAGGGTAGCGCGGAGGGAATCGATTTCGTCGAAGAGGGAGAGGGTGAGGTGGAGGGCGGCAATTTCCATGCCGTAGGCGGTGCGGAGGTGTTCGATGCGGTGGAGGCGGTGGATGGTGGAGTCGTCGAAATCGGAGGGGTTGGGAGGAGGGGAGTGGGGCGAGTGGAGGAGACCGTGCTGGTGGTAGAGGAGGATGGTTTCTGAGGAGAGGCCGCAGAGTTGGGCGAAGTCTTCGAGGGAAGAGGGAGGAGCGTTCATGATGAGGCTGGGGGATTGGAGGGTGCGGGATGGGAGGCGAGGCGGAGTTGTTCCCAGAGTGAGCGGGATTCTGGGGTTAGGGATTCCGGGAGGGTGATGTGGAGAGTGATGAGGAGGTCGCCGCGTTCGTTGGATTTGGGTTTGGGGAGCCCGCGGCCGCGGACGCGGAGTTGGTGGGCGTTCTGGGTGCCTTGGGGGATGCGGAGGCGGATGGGGCCGTCGAGGGTGCGGACGAGGGATTCTGCGCCGAGGACGGCGTCCCATGGGGGGATTTCGAGGTCGAGGAGGAGGTCTGAGCCGCGGGAGGAGAAGTCCGGGTGGGCGGCGTGGCGGACGCGGAGGTAGAGGTCGCCGGGGGGAGCGCCGCCGGAGCCTGGTTCGCCTTCGCCGGGGATGCGGAGACGGCGGCCGTCGGTAGCGCCTGGGGGGATGCGGACCTCGAAGTTGCGGGAGGAGGTTTTGCCGGTGTGGCGGTCGATGGATTGGAGGGAGAGCGGGCGGGTGGTGCCGTGCATGGCTTCCTCGAGGGTGACGAGGAGATCGCCTTCGATGTCGCTGCCGCGGGTGGGGGCGTGGGATGATTGGGTGTGGCGGGAGTGGGCGTGGGGGAAGCCGTAGGGAGTGCCGGAGGCGAAGTATTGTTCGAAGAAGTCGCTGAAACCGGTGCCGGTGAAGTGGAAGTCGCGGTCGCTGGCGGTGGGGTTCTGGGGATCTGGTTCGGGTGGGAGGGATTTGAGCTGATCGTAGCGGGCGCGTTTTTCGGGGTCGCTGAGGACCTCGTGGGCTTCGTTGATTTCCTTGAAGGTGGCTTCTGCGGAGGATTTGTCAGTGGCGGTGTCCGGGTGGTGGATTCTGGCGAGCTTGCGGAAGGCCTGTTTGATGTCTGCGGGGGAGGCGTCTGAGGGGATGCCCAGGGTGGCGTAGTAGTCTTTGAAGGGAGCGGGCATGAGATTGGAGGGGAGGGGTACGGATCGGCGGGGGAGTGCCTTCCTTGAGACTGGGGTGGGGAGCGGGTGGTGGCTAACGCGTTTCAGGTTGCGGACGGGCGTGCGGCGGCGAATGGATGGCTGGGTATGAGCGACGAGATCCGGGCGTCTGAGCGGAGAAATGATGCTTTCCCCTAACGTGTCATGTGCAAACCGGTACTAATGGCGGCATTTGCTGCGAGTCTTGTTTCCGCGGTTGGCGGTGGTGATCCGCTGCCGGTGACGGCGGTGCCTGCTGAGGCGGCGACGCTTGGGGAGAAGCTGGAGAATCTGGGATTGCTGTACCGGAATGAGAATGATCCGGTGCTGCAGGAGCTGTGGTTTCTGGGGCGGTATCACGGGCAGTATCATCTGGCGGAAGGGAGCAATGGGCGTGATGAGGACTGGGAGAACCGGCGGTTTCGGATAGGCGGGCAGGCGCGGTTGTTCAGGAATCTGACGCTGCATGCGCAGATGGTGAGCGGGAGGGAGATGGATCCGATATACAATGGGTTCACGGAGTTGTGGGCGGGGTGGCGGTTCAACGAAGCGGTGACGCTGACGGTGGGGCAGCAGAAGCACCGGTTCACGCATGACCGGAATGTCTCGAGCCGTTACCTTAACTATTTCGAGCGGGGGATGCTGACGAACATGTTCGGGCTGGATTACACGCCGGCGGTGACGTTGTCAGGGAAAGCGGGGGAGTGGAGTTATTACACCGGGGTGTTTTCGAATGCGACGACGAGCGACAAGTGGAGTGCGTTTACGGAATTGGATTCCGGGTGGTCGTTTCTGGCGTCGGCGACGCTGGATCTGGGGCAGGCGTTCGGGGCGGACGCGGCGCATTTGAATGTGGGGTATGTGCGCAGTGATGCGAATGGGAACGCGACGAATCTGAACTGGTTTGACAACGGGGTGGCGGCGGCGCTGATTCTGACGGAGGGGCCGTTTTCGCTGGTGGCGGAGGCGACGGCGGGGTTAGGGAGCGTGGCGGGGGCGAACGATTTCGGGATCAACCTGCAGCCGACGTGGTTCATTACGGACAAGCTGCAGCTGGCGACGCGGTATCAGATTGCGGTGAGTGATGAGGACCACGGATTGTCGGCGCAGCGGCGGTATGAGCGCCCTGCGGGGATGAGCACGGGAGACTTGTATCAGGCGGTGTATGCCGGGTTGAACTATCATGTGGCGGCGCACCGGATCAAGCTGATGACCGGGTTGGAGTATGCGACGCTGGGTGGTGAGGACTGCTGGACGGCGTCGGTGATGCTGCGGGTGTTCTGGGGGCCGGATTCGAAGGGGCCGTTTCCGATGGCGCGGATGCTTAAGGGATCGTTCTGACGGAACGGTTGCGAGGAATGGTGGAGCGGGAGAGTGTGGGTTTGGGAGCACCCGTTTTTTTATGATGAAGAATGCCGAGATTTCAGCTGTTGGGGAAGTGGTGGTGCTGCAGACGGACATTGTCTGGCAGGATCGGGAGGCGAATCTGGGGGTGGGGGGGGAGATGCTGGAGGAGGCGATGCCTGCGCGGGGTGCGCTGGTGGTGCTGCCGGAGATGGCGTTGTCCGGGTTCAGCATGGATCCGGAGCGGTCGGCGGATGACGGGAGCGGGGTGCGGGCGCTGGGGGAACTGGCGCGGCGTTACGGGGTGA
>JAIXPK010000254.1 GCA_027486335.1 Verrucomicrobiaceae bacterium | reverse complement strand
GCAAACACCGCACTCCGCGCCCCGATCACAATCCGCGCCCGTCCCCGCCGGATCTTCTGCCACTCGTCAAACCGTTCACCCTGACTCATGTGACTGTGCAGCACCGCAATCCGCTCGGTCATCGTCGCAAACCGCGACTTGAACCGATCCACCGTCTGCGGCGTCAGCGAAATCTCCGGCACCAGCACCAGCACCGACTTCCCAGCATCCAGCACCGCCTGCGCCGCCTGCAAGTACACCTCGGTCTTCCCGCTCCCCGTCACCCCATGCAGCAGCACAGGCTTCGCCTCCCCCGGCTTCGCCACCGCCTCAAGAATCGCCTCCAGCGACTCCCTCTGCCCCTCGTTCAACTCCAGCGGCTGCGTCGCCACAAAGGTATCCCCGGCATGCGGATCCCGCTCCACTTCCTCCTCACTAACCACCACCCACCCCGCCGCCACCAGCGCCTTCACCACCGCCGCCCCATGCTCCGCCGCCGGCCCCCGCCCTCCCATCTCACCTAACGCCTTCACCGCCTCGGCCTGCCGCGGTGCCCGCCGCGTCATCACCGCCATCTCCTCCTCCCCAGGCACCCGCACCAGCTCCACCATCCGCCTCGTTTTCACCGCGTGCCGGTCCGTCCGCACCGACCCCGGCAGCATCGCCCTAACCACCGTCTCCAGCGGCGCACAGTAATACTCCGACACCCACCGCGCCAGCCGCAGCAGATCCCCAGGCAGCGCCGGTCGCTCGTCGTACCGCGAAATCAATGCCTTCAACCGCCTCCCAGCCTCCGGCGCTTCCTCATGCACCGCCAGCACCGTCCCCGGCTGCCGCCGCTGCTGCAACGGACACAATACCCGACTCCCCGGCCCCAACCCCTCCACCAGCCCCTCAGGCACCAGATAGTCAAACTGCAGATCCCCCGGCCCATCCAGCAATACCGTCGCCACCGGCCCGCTCTCCGGCCGTCCCCCAGCCCCCTCCATCGGCAGCAACTCGTCTTCTTCCCCCTTCATCCCACCACCACCACACCATCTCCTCCCCATTGTCCAGCCAAGCCTTCCCTCCCCACCTTTATCCCTTGCAATGTCTCATGCGCCTGCTATTTCTGTCGCGACAGAAATTTCAGCCATGAATACGCTCACGCCCACCGCCCAGAAGTTCATCCTCCACTGGGGCGAAATGGGCGCCCGCTGGGGCATCAACCGCACCATGGCCCAAATCCACGCCTTCCTCTATCTCAGCGAAGCACCCCGCCACGCCGAAGACATCTGCGACGCCCTCGGAGTCGCCCGCTCCAACGTCAGCAACAGTCTCCGCGAACTCCAGAACTGGGGCGTCGTCAAAGTCGTCCACCTCCCCGGCGACCGCCGCGACCACTTCGAAACCCTCAAGGATGTCTTCGAAATGTTCCGCGTCATCGCCGCCGAACGCAAAAAACGCGAGGTCGATCCCACCGTCTCCCTCCTCCGCGACTGCATCGCCCACGCCGACGCCAACGACGCCGCAGACGCCTACACCCGCCAGCGCCTCGAAGACCTCAAGGGCTTCTTCGAACTCAGCGCCTCATGGTTCGACAAAATGAGCCGCATGCCCGCCGCCCGCATCCAGAAAGCCATGAAACTCGGCGACAAGGTCTTCGCCCTCCTCGGCCTCGGCGGCGACTAACACCCCCTCCCTCTTTCCCCATGAATACAGCACATCTCACCGAAACACGACCCCGCGTCGTGATCGCCGGCGGCACTGGATTTCTCGGCAGCCTCCTCATCCCCGCACTCTCCGCCGCCGGCTGGGACGTCTCCGTCCTCTCCCGCCAGCCCAACCCGAAACTCCCCCACGGCGTCCAACCCGTCCGCTGGGACGGTCTCACCTTCGACTCATGGGTCGGGGCCCTCGACGGTGCCACCGCCGTCATCAATCTCGCCGGCCGCAGCACTCAGTGCCGCTTCACCAGATCCAATCGCGCCGCCATCCTCCAGTCCCGCCTCAACTGCGTCCGCGCCCTCGCCGAAGCCGTCCGCCGCGCCTCGGCTCCCCCGCTAACATGGATCCAGGCCAGCTCGGTCGCATGGTTCGGCAATACCGGCGACGCCGACTGCACCGAACAATCCCTCCCGGGCTCCGGCTTCTGCGCCAACGTCTGCAGCACATGGGAATCCGAAACCTTCACCTCCCCCATGCCCGACATCCGCCGCGTCGCCCTCCGCTTCGGCTTCATCCTCTCGGAACGCGGCGGCATCTGCCGCGCCCTCGCACCCCTCATCCGCGCCGGCCTCGGCGGAGCCGCAGGCTCGGGCAACCAATGGCTCAGCTGGATCCACGCCGACGACGCCGTCAAATCCGTCCTCTTCGCCCTCCAGGACGCTTCCCTCCACGGCCCCGTCGTCGCCTCCTCCCCTAACCCCGTCCGCAACGCCGACTTCATGGCCGCCCTCCGCCGCACCCACTCCCGCCCATGGTGCCCCCGCGCCCCCGCACCCATCGCCAAAGCCGCCGCATGGCTCGCCGGCATGGACGCCGAACCTCTCCTCCAGGGCCGCCGCGCCATCCCGCGCCGTCTCCTCGACGCTGGCTTCCGCTTCACCCTGCCTTCCCTCGACGAAGCCCTCGAACGCCTCATTCCCGCGGCCGCCCTTCGCGCTCCCGCTGCAGTTCCTCGCGCAGCAGAGTGATCTCCCCCCTCATCTCCCGCAACTCCCCGCGCAGCAACCGCAGGTGGTCCTCCTCCTCGCGCTCCACCTCCTGACTCGTCAGCCACGACGACAGCAGCGCCGCAAACGACGAAAACAACCCGATCCCCCCAAACATCAGAAACGCCGCCACCACCCGCCCGCCTGACGTCACCGGGTAAACATCCCCATAACCCACCGTCGTTATCGTCACCAGCGCCCACCAGAACGCCCGCTGCGGATCCGTAATGTTCGCCCCCGGCGCTCCCTTCTCAAAGTGCCAGATCGCAAAACTGCTCACCTCGATCAGCACCAACCCCACCAGAAACGCCCCCAGAAACATGCTCTGCGCACGCCGCCGCTGCAGCACCAGCACAATGTGACGCACCGACCTCACCGCCCTCACCACTCTCACCACCCGGTACAGTCTCCCCCACGCAAACACTTCCTGCCACGGCACGCTCGATAGCAAATCCAGCCACCCCCACTTCATATACTCCAGCCGGTCCTTCGCCCTCACCAACCGCACCCCGAAGTCCACCAGAAAAAACCCGCACATCACCGTGTCGATCCGGTTCAGCAGCCGCAAGGTCTCCGCCTCCATCGGCAAGAGCATCTCCAAAGCCAGCGACACCAGCACCAGCAGCGAAATCCCCAGCATGAACAAATCCCACGGCGACAACGCATCGCTCCCGTGACCAGTTCGCTCCGTCGCCG
>JAIXPK010000551.1 GCA_027486335.1 Verrucomicrobiaceae bacterium | reverse complement strand
TCCTCATGGCGTCCCTACTCCGTCGGCTCATGGACCTCCACCGACGCCGGCTGGACATGGTGCTCCGATGAACCCTTCGGCTGGGCCACCTATCACTACGGCCGCTGGGCCATCGTCCGCGGCTGCGGCTGGGTCTGGATCCCCGGCGATGTCTGGGCACCCGCATGGGTCGCATGGCGCTCTAGCGATTCCCACGTCGGCTGGTGCCCGCTCCCCCCGGAAACCCTCTGCCTCAACGACGGCTCATGGAGCAGCTCCTCCTCATGGGGCCTCCCCACAGAATCATGGTGCTTCGTCCCCACCCGCTGCTTCGATCAACCCGTCCAGCGCTGGTGCGAAGCCCCCATCCACAACCGCCTCCGCTGCTCCAACTCCCGCGACATCACCCGCCTCGTCATCCGCAGCGGCAATGTCCAATGCGGCGGCCCCGACCGTTCATGGCTCCGCTCCCGCCTCAAACACGACATCGAGGTCTGCTCGCTCGTCCGCGATCCTTTCCGCCCTAACCACGACGGCAGCCCGCACCGCTGGCAACGCGAAGGCAAAAAACTCACCTGCTTCGCTCCCGCCGTCAACACGCCATGGAACGCCTCACAACGCCCCGCTAACTCCGCCGGCCCACTCCCCTCACGCGACATCGTCCGCGGCCCGTCCGGTCTCTCCCCTAAACTCGCCTCACAATTCCGCACCCACCGCGAAGCCCAGCTCAAAACCGCTCGCCTCGCCACCGAATCCGAATCCGGCCGCCGCGTCTCCGACCGCCTGACACGCATCGCCACGCTCCGCGAATCCCTCGCCCAGCTCCCGAAACCAGACGCCCCAGCTACCGCCAGCGCACCGCCTCAACGCATCCCTCGCGCCATCCCCGTCCCGGAATCCGATTCCCCCGACGCCACTCCCGCCCCCGCCACCAAACCCGAGCGCCCCGCCACCCGCCCGCTCGTCGCCGACCGCTCCCCCGCCAATCCCGCAGCCGTCCCCCCAACCGCGCCATCTCCGCAATCCGCTCCTAACACCCCAGCCGACCAGCAACCCCGTCAGGATCCGCCAGCTAGCAACACCGACGAAGCCAATCGCCAGCAGCTAGCCACCACCGAACGCCAGCGCGCCGCTGAACAACAACGCGATGCCATCGAACGTCAGCGCGCCGAACTCGCCGCCCGTACCCGCGACGAACAAGCCGCCACCGCCGCCGCCACCGAACGTCAGGCCCAGCTCGAAAACTCCCGCCGCGGATCCTCAGCCCGTCAGCAGGCCTCCAAGGAACAAGCCGCCCGCGACACCGAAGACACCAATCGCCAGCAGCAAACCGCCGCCGCCCGCCGCGAAGCCCTCGAACAACAACGCGAAACCACCGAACGCCAACGCGCCGCAGAACAACAACGCGAAGCCGCCGAACGCCAACGCGCCGAGCTCGCCACCGCCGCCGCCACAGAACGTCAGGCCCAACTCGAAAACTCACGCCGCGACGCCCTCGCCCGTCAGCAGGCCGCCAAGGAACAAGCAGCCACCGCCGACGACGACTCCCAACGCCAGCAGCAAGCCGCCGCCGCCCGCCGCGAAGCCCTCGAACAACAACGCGAAACCACCGAACGTCAACGCGCCGCAGAACAACAACGCGAGGCCGTCGATCGCCAGCGCGCCGAACTCGCTGCCCGCGCCCGCGACGAACAAGCCGCCACCGCCGCCGCCACCGAACGTCAGGCCCAACTCGAGAACTCACGCCGCGAATCCCTCGCCCGTCAGCAGGCCGCCAAGGAACAAGCCGCCACCGCCGACGACGACTCCCAGCGCCAGCAGCAAGCCGCCGCCGCCCGCCGCGAAGCCCTCGAACAACAACGCGAAACCACCGAACGCCAGCGCGCCGCAGAACAGCAACGCGAAGCCGTCGATCGCCAACGCGCCGAACTCGCCGCCCGCGCCCGCGACGAACAAGCCGCAGCAGCAGCAGCCTCAGAACGTCAGGCCCAACTCGAAAACTCCCGCCGCGAATCCCTCGCCCGTCAGCAAGCCCAACAGGAACAAGCCGCCCGCCAAGCCGCCCTCGAACAACAACGCGAAGCAGCAGAACGCCAGCAACGCGAAGTCGCCGCTCGCCGCGAAGCCCTCGAGCAACAACGCGAAGCAGAACAACGTCAGCGCGCCATCGAACAACAACGCGAGGCCACCGAACGCCAGCGCGCCATGGAGCAACAGCGCGAAGCCGCCGAACGCCAGCAACGCGAAGCCGAACAACGCGAACGCGCCATGGAACAACAACGCGAAGCCGAACAACGCCAGCGTGCCATCGAACAACAACGCGAAGCCGCCGAGCGCCAGCAGCGCGAAGCCGAGCAACGTCAGCGCGCCATGGAACAACAACGCGAGGCCGAACAACGCCAGCGCGCCATGGAACAACAACGCGAAGCCGCAGAACGCCAGCAGCGCGAAGCCGCAGAACGCGAACGCGCCAAAGAGCAATCCTCCAACTCCCGGCGCTTCGCCCCGGAACGCCAGGCCGTCCTCGCCCGCCAGGACTCCTCCCCACGGAACCGCCCTAACCGCAGCAACTCCGACGACCGCCCCAACCGCCGCCGCTAATCGCCAAAGGAGGGGGGACATTCCTGTCCCCCGCACCCCACTCTCGCCGTCCCCCTCCTTGCTCCTCCTCCAACCCTCCCCTACAGTCAGCACCACCACCGGCGTCTGACCTCATGCGAGCCATCCTCTCTTTCCTCCTCATCCCGCTCCTCGCCTCAGCCGCCCCCGACAAACCTCCCCGGGAACCCCGCTGCCTCGCCGTCGAACCCGCCTCCCTCCGCACCGCCCTAGCCAAACCCATCCCCGGCGCACGCCTCACCGTCCTCATCCCCGCTCGCGAGGACGACCTCGGCATCGTCCACCTCTCCAAAGAAGAATTCGCCGCCACAGGCCTCTCATGGGACAAATTCCGCCGCGACGCCGAAGCCGCCGCCGCTCGCCACCTCCGCTCCCTCACCCCCACCATCCAGAAAAACGAAGCCGGCGAACCCCTCTACGCCACCCTCCGCTCCAAAAGCCACCTCACCGCCTCCGTCTTCTTCTGCAAGGAATTCCACGCCCAATTCCGTAAACCCTTCGGCGATCAACTCGTCGTCCTCGCCCCAGACCGCTTCACCCTCTACGTCTTCCCTCGCAACTTCAGCGGCTTCCAGGAATTCGGCCAACGCATCATCGAAGAATACCAGAAATCCACATGGCCCTGCAGCCTCGAAGCCTTCGAGGTCTCCTCAGAAGGCGTCCGCGGCATCGGCTCCTTCGACGACGGCGCCGATTCCTCCCCCTTCTCCCAGGATCTCCCACCCGCTGCCTCCTCCAATCCCTCCTCTCCTCCCAACCCGCCTCCCTCCTCCAAAACCCCCACCCCGCGGGTCCCCAAACGCTCCCCGAAATCATCAGCACCTCCTGACCATTCCAAAAAATAAGAAATCACCCCCCTCCTCTTCCTCGCCCCCATCTCCCGCCTCCCTTCAGCATTTTCAGTTCTGAGAATACTTGCTCCTCTTTAACGAAAACAGTCGCAAAATCGTCACCTTGTGCTACCCTCCTTCCCTATGGCTACCACAAAACGAACAAGGTTTTCCCGCCGCTTGCCCGATCACGTTACCGACGAACTGGTCGCAGCATTGATGAAGAAGAAAATCTACGAGTTCAATGACCTTTTTGAAGCCGTTTACGAAAATCTGAAACTCCGCAACGCCGTCAGCGGCGGCGAAGAAATGCTCCGTCTCCGCGCCTACGAAAAACTCCAGAACCTCGTCTCCCGCGGCATGGTCGAGAAAAACGGTAAACAGTACCGCGGCCTCGAAAAAATCAAAGACGCCATCGCCCCGCCCCTCCCAGTCGTCACCGCCCCAGCGCCTGCCGCAGCCGCAGCGCCAGCAGTGACCAAATAATCAAGGGCCCACTCGCTCTCCTCTCTCTGCGCCCCGGCCGGTCTCCCCGCCCGGGGCGCTTCTCTTTCCACCCACCCACCCAATCCATGCCGCTCCCCTCCGAATTCCGCGCTCCATGGTGCACCACCCTCAAGGCCGTCACCTTCACTCTCGTCGCCATCGCCCTCGCGCTCACCATCGCAGCCTTCATCGGCCGCCCCGCCCTCCCATGGGCCGCCCCACTCCTCTCCGCCATCCTCCTCGCCTGCAGTCTCTCCTCCATCCGACGCTACTCCATCACCAAAGACGCCATCGTCATCCATCGCCTCCTCTGGAACGTCCATCTCCCCACCAAAGAACTCACCGCCGCCTCCGCTGACCCACGCGCCATGCACGGCAGTCTCCGCACCTTCGGCATCGGCGGCTGCTTCTCATGGTCCGGCTGGTACTGGAACCGCTCCCTCCGCTCCTACCGCGCCTTCGTCACCGACCCACACTGCGCCGTCATCCTCCGCTGGAACCACCGCACCGCCGTCCTCTCCCCAGACGACCCCGCACGCTTCATCGCCTCCCTCCAGCCTCTCCCCTCCTGAAATCTTCCCCATTTTCAGACTCGCTTCATCCCACCTCGCCATCCTCACCCAGCACCATCCGGTTTGCGGCCGCTTGGAACTGAAGCTTGCACCGTCTCCGGTTTCCTGCTTGCATCGCCCGCCTTCGCGTCCTCCGCGCAGGCCTCCTCATCCCTTTTTCCTCCTTCCCAGCGCTCACCATCTCCGTTTCTCCGATGACCCGATTCCCTCTGACCGCGAGTGCCGCCGCGCTGCTGCTCGCCTCCACCGCCGTCTCCACCGCCGGAATCTTCAAACGCAATCCAAAAAAACCGGCGCCCGCTCAGCCAGCTCCCCAGGCCGCTGCCCCAACGCCGAAACCAGCCGCCGCCAAACCCAAGGCCCCCACACCCACCCCTCCTCCGCCCCCCGCCACCGAGGTCCCCTCCGCTGACGCCCTCATCGCCATGGTCCCCTCAGCAGGTCCTCTCGCTGAACACGACCTCATCATCCTCGCCATCGCCAATAGCCCGGAACTCGAACGCCGCCGCGTCTCCATCACCGCAGCCCAAGCCCAGCGCCGCGCCGCAGTCACATGGAAAAACCCGGAACTCCGCCTCAGCTACGCATCGCAGGACGATGACATGATCGGCATCCCCTTCACGGAAACCTCCCGCGAACAAATCAGCACCACCGAACGCTTCAACGGCTCAGACTCCACTTCCTCCCTCGCCTCCTTCGGCGAACTCGGCTACGGCGAATCCACCAGTGACCTCGCCTCAGGCACTTCCTCCGTCCGCCGCTACCGCGAAATCGAACGCCGCGTCACCCCCGGCGCAGGCACCGACAAAATCACCACCAATATCTACGAGGTCCGCCAGGACACCGCCAGCGGCACCCGCACCCGCACCGAATCCGATACCTTCGGCTCCGCCACCCGCCGCGACGGCCAGAACGAATCCACCCAGCGCCGCCTCGTCAGCCGCTCCACAGAATCCGTCGACTCCCCAAACTGGACCGATCGGGACCAGTTCGGCATGCTCCTCCGCTTCAACCTCCCCAACCCAGTCGAACGCAAGGCCCTCTTCGAACGCGCCGCCGCAGAAATCTCCCTCGCTGAAGCCGAATACCTCGCCGACGAAGACAAGCTCGTCCGCGAGGTCCGCGGCCTCATCCAGGACCTCGCCGCACTCGAAAGCCAACTCGCCACTCAGCAGAAACGCCGCGAAGGCTATCGCGACTTCCACGCGGAACTCGAAAAACTCAATCAGCCGGCCTTCGCCATGGATAAGGCCCGCGCCAGGATCGAAATCCACAAGGCCCTCATCGACATCCGCGAACTCGAAAGCGACGTCTCCCGCACCCGCGACTGGCTCGGCGCTCTCTGCGGTCTCTCCGCACCCGACCGCATCCGCGCCGGCTCCGGCACCATCCGCCGCGTCGTCGACCCCTCCGCCCTCGACCCCGCATGGCTCACCGACATGGCCATGATCTACCGCTCCGATGTCCTCGAAAGCCGCGCCCGCCAGGCCATCGCCACCGCCCGTATGAAGGTCGAACGCGCCGCCCGCGTCCCCTTCGCCTCCTTCGTCGACGGCGGCTGGCAACGCCAGTGGCAGGACGGCCGCACCGGCCAGCAGGACCAGTTCCTCGTCCGCGTCGCCGTCGAACTCCCCATCTTCAACTGGCTCGGCATCAACAAACGCGACAAGGCCTTCGCAGAAGAAGCCAAATCATGGGCCCAGCAGATCAGCCGCCACCGCCAGCGCATCGAATCCGAAATCTCCCTCGCCATCCGCCGCCTCAAGGAATCCTCCGCCCAACTCGAAGGCTACGAAAAAGCCCTCCGCGAACAAGCCTCCGACGCCTCCAAAACCATCGCCGAACTCGAAGCCAGTACCGTCGACATCAACGACTACACTCGCCCGAAACGCATGAAATACGAGTTCGCCGACCTCGCCCAGCAAATGGAAATCGGCCGCTCCGACGCCCACGCCGACTACAATAAGGCCCTCATGGCCCTCGAAGACGCCGTCGGCGTCCGCATCGAAAAAATCCTCGGCGGCCCCCGCGCCTCCAAGTAATTCCCCGCGGCTCAACCGCCCTCATCCCTCCCTCAGCCGCCGCCAGTCACCGTCGCGCACGGTCACTCCTTCGCGATCCAGCCGCTCCAGCAGCGGAATCAGAATCCGCCGCGTCGTCCCCGTCCCATCCCGCAATTCCGCCACGGTCGCCCGCCCGCGCTCCCGCAAACGCCCCTCAATCCGCCGCGTCAGCACCGCCAGCCCTTCCGCTGAAATCACCGCCTTCGGATCCAGCACCACCGCCTCCCCTGTCTCCACCAGAAACTGTAGCGCCTGCCGGTCCGCCGCATCCCGCACCAGTTCCCCAGGCCCCGGCGGCTCCACCGCGTTCAGCGCCAGCAGCGCCCGCAACCTCCTCCCCGCCCCCACCAGCGGCCCCGGCAATTCCGGCCGATGCGCCACGTGCCTCACATACCTCCCGCTCCGGATAAAACCCACCGCCGCCAGCGCCGCCACCAATCCCCCAGCCAGCCGCTCATCCGGCAACAGCGCCACCAACCCTCGCTGAAACTCCGCCGCATCCATCCCCACACGCTCCGGGTGCCCGCGATGCCACGCCCGCACCATCTCCCCAGCCGCTCCCACCCGCTCCCGCCACCAGCCCGACCCCACCAGCCACCCGCCCACCACCTCCGCCACACCCTTCGCCACCAGCGCCATCCCCGCTCCCGCAATCTCCTCGGCACTCCACCGGCTTTTCACTAGCAAGCCCTTCCGCTCCAGCGCCCCGTCCCGGTCCAGCAGCGCCGCCACCACGCGCTCCACCTCATCCGCTGCCTCCCCCCACGCTGCCCGGCACACCTGATACCGCACATCCCGGAACCTCGCCCGATCCGCGTCAGGATCCAGCACCACCCCGCCCGCCAGCGTCCGCTGCCGCGCCACGTCCCGCACCACAAACCGGTCGCCGCTGAACGCATACACCCGCTCCTCAAACCTCAACTGCGCCACCACCCGACCCCCCGCCACCAATTCCCGCTCACCCTGCAGCAGCACCTGCGCCTCCACCTCCGCCGACCCATGGTGCCACACCACCCGCTGCCCGTGCCGCAATCGCCGCTCCCCAGCCTCCCCGCGCGCCGTCATCACCAGCACCGCATCCACCGTGTCATGCGCCTCCCCCAATCCTAACAGCGTCACGGTGTCCCCGCGCCCCACCACCCCGCGCACCCCTCGCTCCCCCACCCCCACATCCGACAACTGCACCGCCACCCGACTCCCCGACCCCACCCGCTCCACCGCCCGGTAATGCCGCTGCAATCCCCGCACATGCACCACCTCCCCGGACGGCTGCACCACCACCTCATCCCCGCGCCCCAATTCCCCGCCACCCAGCGTCCCCGTCACCACCGTCCCAATCCCCACCGGCGAAAACACCCGGTCCACCGGCAATCGCGGCTTCCCCGACTCCCCACGCTCCGGCACCGCCGCCAGCACTTCCGCCAGCGCCCGCCGCAATTCCCCCAATCCCTCCCCCCGCGGCGCAGCCACCGGCACCACCCGCACCCCCGCAAACACCGTCCCCTCCAGTCTACCCCCCACTTCCTCAACCACCCGCCCGATATCCTCCACCAGATCCGCCTTCGTCAGCGCCACCACCCCGCGCCTCACCCCCAGATACTCCAGAATCTGCACATGCTCCTCCGTCTGCGGCATCCACCCGTCATCCGCCGCCACCACCAGCAGCACCGCAT
>JAIXPK010000258.1 GCA_027486335.1 Verrucomicrobiaceae bacterium | reverse complement strand
CGAAGAACTACTACCGAGTGGTGGCCCGGCCTTGATAAAGCCTTCGGGCAGCAATAAATCAGTTGCCTGATCCTCGCGACGGGCGCTCCGTATGGGCTGCGGAGCGCCCGTCCTTTTTTTGAATCTGCCATGCCGAACCTAGCTGAACTTGTCGCGATTCTTGATGAGACGCTGAATCTGAGGCGGGTACCGGATTATGCGGGGGCGGTGAACGGGTTGCAGTTGGAGAACGGGAGTGGGGAGGTGGTGCGGCTGGTTGCGGCGGTGGATGCGAGCCAGCCGGTGATGGAGGCGGTGGCGGCGATGGAGGGACCGGTGCTGCTGCTGGTGCATCACGGGATGTACTGGAGCGGGATGCCGCCGTTGTGCGGGGCGGCTTACCGGAAGGTGGCGGCGGCGATTCGTGCGGACATGGCGGTGTACAGTGCGCACATTCCGCTGGATGTGCATCCTGAGTTAGGGAACAACGCGCGGCTGGCGGCGGCGCTCGGGTTGTTGGAGACGGTGCCTTTTTTTGACTGGAAGGGGATCCAGCTGGGGGTGGCGGCGGAGACTGCGATGGGGCGCGGGGAGCTGGTGGAGCGGTTAGGGGTGGCGGTGGGTGGGCCGGTGCATGTGTGTGCGGGAGGGCCGGAGGTGGTCCGGCGGGTGGGGATTATCACGGGGGGAGCGGGATCGGAGATTGCGGCGGTGGCGGCGACTGGCGTGGACACGTTTATTACTGGGGAGGGGCCGCACTGGAGCTACACGGCTGCGGAGGAGTTAGGGGTCAATCTGCTGTATGGCGGGCATTATGCGACGGAGACGTTCGGGGTGAAGGCGCTGGCGGCGTGGCTGGGGGAGCGGGTGGGGTTGCCGTGGACGTTTGTGGATCATCCGACGGGGCTGTGAGTGGGTGGTGAAGTTTGCGGTGGCGGAGAGGGTGGGGCCGAGGCTTCGGTGGGGATTACTCATGAAAGCGCATCTTCCGAATCATCCGACGCAGCTGTATCTGATCCGGCATGGAGAAGTGGAGGAGCGGGGTCACAAAGTGTTCGGCGGTTGCCGGATTGACCTGGCGCTGTCGCCGCTGGGGATTCGTCAGGGTGAGGCGATTGAGCGGTGGATGGAGGGGAGTCAGTTGGATGCGGTGTATGCGAGTCCGATGCTGCGGGTGCAGCAGACGATTGCGCCGCTGCTTGGGCGGACGGGGCTGGTGCCGGAGATCATGCCGGACCTGCGGGAGGTGGATTTCGGGGATTGGACGGGACTGCGGTGGGAGGAAGTGCAGGAGCGGTTCGGGGTGAGTGCCTTTGACTGGCTGGAGGTCCTCGATGCGGCGGGGATTCCGAATGGGGAATCGGCGGCGGCGCTAGTGGCGCGGGTGGGGCCGTGTCTGTACCGGATACTGCATGACAATCCGCACCGGAGTGTGGCGATTGCGTGTCACGGGGGGATTATCCGGGTGATACTGTCGATTCTGCTGGAGCTGCCGCTGGCGAAGATGGCGCATTTCAACATTGATTACGGGTCGGTGACGGTGGTGGAGCTGCAGCCTGAGAAGAAGCATGCGGTGGAGATCGAGCTGCTGGATTTCTGTCCGCTGCGGGACGGCGGGGAGCGCACTGGTTAGGGTGTGTTTGAAGAAGCAGGAGGGCCGGTAGCGGGAGGTGGCGGTTCCTAGCGTGGGAAGGGGCTGCGGAAGCACGGTGGATGGTGATTCGCTGCGGCAGCGACAAGGCCGGGACGGCCTTGCTACGGTGGCTTGCGTGGCTGGTGGCTAGAGTGAAGACAAGGCCGGGGCGGCCTTGCAACGGTGGCATGCGCTGATGGCAGGGAATTATCAAACACTGCCCGGGGTATCGGGCGGATCAGGCGAGGACGTCGCGGACGACGTGGCCGTGGACATCGGTGAGACGGCGGTCGACGCCGGCGGTGCGGAAGGAGAGCTTTTCGTGGTCGATGCCCATGAGGTGGAGGATGGTGGCGTGGAGGTCGTAGCACCATGTGATGCCTTCGGAGGCTTTGCCGCCGAGTTCGTCGCTGCTGCCGTAGGCGGTGCCGGGTTTGATGCCTGCGCCGGCGAGCCACGTGACGAAACTACCGCCGTTGTGATCGCGGCCGGCGCTGCCCTGGGTGAAGGGAGTGCGGCCGAATTCGGTGGTCCAGATGACGAGGGTGTCGTCGAGGAGACCGCGCTGGGCGAGGTCTTCGAGGAGAGCGGCGATGGGGCGGTCGACGCTGACGGCGATGGCGGGGAGTTCGGTCTGGATGTTGCCGTGATTGTCCCAGTTGTCGGTGGCTCCCTGCGGGCCGCTCCAGACCTGGACGACGCGGGAGCCGCGTTCGATGAGACGGCGTGCGAGGAGACAGCGGCGGCCGAAGTCTTCGGTTTCCTTGCGGTCCATGCCGTAGCTGGAGCGGGTGGCGTCGGATTCGCGGGAGAGGTCGAAGGCTTCGGGGGCGGTGAGCTGCATGCGAGCGGCGAGTTCGTAGCCGGCGATGCGGGCGTCGAGTCTGGAGTCGCCGGGGCGGGCGGCGGCGTGGGTGGCGTTCATGGCTTTGAGGACGGCCATGGCGTCGCGGTCGGCTTCGGGGCCGGTGAAGGCGAATTTTTTGTCAGGGAAGAGGTCGGGGACGGGCTGGGGTGAGGAGGCGTTGATGACGGTGCCCTGGTGGCGGGCGGGGAGGAAGCCTGCGCTGAAGTTGGCGCGCTGGTTGTAGGGGAGGCCGCGGGCATCTGGGAGGACGACGAAGTCCGGGAGGTTATCGGAGAGACTGCCGAGGGCGTAGGTGATCCATGCGCCCATGCAGGGGAAACCTGGCAGGGTGAAGCCGGTGTTCATCATGTAGCTGGCGGGGCCGTGGACGCTGGTTTTGGAGGTCATGGCCATGAGGAAGGCCATGCGGTCGACGAGTTTGGCCTGTTCTGGGAAGACGGAGCTGACCCAGCGGCCGGACTGGCCGTGCTGCTGAAAGGCGAACGGGCTCTTCATGACGGCGCCGCAATCGCCGGTCTGGCCTTCGGGTCTGACCTTGGGGCCTAGCATCTGGCCGTGGTGTTTTTCGAGGGCGGGCTTGTAGTCGAACGTGTCCATGGGGCTGGCGCCGCCATTCATGAAGAGCTGGATGACGCGTTTGACCCTGGCGGGGTGATGGATGCCGCCGTTGAACTCGGGCGGGGGAGGAGTGGCGAGGGAGTCGAGGGCGAGGAGACGGGAGCAGGCGAGACCGGCGAGGCCGCCGCCGGCGTTCCAGAGGAAGTCGCGGCGGCGCATGGGGTGAGGGAGAGGGGAGGCGGCGGCGGACATGGGATGGGGGAGCATACGCGTGTGGCTGCCGTGGGTTTACAGGGGAAGCGGGAGGTCAGGGGTTGGCGGGGCGGCGGCGACCGTTGGGCTGGGGTTTGCGCGGGCGGGTGTGGTCGGCTCCCCAGAGTGGCTTGATGTTAGAGCTGTTCCAGTGGTCCCAGAGCGACTGGAGGGCGGCGAGTTTGTCAGGGTGGGTGGCGGCGAGGTCTTTGGATTCGGCGATGTCGCTGGAGAGGTTGTAGAGGCGCGGAGGGGAGATGCCGGGGTTGGCACCGTCGGCGGTGGTGTCGTGGCGGACGAGTTTGAAGCCGTTGGCGAGGATGGCCATCTGGTCACCGAAGCGCCAGAAGAGGGCGTCGTGAGGGGGAGTGGCGGCTGTGCCGGAGAAGTGAGGGAGGAGATTGGTGCCATCGATTTTCCATGCGGGGTCCGGGGAGATTCCGGCGGCGGCGAGGGCGGTGGCGTGGAGGTCGGTCTGGATGACGGGGTGGGGGAAGACGCCGGGTTTCAGATGGCCGGGCCATGTGACGACGAAGGGGACGCGGATGCCGCCTTCGAGGGTGGTGCGTTTGCTGCCGCGGAGGGGTGCATTGTTAGAGCCGTTGACGGTGACGCCACGCATGACGGGGCCGCCGTTGTCGCTGAAGAAGGCGATGAGGGTGTTGTCGGACTGGCCGGTGGAGTTCAGGGTGGCGCGGAGACGGCCGATGGCGGCATCCATGGAGGAGAGCATGGCGGCGTAGGTGCGGCGTTGGGGGTCGGTGATGGTGGCGAAGCTAGCGAGGTCTTCGGGGGTGGCTTCGAGGGGAGTGTGGACGGCGTTGAAGGCGAGGCAGAGGAACCATGGGTTGGCGGCGTGGCGCTGGACGAAGCTGGAGGCCTCGCGGCCGAAGGCGGTGGTGGAGTAGTCGAGGGATGGGATTGGATCGGTGCCGCGCTGAATGCCGTTAGGGTTGGTGTAGCTGTGGGCACCGCCGAGGAAGCCGAAGAATTCGTCAAAGCCGCGCTGGAGCGGGTGGTGATCGGGGGAGTTGCCGAGGTGCCATTTGCCGACGAGGCCGGTGTGGTAGCCTGCGGATTTGAGGCGGTTGGCGAGGGTGGATTCGGTGAGGGGGAGGCCGCCGTTGGGGCCTGAGGGATTGAATTCGTGGCCGAATCTGGTCTGGGCGCGGCCGGTGAGGAGGGCGGCGCGGGTTGGTGAGCAGTAGGGGCCGGTGACGTAGCCGCTGGAGCAGCGGATGCCGTCGCGGGCGAGGGAGTCGAGATTGGGGGTGGGGATGTCGCGGCAGCCGTGGAAGCCGACGTCGGCGTAGCCCATGTCGTCGGCGATGATGATGAGGATGTTCGGTTTGGTGGCGGCGGCAGCGGAGTGCGGGTGAAGGGCGAGGAGGGCTGAAGCGAGGGAGAGGAGGAGGGTGGCGAATGATTTCATGGAGGCATGATGGGTGCCGGGTCGGCGGGTGGCCAGTCCGCATTGGCGCAGGGTTGGGGAGGGGATGGAGACGTGGGATTGCGTAGTGGAGGAAATCCGGTAGAAGGGGGGAGATGAACCGACGGCAGTTTGTGAAAGGGACGATGCTGGAGGCGATCGCTGCGTCTGCCTGCGGGGGGACGAAGCGGGTGCCGCGGATTCTGCTGCGTTCGTCGTGGCAGACGGTGAACATTGGGGACATTGCGCACACGCCGGGGGTGCTGGCGGTGCTGGAGCGGGAGTTGCCGGAGGCGGAGGTGAGGTTGTGGCCGAGCAGTGTGGGCAATGGAGTTAGGGAGATGCTGCGGGCGAGGTTTCCGAGGGTTGAGATTGTGGAGAGCGAGGGGGAGTTGAAGCGGGCGTTTGAGGAGAGTGATTTTCTGCTGCATGGGTCGGGGCCGTCGCTGGTGGCGGAGCGGGATGTGGTGCGCTGGCGGGAGGCGACGGGGAAGCCTTATGGCGTGTTCGGGATCACGTTCGGGGTGACGCCGCCGACGGGGGTGGATCGTGCTGCGGAGGACGTGGTGGCGCGGACGATCGGGGTGCTGAGCGGGGCGCGGTTTGTGTATTTCCGGGATTCGGTGTCGCTGGCGGTGGCGAAGGAGAGGGGATGTGATAGTCCGGTGATGGGGTTCGGGCCGGACGGGGCGTTTGCGGCGGATGTGAGGGATGAGGCGCGAGCGGAGGCGTTTCTGAAGGCGCATGGGCTGGAAGAGGGGAAGTTTGTGTGCTGCATTGCGAGACTTCGCTATACGCCGTACTGGACGATTCCGGCGAAGCGGGTGGGGCGCGATGAGCGGAAGCATGCGCGCAACGAGGCGATGAAGGAGCATGACTGCCGGCCGTTGCGGGAGGCAATCATTGCGGTGGTGAAGCAGACGGATTTGAAGGTGCTGCTGTGTCCGGAGGACGAGACGCAGATGGCGGTGAACAAGGAGATGATCTATGACCGGCTGCCGGAGGAGGTTAGGGGGCGCTGTGTGTGGCGGGAGGATTACTGGCTGACGGGCGAGGCGGTGAGCACGTACCGGCGGAGTGCGGGATTGTTCGGGCACGAGATGCATTCGCCGATTCTGTGCATCGGGAATGGCGTGCCGGCGGTGGTGTGCCGGTGGGCGGAGCAGACGAGCAAAGGGATGATGTGGCGGGACATCGGGCTGGGGGATTGGCTGTTTGATTTCGATCGGGAGGAGGAAGTGGAGCGGTTGTCCGGGGCGGTGCTGGAGATGGTGAGGGAACCGGGGGCGGCGCGGGAGCGGGCGGCGAAGGCGCGGGAACTGGTGCGCGAGCGGCATCGCGAGATGGCTGGCGTGCTGAGAATGCAATTGCCGCAATCATGAGAGTGGCGCTGGCATTGATGGGGGTGGCTTGTGCGGTGCTGCGCGCGGGCGAGGGAATGTCAGGAGCGGAGCGGGTGGGAGTGGTGACTTGGATTCCGGGGCTGGTGGCGTTCTGGGATTTTGTGAAGCGGGAGGAAGGGTGCGAGCGGCGGTTTACGGCGCATGTGCCGCGGGGGGAGATGAACGAGTATGCGCTGGAGGCGGGGAATTATGTGAGGGATTACTGGGGAGAGGGTCGGGAGGCGACGCAGGGTGATTTTCCGAATCTGGGGCGTGGGCCGTTTGGGAATGCGATCCGGATAAAGAAGGAGGAGGATGCGACGTTCCGGCCGCTGCTGTTTGTGCCACGGGAGCGGCTGCATGGGAGTGCGCTGGATATCAAAGGGGCGGGCAGGTCGGTGACGGTGGTGGTGTGGGCGATCCGGGAGAGCGGGAATCATGCGCTAGCGGGGATCTGGCATGAGGGCACGGATCTGAAGGAGAAGGAGACGGGCGGGGTGAAGCGGGTGGAGCGCGGGCGGCGGCAGTACGCGTTGTTTGCGGGGCTGAACAAGGCGGGGAGTGCGTGCGGGCACGTGTCGGAGAATGGTGCGAGTTCGTTTCTGAACAAGTATGCGCTGCACAAGAGCAACTCGGCGGAGGTGGCTCCGGAAGTGCCGGCGGAGTCGCCGGTGGAGTTGTTAGACAGGTCGTGGGTGTGTTTTGCGATGACGTTTGACGATGAGCGGGATGAACTGGTCGGGTGGCTGAACGGGGTTGCCGGGGATCGATGGTTAGTGAATCCGAAGCAGGACAGGTTGCTGGTTTCGGCGTGGGAGGCGTACCGGCAGGGATGGATGGCTGGGTTGCCGGGGCTGCAGGAGGGGGAGGATGAGTGTTTTCCGAAGGATCAGTATTACAATCCGCCGGAGGACGTGCCGGTGGCGGTGAATGTGCTGAGGGAGGCCGGGGACGAGCGTGTGGAGTTGCGTGAGTATCGGTACACGAAAGTCCGGGTGGAGTTGCGCGGGGGTGAGGAAGTTGGCCGGGAGTTAGTGGCGCTGCGATTGAATCCGTGGTGGTATCCGCATGGGCTTTATGAGCCGGAGGATGCGGCGGAGGGCGGGCCGTTCACGATCGGGCGGGTGATTCACAGCAGTCGCGGGGTGGGGTTTACGGGATGGATTGGCGGGGTGGCGGTGTTCGGGCGTGCGCTGGGGGCGGAGGAGCTAGGGAAGCTGGCGGCGCTGCGGGAGGCACCGGTGGTGGGGGTGGAGGATGAGGTGGAGGAGGATGGGTTGCGGAAGTGAGGAGGATGATGCATGCGGAGAATTGAGATGAAGTGTTTCTTCCAATTCATTGCTGTGGCGCTGGGTGTGATGGTCCTTGGCGCTGAAGAGCCGGTGCTGCCGCCTGAGGCGGTGGCGTTGCTGCCGGGTGTGCCGATGCAGCCGACGCGACCGGGTCCGGAGGAGGGACGGATTACGAAGACCGAGGGTGGGTTTCTGCTGGAGTCGCCGGGGAAGCTGGAGAAGAGTTATAACCTTGCTGTGGGCCGTCGGTTTGATGGCGGGCTGGCGAAGGATCAGGTGGGGCTGGTGGTGATCCGGGCGCGGACGGTTAGGTCGGAGAAGCCGGATGGGCGAGGCCGGGTTTCTGTGGCGATTCAGAATACGAAGGATTACGGGAAGACGCCATTGTGGCGGGAATGGAGTGTGGGCCGGGAATGGGGGACGACGTATTTCAGTTTCACGGCGGCGGAGGCTCTGCCGGAGGGCACGGGGATTGCGAAGATTCATGCGGGGGAGGCGAAGCAGGCGATCGAGATCGGGGACCTGCAGGTGTACCGGTTTCCGGTCGGGTTTGATGTGTTCCGGGCTCCTCGGATGGCGTCGACCTACGATGGCAGGGAGCTGGAGGCACCGTGGCGGGAGGCGGCGGCAAGGCGGATCGAGGCGCTGCGGCGGGGGAGACTGTCGGTTGGGGTGGTCGATGCGGAGGGTCGGGCGGTTGCGGGGGTGCGGGTGAAGGTGGCGATGAAGCGGCATCTGTTCGGGTTCGGGAGTGCGGTGGATGTGGAGATGCTGTCGGGGCTTGGGGGCGGGCTAACGCGGGCGGATGAGATCCGGTATCGTGAGGTGGCGGATGAGCTGTTCAGTCGGCTAGTGCCGGAGAACGGGTTGCGAGTGGGGAACATTGACGGGGATACCGATCCGGCGAAGCCGTGGGAGGAGTCGATGCGGCGGCGGGCGGGGACTGCGGTGCAGTGGATGATGCAGTGGGCGCAGGACCGGAGGATGACGACGCGCGGGCATTATCTGTGCTGGGGATATCTTGAGCCATGGGCGGCTGAGGAAGTCAGGAAGGGAGGAGCGGCGGGATTGCTGGCGCGTTATGACCGGCATTTCCGGCATGTGCTGCCGTTCTGTGCGCCGTATGTGGATGAATGGGATGCGCTGAATCACCCGGTGCCGTTTGTGGAGGCGGATGCGCTCTATCGAGTGATCGGGCCGGATGCGTATCCGGAGATTTACGGCAGGATCCGGCCGCTGACGGACAAGCTGCTGTTTGTGAATGAGGACGCGTTCAGCGAGGAGCGGACGGATGCCTTCGAGGGGCATGTGAAGCATATGATAGGAAAAGGGCAGACGCCGGACGGCTGCGGATTTCAGAGTCACTTCAGCGATGCGGCGATCCGGGGGATCGAGGAGGAATGGGGGATTTACGAGCGGTTCGGGCGGCTGGTGAAGCTGCTGACGGTGACGGAGTATGATCTGGCGACGGTGGATGACCAGCTGCATGCGGACCATCTGAGGGACATGCTGACGCTTTGCTACAGTCACCCGCAGATGACGGGGTTTGTGATCTGGGGATTCTGGGAGGGCCGTCACTGGAAGCCGACGGCGGCGATGTTCAAGGCTGACTGGACGGAGCGCCCGGCGGTCAAGGTGTGGCGGGATCTTGTGAAGACGAAGTGGTGGACGAAGGAGGAACTGACGAGCGGTGCGGATGGCAAGGTGGTGACGCCGGGGTACTACGGGTGGTATGACATCACGGTGGAGCGGGACGGGAAGACGAAGACGGTGGAGGCGAAGCACGCGGGGGACGGCAGTGCGGTGGTGGTGACGGTGCCGTGATTGTCAGGAGGTGGAAAGGGTTGAATTGGTGGGGGTGGAGTGATAGTTGGTTGAGTTGTGATTGAGGGAGTGCGCTGCGATTCTGTGGACGATGTGACGTGCAGGAATCCGGTGCTGTATTTCGGAATTGAGCCGACGTTGCGACTTTCCTCCGTGGTCTGGACGATGGATGCGACTGGCAAGATACAACGTGCCCGGCGGGAGTGTCTGGAATACGCTGTGGAGAGGGTGACGGAGGGATTGCCGGGTTACGAGGTGTGGCTGATTGCGGGGTCCTCTTGGCCACTTCCAGACGATCGGATCACGCGGTATTACGGGTTCTGGAGGCGCATTAAGTCGGTAGGGATTGTGTTCCCGGAAGGGACCTTTCTTTGCGAATCGGTACTGGCTTGTGAGGACGGGCTGCGGTTCTTTGGGGCAGTGAGATGCGCTTCTGATAGGATGGGCGACATTTACAGGATCATGGCGTCGACCCATGCGTCAGTGATCGCAATACCCGTAAGCCGAGCCGAGGAAGTCGTAACGGCGCTGGTGCAGAATGGATGGGAGGAGAGGATCTCGTGCCGACCGAAACCACCGAAAGCGCTGCTTGACGCGGTATGTGGTCAGTCCGGGTTGGTTCTGGAGATCTACGGAAACTTCGATGACCCGGAGGTTTCGGTGGCGGCGATTGGGACGAAGGAGGTGCTGACGGGGAGGAATTGGGGTGGGTGATGAGATCTGAGGGAGGGGATGGGGGGCGGCGGTGTGTCAGCGACAAGGGCGGGACGGCCTTGCTGCGGTTGGGGGGGAGGGAAGGGGATGAGGTGCAAGTGCGCAGACTTCTGGAAGTGAGGGTTTACGGGAGTTGGGGAGCGGGTGTTCGGCGGCGACGGGATGCGGCGGCGAGGGCTGCGGTTGCGGTCAGGAGGGCGGCGCCGGGTTCGGGAATGGCGTAGCCGTATTGGACGTGGTCCACGTAGAGGCGTTGGTTGAAATCGGACGCAATGGCACCGATTCCCTGCGGGGCATAGACTCCGACAAACTGGAATTCTCCCCACTGCAAAATGTAGTTATAGCTGGCCAGGAGGTTTCCTGACGGATCGTAGGCAGCGAATGTCGCATCCGATTGATCCAGGGTATCCATGACCCATCCGGCATGAGTTGGAAACCGCCCCTCAGAATCCCGGCTGAACTCTGCCCTGATGGTGTGAGTGTTGCCAGCTGCGTAATACACGAATCCGAAATCATTGTCGGTTCCATTGCCAAGCACCCCGTCGTCTTCATCGACGCTGGAGCCATCCAGCAGGAAACCGCTGGTCATGGCGAGGCCCGGGGTGTTGACGATGCCGTCTTCGAAGTCCTCGACGTAGATGCTGCCCTGCCGGATGCCGGCGGCCCAGGGGCTGTCGCTGCGCTGGGCGTAGGGGAGCTTGAATTCGAGGTATTCGATGAAGGGCTCGCCGGCAACGAGCTTGGAGACGATGAAGGGTGCGAAAATCATCACACCCGGTGCGGTTTCGCATCCGCCGAACTCAGAGAGATAGTCACTGGGGACATTCCACATGGAGCACGCGGCCTGCGTGCGGATGGTGCCTCCTATGGCGAACGCGATGAGGGCGGTGAGGAGCGGCTTCATGGTGCGGGCGGGGGGAGGTTCTGGGCGCGGAGGAGGTGAGGCGTGCCAGCCTAGCGCTGGTTGGGGGTGGTGCAAGTGGCCGGGCCTCTGGGATGTCGTGGGCTGTGTTCTCGCGCCCCGTTGGGGCGCGGTGATATATAATCGGGGCATCCCAGGGCCTTCGCTTTGCTTCGTCCCTGGGCTTGGTTCTTGGGGCCCGTTGGGCCGGAAGGGGTGGGGTGTGGGGAGAGGGGGCGCTTGGGTCACAGGCGGGACGCCTGTGTCACTTTGCTTGCTTCGGCTGCTGCTGGTTTGATGAGCTTCGGCATTGAGGTCACAGGCAAGATGCCTGTACCACTTTGCGTGTGGGGAGACAAGGCCGGGACGGCCTTGCTACGGCGGGGGGCGTGTTAGGAGGACGCCGAGCAGGAGCTCAGCGATACCAGGACCAGTGCTGGTCAGGCTGGGCGGATGTTGAGGGAGTCGCGGCAGAAGCGGATGGAGCGTTCGAGCTGGGCGAGTTGGTATTCCTGGTCGGCTTTTTTGCGGTCGCCGGAGGGCTGGAAGGAAGGGATGGCCTTGCCGCGTTTGGCGAGGGCGAGGAACTTGGCGAATTCGGGGGCGCGGACGGATTCGTAGCCCTGCCAGAAGTCTGGTTTGAGGTAGGAGGAGGGGCGTGCGAAGCCGCTGATGATTTCGAGGATGAAGGGGGCGTCAGGGGCGAGTTCTGCGAAGCGGCGGGCGTAGGCTTTGGAGTCCATGATGCCGTCGCCCATGGCGGTCCACTGGACCTGGCAGCCGTCGTTGTCTTCCCAGATCATGCTATCGCGGATGCCGCTGCAGAGGGTGACTGGGCCGAGGATTTCGAGGTTCTGCATGGGGTCTTCGAGGGTCCATGTGGCGTTGCCGCTGTCGATGGTGCAGCCGGTGAAGTCGCGACCGGCTTCGTCGATGAGGGTGAGGAGTTCCCATGCCTGCATGTCGCCGGCGTGGTTTTCGACGGCGATTTTGACGCCTGCGTCGGTGGCGGAGGATTTGATGGCCTTGAGGGTTTTGACGGTGTCTTTGATGCGGGCGAAGATGCCGCCTTCGCTGCGGCGGTCTTCGGCGAAGCCCTGGTAGCATCGGGCGACGGGTGAGCCGATGAGGGAGGCGATGCGGATGAGGAGGCGGAGGTGTTCTTCGGCGGTGCCCCATTTCTTGTCGAAGCGGTGGCCTGAGGGGCAGATGCCGCCGGTGCCGGCGTAGAGGGAGATGCCGAGGTCTTTGGCTTTTTTGGCGAGGTCTTTGAGGTAGGCGTCGGAGTGGTTTTCGTAGACGTCGAGATCGGAGAGGAGGAGGGCGTCGACCTTCTGTGCGGCGGCGTAGTCGAGGACGGCACCGGCTTTCCAGCCGAGGGCGCGGATGGAGAAGTTGTCGAAGCCGAGTTTGAGGTTGATGGGAGCGGTGGTGTCGGCTGCGGTGGCGGTGGAGGAGGCGACGGGGATGGCAGCGGCGGCTGCGGCGGCGGTTTTCATGAAGGAGCGGCGGGAGGCTGGTTGCATGGGGTGGAGGTAGAGATGGGTGGAGGGATTGTCGAGCGGTGGTGATGCCGTGGCTGCGTGGGTGGATCAGGCTGGGGTGGAGGGGGTTTCGGGTGGAGGGGCGAGGAGTGGGAGGAGATGGCGGTGTGGGCCGGAGAGGGAGGGATCGGATTCGAGGATAGAGGTGGCGAGACGGCGGGCGGTTCTGACGAGCGGGGCGTCGCGGATGAGGTCGCCGAGGCGGAGGTCCGGGAGCCCGCTTTGAGCGGTGCCCATGAGATCGCCGGGGCCCCGGATGCGGAGGTCGGCTTCGGCGACGGCGAAACCGTCGGAGGTTTTTTCGAGGAGCTGGAGTCGGGCGGTGGTGTCCGGGTTTTCGCCGTTGGTGATGAGGATGCAGAAGCTTTTGTGGGGGCCACGGCCGACGCGGCCGCGGAGCTGGTGGAGCTGGGCGAGGCCGAAGCGATCGGCGTCGAAGATGAGGATGACGGAGGCGTTAGGGATGTCGACGCCGACTTCGACGACGGAGGTGGCGCAGAGCGCGTGGATGGAGTTGGCGCGGAAGCGTTCCATGAGGTCGTCTTTTTCGTCGGCGGGGGTGCGGCCGTGGAGGAGGCCTAGCTGATGGTCAGGGAGACGGGTGCGCCATGTTTCGACTTCGCGGGTGGCGGCGCGGACGGCGAGGGAGCTGCTTTCGTCGATGAGAGGGAAGACGAGGTAGGCCTGGCGGCCGGCGGCGAACTGGGAGCGGAGGAAGGCGGCGATCTGGACGGGGTCTGGATTGATGCGGACGGCGGTGGTGATGGGCTGGCGGCCTGCGGGCATTTCGTCGAGCGTGGAGAGGTCGAGATCGCCGTAGAGCGTCATGGTCAGGGAGCGCGGGATGGGGGTGGCGGTCATGACGAGGACGTCCGGGGCGGAGGACTGAGCGGCGAGGGCGTTGCGCTGGGCGACGCCGAATTTGTGCTGTTCGTCGATGACGATGAGGCCTGGGTTGGCGAGACGGTTGCCGTGGAGGACGGCGTGGGTGCCGATGATGATGTGAGGGGGTGAGTCTGCGGAGAGAGGGGAGAAGGGAGTGGAGTCGTCGGAGCGGGCTCCGGTGAGGAGGGCGATGCGGAGCCCGAGGGGATGGAGCCAGCGGTGGAAGGTTAGGGCGTGCTGGGAGGCGAGGATGCGGGTGGGGGCCATGAGGACTGCCTGGGCGCCGGATTCGACGGCGAGGAGGATGGCGGCGATGGCGACGAAGGTTTTGCCGCTGCCGACGTCGCCCTGGAGGAGACGGTGCATGGGCGAGGGGGAGGCGAGGTCGCTGCGGATTTCACCGATGCAGCGGAGCTGTGCGGAGGTTAGGGGGAAGGGGAGGGAGTCGAGCCAGCGGTTGAGGAGGAGGCCGGGGCCGCAGTGTGGGGCACCTTGGAGGGCGAGGATGGCGAGACGGCGGCGGAGGACGTGGAGTTGGAGGAGGAAGAATTCTTCGAGGGCGAGGTAGCGGCGGGCGCGTTCCGAGGATTCTTCGGATGGTGGGAAGTGGAGATCGCGGAGGGCGGTGAGGCGGGAGAGGCCGGAGAAGTCGGAGTTGGGTGAGGGGGGCGGGAGGATGTCGGGCCATGCGTCCGGGTCGGCGGCGGAGAGGACGAGGAAGGCGGCGCGGCGGAGGGTTTTCTGGGGGATGCCGTTAGGGGCGCGGTAGACCGGGGTGATGCGGTCCATGTGGATGGCGGCGTCGGTGGAGTCGGCGGAGAGGATTTCGTATTCCGGGTGATCGATGACGAGACGGCCGTGGGTGGAGGCTTTGATTTTGCCGAAGGCGATGACTTCCATGTCTGCGGCGAAGGATTTGTGGAGCCATGGGAGATTGAACCAGCGGAGGATGACTGGGGGGAGGAGGCCCTGGGAGTCGATGGGTTCGAGGGTGACTTCGACGAAGGGTTTGCGGAAGCCTGAGCGGAGCTGGCGGGAGTCGGTGACGCGGCCGCGGATGGAGAGGGGCGAGTCGGATTCGGAGGTGGGCCACGGGGCGAAGTGGCGGCGGTCCTCGTGGCGGAAGGGGAAGTGGGAGGCGATGTCTGCGGCGGAGGAAAAGCCAGCGTCGGCGAGGGCCTTGAGGGCTTTTGGATCGTTGGGGAAGCAGATGGAGAGCGGCGAGTCAGGGGCGAGGGGCATGAGGGGGGGGAGGAGAGTCCGATGGGAGGGGAGGGGGTGCAAAAGGGGAGATGGCGGTGAAATTCGGGCAACGAATTCGCTTTCCTTCCGGCCGCGGCGCGTAACTTCGGAGCACAGCATCCGCACCGACCATTTTCATGAAACACCTCCGCGAACTACAGGACGACCGAACCATGCTTACGATGCTGCCGCCGCACGTGAGGGGCCGGGTGATGAATACGATTCAGAACGTGACGGTGCTGGAGAAGGAGCCGGGGCTTGGGGTGATTCAGTTTGATCTGCTGAGCCGGCTGATGAAGGACCGGATTATCTTTCTGGGTGAGCAGGTGTCTGATCCGCTGGCGAACTATCTGATTGCGCAGATGCTGTACTTGCAGATGCAGGATCCGTCGAAGGACATCAGCATTTACATCAACAGTCCTGGTGGGAGTGTGACGGCTGGGCTGGCGATTTACGATACGATGCAGTTTGTGACGTGCGATGTGAACACGTACTGCATGGGGATGGCGGCGAGCATGGGAGCGGTGCTGCTGTGTGCGGGGACGAAGGGGAAGCGGTATTGCCTGCCGAATTCGCATGTGATGATTCACCAGGTGAGTGGTGGTGCGCAGGGGACGGCGAGTGATGTTGAGCGGACGGTGGAGTTCATGTACGGGTTGAAGAAGCGGCTGAACGCGATCATTGCGGAGCACACTGGGAAGACGGCGGAGCAGGTGGAGCGCGATGCGGACCGTGACAACTACATGTCGGCGGAGACGGCGTGTGCGTATGGCCTTGTGGACAAAGTGCTGCAGAGCAAGAAGGACCTTGCGGTGGTGCCGCCGACCGTGTGAGCGGGGTGGTGATGAACGAGTCTTGAACCAGTTGCCGCGATGGCCCGACCGACCAACCTGACCATGTGCTCTTTCTGCGGGAAGAGTCATTCCGAGGTGAAGAAGCTGATCGCGGGGCCGGGCGTGTACATTTGCGACAACTGCATCGGGGTGTGCAGTGAGATCATTGAGAAGGAGCTGTCGGCGGAGACGACGGAGCCGGGGGCGGCTCCGCTGCCGAGATTGACGGTGCCGAGGCCGCAGGAGATTTTCCGGCATCTGGATGATTATGTGATTGGTCAGGAGCACGCGAAGAAAGTGCTAGCGGTGGCGGTGCACAATCATTACCGGCGGATTCAGCAGACGATGCAGCAGGAGGAGACGGGTTCGCCGTTTCACCGGGCGGCGCAGCGGTATCCTGATGTGGAGCTGGAGAAGAGCAATGTGCTGCTGGTGGGGCCGACGGGGAGCGGGAAGACATTGCTGGCGCGGACCCTTGCGAAGATGCTGGGGGTGCCGTTCAGCATTGCGGATGCGACGACCCTGACGGAGGCTGGTTATGTGGGTGAGGATGTGGAGAACATTGTGCTGCGGCTGCTGCAGGCGGCGGATTTCGATGTGAGGCGTGCGGAGATGGGGATCATCTACATTGATGAGATCGACAAGATCGGGAAGAAGTCGGAGAATGTGAGCATCACGCGGGATGTGTCAGGAGAGGGCGTGCAGCAGGCCTTGCTGAAGATGCTGGAGGGGACGGTTTGCAATGTGCCGCCGCAGGGTGGGCGGAAGCATCCGCAGCAGGAGTATATTCAGGTGAACACGGCGAACATTCTGTTCATCTGCGGCGGGGCGTTTGTGGGATTGGAGCAGATCATTTCGCGGCGGACGGCGCGGAACGTGGTGGGTTTCGGGGCGCTGGAGGACAATGCGAAGCGGTCGGAGGAAGCGGCGGCGCGGCAGGTGTTGAGGAAAGTGGTGCCTGAGGATCTGCTAACGTACGGGTTGATTCCGGAGTTCATCGGGCGGCTGCCGGTGATCAGCACCTTGGATACGCTGACGGAGGATGATCTGCTGAGGATTCTGACGGAGCCGAGGAATTCGCTAGTGAGGCAGTATGCAAAGCTGCTGTCCCTGGATGGGGTGGAGCTTCAGATCACGCGGGACGGGTTGCAGGCGCTGGCGGCGGCGGCATTGAAGCGTGGGACAGGGGCGCGGGCGCTGCGGGCGATCCTTGAGGAGATTATGCTGGACATCATGTTCGAGGTGCCTGGGCGCGAGGATATCCGCGCGGTGGTGGTGAACCGCGCGGTGGTGGAGGAAGGGAAGCCGCCGGTGATCCGGAAGGCGAAGCGGAAGGGGCAGGACGCGGCGTGAGCCTTAGTGCAGCTCGGCGAGGGCGGAATTGAGGGAGTCGACGACGGTGGTGGCGTCGAGTGAGGATTCGGTGCGGGAGGCGAGGAGTTTGAGTTTTACGGTGGGGAATTCGGAGCCGACGGTGATGGCGGAGCGAGCGCCGAGTTGTTCGGCGGTTTGGAATTGTTTGCCGACCTTGGCGGGTTGATAGGAGTAGTCGCAGCTGAAGCCGGCGGCGCGGAGGGACTGGACGAGGTTGAGGGCGTCGGGGCGATGGGCTTCGTCGGCGATGACGATGAAGGAATCGAGCTGGCGCTGGGAGGTGAGCCATGATTCCATGAGGGCGTTGGCGTGCGGGGTTTCGCGGATGAGGTTAGCGATGACCATGTCGCCCATGGCGAAGCCAGCGGCTGGGAGGTCGGTGCCGCCGATGAGGTTGCAGAGGTTGTCGTAGCGACCGCCGCCGGCGACGGCGCGCATGCCGTGGTTGAGGTCGAAGATTTCGAAGACGACGCCTGTGTAGTAGGCGAGACCGCGGACGATGCCGAGGTCGATTTCGACGAAGGAGTCGAGACCGCGAGCGGCGAGGTCGGCTAGGATGGCCATGAGGGGCGGGTGGTCGGCTCCTTTGGCGGCGATGAAGGTGCGGACGGCGTCGAGGGACGTGCCGATGGCGGCGAGGCGTTCGGCGGTGAGTTCTTCTTTTTCGCGTTCGAGTTTATCGATGATCTGGAGGAACGTGGCGGTGTGGTCCGGGCTGACGTTTTGTGAGGATAGGAAGGCGGACCAGACATTGCGGTCGCTGAGGCGGATGCGGAAGTCGGCTTGGGTGAAGCCGAAGCGGCACATGACGAGGATGGCGGTGGCGATGAGGTCGGCGTCGGCGGCTGGGGAGTTTTCGCCGAGGATGTCGCAGTTCCACTGGTAGAATTCGCGGCCGCGGCCTTTCTGGGGTTTTTCGAAGCGGAAGCAGGCACCGATCTGGAACCACTTCATGGGTTTGCGGAAGTCGCGCTGACGGGCGGCGGCGAGACGTGCGAGGGAGGGAGTGGTTTCCGGGCGGAGGGCGACCTCGCGGCCGCCGGCGTCGGTGAAGTGGAAGAGTTGTTTGACGATTTCGTCGCCGCTCTTGCGTCGGTAGAGTTCGGTGGGTTCGAGGACGGGGATTTCGTATTCGGTGAAGGCGCAGGTGCGAGCGGTTTCGCGCCAGTTGTGGAAGACGTAGTTACGGACGGCGCAGAGGTCGGGGTAGAAGTCGCGGAAGCCTGGGAGGGAAGTGATTTTTTCCATGGGGATTGAGGGGAGTGGAGAGCAGGGAGGGGGAGGCCGCAAGCGGCTGCATTTTCAGTGGAGCGGGAGGCTGGGAGGTGCCATGGGGGAGGGAGCATGACAGAGGAATTATCGTTGCTGGGCCACGCGAGCCGCCTGCCAGGGGAGCCTGGGGAGGCGGTGCTGGAGAGTTTTCCGAACCGGAATGCGGGGCGGGACTACTGGATACATCTTGATTATCCGGAGTTCAGTTCGCTGTGTCCGGTGACGGGGCAGCCGGACACGGCGCGGCTGAGGATTTGTTATGTGCCTGGGGAGCGGTGTCTGGAGACGAAGTCGCTGAAGTACTATCTGGCGTCGTGGCGGAACACGGCGTTGTTCAACGAGGACATTGTGAACCGGATATTGGATGATGTGGTGAAGGCGTGTGCGCCGCGGCAGGTGATTGTGCGCGGGGATTTTTCGGCGCGCGGGGGGATCCGGCTGACGTGTCAGGCGAGTGAGCCGGCGGGGGTGCCGGCCAACCCGTTTGCGTTGTGAAGGCGGTGGTGCTGCTGTCCGGCGGGATGGATTCGGTGACGGCGCTGTATGCGGCGTTGCGGGAGCATGAGGTGGTGGGGGTGCTGACGTTTGATTACGGGTCGAAGCACAATCACCGGGAGATTCCGTATGCGAAGCTGCATGCGGAGAGGTTCGGGCTGAGGCATGCGGTGATTCCGCTAGGGTTCATGGGTGAGTATTTTGCATCGGACCTGCTGGTCAGCGGCGGGGAGGTGCCGGACGGGCACTATGAGGAAGAGAGCATGAAGCGGACGGTGGTGCCGTTCCGGAACGGGATCATGCTGAGTATCGCGGCGGGGTATGCGGAGAGTTGCGGGGCGGAGGGAGTGGTGATTGCGGCGCACAGCGGGGATCACGCGATTTATCCGGATTGCCGGGAGCGGTTTATGGAGGCGATGGGTGCGGCGATTCGTGAGGGGACGTATGCGGCGGTTGAGGTGCTGCGGCCGTTCATCGGGATGACGAAGGGGGAGATTGCGGCGCGCGGGGTGGAGTTAGGGGTGGATTACGCGGAGACGTGGAGTTGTTATAAAGGCGGGGAGCTGCATTGCGGCACGTGCGGGACGTGTGTGGAGCGGCGCGAGGCGTTTGCGGTGGCGGGGTTGAGTGATCCGACGTGTTATGCGGGAGGGGGTGGAAATAGTGAATGGTAAATGGTGAATAGTGGGAGTGGGCTGGTGGGGAGAGGGCTTGAGAGGCGGCCTTGGTGCGGTTGGGGGCAGAGGTGGAGGCTTGGGTTGAGACAAGGGCGGGACGCCCTTGCTACGGGTGGGGGTGTGTTAGGAGGAGGGTAAGGCTGGAGCGTGGGTGGTGGTGGGGGCGGGTTGGAGCCAGTCGAGGGGGATGCGT
>JAIXPK010000252.1 GCA_027486335.1 Verrucomicrobiaceae bacterium | reverse complement strand
TTCCGTGGATGGCGGATGAGGAGGAAACCTGAAGATGGCATCCGAAGCCGCGGACGGGAAACCGATTGGACACCATTTTGCCGAGTGGTGGGAACGGGGGCATGGAAGGCGGTCAGCCCGGGAAAAGGGCGGATTGCCTAGCAAGAAATGCCTTCGTGGCAATCTTGGGTATGTAGTTTGTCACCAATTTGTCACCACGGGCAGTTGTTAGGGTGAAAATCCGGGCATTCCGGGCCGGTTTTCGTCTGCATAACCCGTTTAGGGAGAGGTGGTTATGCAATGGTGCGCGGAGAGGGATTCGAACCCCCGACCAACTGTGTGTAAGACAGCCGCTCTACCGCTGAGCTATCCACGCGGGTGAAGTGATGTGGCGATATTCCATGGGGTGGCGGGGTGGACAAGGGGAATTCGCGCGGGGTGGGGACTGTGGGCACGAGGGGACTTGCCCGGATGGTGCGGGGGGCGGCGTGGGAATGCAAACCGGGCGGACTGCCTTATGGTTTGGCGGGAGTGGGGGCGGGGAGGGGGAGCATGACCTCGTTGCGGCGGACTGGGCCGGGGGTCCATGGTGGGTCGAAGTAGGCGGTGACTGGGTTGCCGAAGGTGGAGAGTTGCTGGGCTTTCATCCATTCGCGGAGCTTGGCGAGAGCGGCTTCGGCGTTGGCTGGGGTGGAGGGGCCGTTGAAGCGGAAGACGGCCCAGCGGCCGGCGGGGAGTTGCTCGACCTTGACGTCGGAGGCTTTGGGGGCGGGAGCGCCTTTTTTGGCGACCTCGGTGGGGACGACGAAGCTCATTTTGCCGGGTTCGCCGCCGGCGCCCATGAAGACTGGTGTGGTCATGGCGATTTTTTCGGAGCGGTCGTTCTGGCCGGAGATGTAGCGGAAGAGCCGCATGAAGCTGCCGTCGCGGGCGGCGTCGGAGTCGGCGGAGGTGCTGGCGACGGTGAGGGCCGGGTAGTCGCGGATTTCGAATTTGCCGTCGGTTTTGGAGGTGGCGTAGGGAGCGGATTCGTAGCCGGCGCGGGTGGCGGTGCAGGCGGCGAGGAGGGCGACGACGGCGAGGCAGCCGGTGGCGATGAGGTAGGATTTCACGGACAAGCTACGCTTGGAAATAGTAAATGGTGAATAGTGAATAGTAAAAGGGGGCTTGAACGGAGCCGGGCCAGCGCGCGTGTTCGGAGGGGGCGTGTTGGGAGGGGCTGGTAGGCGCACTCCGTGCGCAGGGAGAGCTGTAATGCTGACAGCAGTCCAGAGCCTTTGGCTGCTAGAACGGAGGGGCGGACCCACTACGGGGTCCTGTGTTACGTTGTTGGGAACCGGGGGTGCCGCGAGTGGCTCGCGGGACCCCCGGCTAGTCACCGATCGTCCCTACGGGACGGGGGCTTTTGGGTAGAGGGGGCGTGTTGGAGGGAGGCGGGTAGGCGCACTCCGTGCGCAGGGAGAGCTGTAATGCTGACAGCAGTCCAGAGCCTGCGGCTGCTTGAACGGTGGGGGCACCGATCTGCGGCCGCTTTGTTTTAGAGGTTGGGGAGGCGGGATTTGAGGAAGGGGATGAGTTCGTCGACGCCGAAGTCGGCGAGGATTTCGCCGTGCCAGTCCATGGTGGGGGCTTTGGATTGACCGCTGAGGGCGATCATTTCCTGCATGGCGTCGCGGTTACCGGAGACGATGACCTTGCGGACGGGGATTTTTCTGGCGGCGAGCCAGTCGGTGACTTCCTCGCACCATGGGCAGCCAGGTTTGAGGTAGAGGACGGGGAGGTCGGCGTCGGGCATGGTGGGTTACTCGCGGAAGTAGGTGTAGGACTTGAGGTTCCGGCGGTAGTTTTTGTAGACGGCCTCGGCTTTTTCCGGGTCGACGCGTTTCGCGGTGGCTGGGTCGTCGGTGAGGGTGCGGAAGCGGCGGAGGAGGTCGCGTGGGACGTATTCGAGGTAGGAGAGGACCTCGGCGGCGGTATCGCCCTCGAGTTGGCGGCTGTAGCTGATTTTACCGCTCTTGATGCGGACGGTGACGACGCTGGTATCGCCGAGGAGGTTGTGGAGGTCGCCGAGGGTTTCCTGGTAAGCGCCGACGAGGAAGACGCCCATCATGTAGGGGTCGTTGTCCTTGAGCGGGTGGAGGGGGATGGTGGATTGCTTCCCTTCGTCGGTGATGAAGGAGTTGAGGACCCCTTCGCAGTCGCAGGTGACGTCGGAGATGACGGCGTTGCGGGTGGGTTGTTCGGCGAGCCTGTGGATGGGGGCGACTGGGAAGAACTGGCCGATGGCCCAGACGTCGGGGAGACTCTGGAACATGGAGAAGTTACCGTAGTAGAAGTCGGCGAGCCTTGAGCGGAGCCCGTCGAGTTCTTCGACGCCGTCGGAGCGGTGGGCGACCTTGGTGAGGACATTCCAGTAGATCTGGTCGCCGAGGGCGCGTTCGCGAAGGGAGACCTGGCCGGTGCGGAAGAGCGTGAGGAGTTCTTCGCGGTAGAAGAGGATGTCGTGGTAGGTTTCGCGGACAGCGAGTTTGTCCATGTTCTGGACGACTTCCATCATGGAGCGGAGCGTGTCGGAGCAGCCGCGGGGGAGTTTGGGGAGCTGGTCTTCGTGGGAGACGCGGTTTACGTCGAGGATATTGAAGACGAGGACGCTGTAGTAGGAGACGATGGCGCGGCCGGATTCGGTGACGATGTCGGGGTGGGGGACATTGGCTTCGTCCATGACCTTCTGGACGGCTTCGACGAGGTCGGCGCAGTACTCGCGGAGCGAGTAGTTCATGCTGTTTTCGTCGGCCATGCGGCGGCCTGAGTAGTCGACGGCGAGACCGCCGCCGAGGTTGAGGAGGCCCATGGGGGCGCCTTCCTTGACGAGGTTGACGTAGACGCGAGCGGCTTCCTGGGCGGCGAGACGGATGGTGGAGATTTTGGGGATTTGGGAGCCCTGATGGTAGTGCAGCATGCGGAGGCACTTGAGCTTGTGGGCCTTTTTGAGGGCGTCGAGGACCTCGATGGTCTGGGAGAAGTTGAGGCCGAAGGGACTGCGGTCGCCGGCGCTTTCGCTCCAATGGCCGCTGCCTTTGGTGGAGAGCTTGATGCGGAGGCCGAGGACGGGGTCGATGCCGAGAGCCTTGCTGCGTTCCATGACGAGCTCGAGTTCCGGGGGCATTTCGAGGACGAGGACGACATTGAGGCCGAGTTGCTTGGCCTGGAGGGCGAGGTCGATGAATTCTGCGTCTTTGTAGCCGTTGCAGATGAGGAGGGCCTCGCGGTCGTGCATGAAGGCGAGGGCGGCGAGGAGTTCGGGTTTGGAGCCGACTTCGAGGCCGTAGTGGTACTGGCGGCCGTATTCGGTGACTTCTTTGACGACCTGCTGCTGCTGATTGACCTTGATGGGGTAGACCCCGCGGTAGCGGCCCTTGTAGCCCTGGTTGCGCATTTCCTCGCGGAAGGTTTCGTTGAGTTCCTTGATGCGAGCGTAGAGGAGGTCCGGGAAGCGGAAGAGGGCTGGGAGGTGGAAGTTGGCGTTTCTGGTATTCTTCGCGAGGAGCCCCTTGATGATCTGCATGAGGCTGACTTCGGCGAAGTCGCCGTTGTTCTGGAGGCGGACGGTGGCTTCGCCGTCTTTATTGACGCCGAAGAAGCCGTGGCCCCACGCGTCGAAGCCGTAGAGTTCCTTGGAATCCTGGATGGCCCACTCTGAGTCGGCGGCGGCAGGGGATGCGGGCAGCGGTACGGGCGGTACTGGTGGGACGGCGGCGGGACGGCGGTTCATTCCTTGACAGGATCGGTTGGGGGCGTGTTCGGGTCGCGGCGGCCGCACCGGCGGGGTCGCGAGGGGGTACGGTAAACGAATCTGCGGGGATGGCGTGCGGAAATTTCACGAAATTTCCGTCAAGGAGCGGACGTGAGGAGAGGGAGTGCGTGGAGGGTGATGGAGGAGTGTGGTGGAGAAAATCCAAGTTTGGGTCAGCGACGTAGTTCTCTTGCAACCCGTCCGCGCCGTCCTAAGGAAGATCAAACCTATGTTCTCTGATTCTGAAGCTGAAGCCCGCATTACTGATTCCCGGCGCCGCAGTGACACGCCGCCTGACGGCGCGCCGTCCGGGCCGCTGGCGAGCAAGTGGACGCGACACAAGGACACGTCGAAGCTGATCAGTCCTGCGAACCGGAGGAAGTACACGATTATTGTGGTGGGGAGCGGGCTGGCGGGGGCGTCGGCGGCGGCGACGCTGTCGGAGCAGGGGTACAACGTGAAGTGTTTCTGTTATCAGGACAGTCCGCGGCGGGCGCACAGCATTGCGGCGCAGGGGGGGATCAATGCGGCGAAGAATTATCATAACGACGGGGACAGCGTGCACCGGTTGTTTTACGAGACGATCAAGGGTGGGGATTTCCGGGCGCGGGAGGCGAACGTGCACCGGTTGGCGGAGGTTAGTGCGTTGATCATTGATCAGTGTGTGGCGCAAGGCGTGCCGTTTGCGCGGGAGTACGGCGGATTGCTGGCGAACCGGTCGTTTGGCGGGACGCAGGTGAGCCGGACGTTTTATGCGGCTGGGCAGACTGGACAGCAGTTGCTGCTGGGGGCGTACCAGGCGTTGTCGAAGGAGATTTCGAATGGCGGGGTGAAGATGTATGAGCGGACGGAGATGCTGGATCTGGTGACGGTGGACGGGCACGCGAAGGGCGTGGTGGTGCGGGACATGGTGACGGGGAAGATTTCGTCGCATGCTGGGGATGCGGTGCTGTTGTGCACGGGCGGGTACGGGAATGTGTTTTATCTGTCGACGAACGCGAAGGGATGCAATGTCACGGCGACGTGGCGGGCGCATAAGCGCGGGGCGTATTTCGCGAATCCTTGTTATACGCAGATTCACCCGACGTGCATTCCGGTGAGTGGGGCGTATCAGAGCAAGCTGACGCTGATGTCGGAGTCGCTGCGGAATGACGGACGGTGCTGGGTGCCGAAGCGGAAAGAGGATTGCGGGAAGCCGCCGGCGAGCATTGCGGAGGAGGACCGGGATTATTATCTCGAGCGGAAGTATCCGAGCTTCGGGAATCTGGCTCCGCGGGACATTGCGAGTCGTGCGGCGAAGGAGCAGTGTGATGACGGGCGCGGCGTGGGGCCGGGTGGGTTGGGGGTGTATCTGGACTTTGCGGATTCGATCAAGCGATTGGGGCGGAAGGCGATTGAGGAGCGGTATGGGAATCTGTTCCAGATGTACGAGCAGATTACGGGTGAGAATGCGTATGAGCAGCCGATGCGGATCTTCCCGGCGGTGCACTACACGATGGGCGGGTTGTGGGTGGACTACAATCTGATGAGCAACATCCCTGGCTTGCATGTGCTAGGAGAGGCGAATTTCTCGGATCACGGGGCGAACCGGTTGGGGGCGAGTGCGTTGATGCAGGGGTTGGCGGACGGGTATTTTGTGATTCCGGCGACCTTGCCGAATTATCTGGCGACGCAGAAGCCGGGTGCGGTTAGTGAGCGGGATGCGGACTTCAAGCGGGTGGAGGCGGAGGTGAACGAGCGGACGAGCAAGTTGTTGTCGATCAACGGGAAGCGGAGTGCGGACAGCTTCCACCGGGAGTTAGGGCTGCTGATCTGGGACAAGTGCGGGATGGCGCGGACGAAGGAGGGATTGACGGAGGCGCTGCGGAAGATCCCGGCGTTGCGTGAGGAATTCTGGAGCAACCTGCGGGTGCCGGGGAGCGGGGATCAGTTCAATCCGCAGCTGGAGCTGGCGGGTCGGGTGGCGGACTTCCTGGAGTTCGGGGAACTGCTGTGCAACGATGCGCTGCAGCGTGAGGAGAGTTGCGGCGGGCATTTCCGGTCGGAGTACCAGGACGAGGGCGAGGCGCGGCGGGACGACGATCAGTTTTCGTATGTGGCGGCGTGGGAGTACACGGGTGATTTGTCCCGACCGAAGCTGCACAAGGAGTGGCTGGAATACCAGGAAGTGCATTTTTCCACCCGCTCGTACCGCTGAGAACCTGCGCATAACTTTTACCAACGACGACCCATGGCTGTTCAGAAAACTTCGCTCGATCTCACGCTTAAAATCTGGCGTCAGGCTGGACCTGATGCGGCAGGCCGCTTTGAAACGCATGAAGCGAAAGGGATTCCCGACAGTGCATCCTTTCTTGAGATGCTGGATATTGTGAATGAGCGGATCATCACGGCGGGAGGAGAGCCGGTGGCATTTGACCATGACTGCCGGGAAGGGATCTGCGGGATGTGTTCGCTGGTGATCAACGGGATGCCGCACGGGCCGAACCGCGGGGTGACGACGTGTCAGCTGCACATGAGGAGTTTCCGGAGCGGGGACACGAT
>JAIXPK010000021.1 GCA_027486335.1 Verrucomicrobiaceae bacterium | reverse complement strand
ATGCTCGCCGTCAATACCGTCAGCAACTTCGTCGAAAAACACCCCACCGTCAAAATCCTCGCCCTCTCCTTCCTCCTCCTCATCGGCACCAACCTCCTCGCCGAAGCCGCCCACTACCACATCCCAAAAGGCTACGTCTACTTCGCCATGGCCTTCTCCGTCTTCGTCGAAACCCTCAACATCAAAGCCGCCAGAAAATCCAACCCCGTCCACCTCAACCCGCCCGCCTGACCCCCCCTCCCAGCTCCCGCTCAGCGCCCGCCGCTCTTCTTCCGCTCCTCGCAGACCCCCATCGTCCTCAGGGTCTCGCAACTCGCCTCAATCCGCAGCGACGTGCTCTGCGGCTGGAAACCCAGCCGCCTCGAAATGCAGTCCTCCAGCAGGTTCAGGTGCTTGTCCTCAAACTCCACAATCTTCCGGCAATCCGAACAGATCAGGTGGTTGTGCCGCGGATGATCCACAAAATTCGGATCGTAGCACGTCTGCTGCATCCCCAGATCAATCTCCCGCAGCAACCCGCTCTCCACCAGCAGACTCAGCGTCCGGTATAAAGTCGCCCGGCTCGCCGCAGGATCCAGCTGCCTCGCACGCTCCCACAACTCATCCGCCGTGAAATGATCCGTCGTCGAAAACGCCGCCTCGATGATCACATCCCGCTGCCGCGTCCGCCGCAACCCCTTCCCGGCAAGGAATTCCTCAAGGCGACGGTAAATATCAGGGTTGATGACTGGTTGGCCCATCGGTTCAGATAATTTCAGCTTCAAACCAGAGCCTGACAGCGCCGCCGGAAAACACAAGCGCCGCCAGAGAACTGCGACAGCATGGATCACACTACCGTTGCTCCCTTCCGGGCCTGGCGGGGTTCGCGCGTCCACACTCCACAGCCCCTGACGGCGGACCGCTCCCCTCCCACACCCCGCCCCCCCACGCAAGCCGGAATCATCACGGCCCCGTCTCCACCCGCAGCCGGAAAAACAACCGCTTCCCGCTCCCCGCCGCCGGCCGCGCACTCACCGTCCGCACATCCCCAACCGTCGCATCCCCCAGCACCACCACCGACGCCTCATCCCCGTGCCACGTCACCATGTCGCTCGAACTCTCCGGTACCACCCGCAGCGACGTCGCCCCGGCCGGCACACGCCATTCCACCCCCAGCCCGTCCGCCCCAGGCAGCACCCGGAACCCCGGCCCCGCTTCCGCCCGCCGCGGATCCCGCAGCAGCGCCAGCTCCAGCACATTCTCCAACCCGTCCGCGTCGTCATCCAGCCCATCCGTCGCCGGATCACTCACCATCAGCGGAAATGAATGCACCGCTCCCGCCGCACCACTCCCGCGCCGCAGCGTCACCGCATAAAGCCCCGTCGCTCCCGTCACCGTCCCCGACACCAATCCCGACACCGGATCAATCCCTAACCCAACCGGCAGACCAGTCGCTCCAAACAGCGGCCCGGTCCGCAACCCCGTCACCAGCACCGAATTATCCCCGCCATTCGCCAAACCCGGCGTCACATCCGCCGCCGTCGCCGTCGCCGTCAGGCTCCACGATCCCGCAGCATCCGCCGCACCTTCCGTCCCCCCGTTGAACCGCAGCGCACGGTTCACCGCAAAGGTCCCCAACGCCGGCGCATGCCCCGTATCGCTGTTAAACGACACCCCATCCACCAGCACCCCGCCCGCATCCCGCACCTGCACGTTGTCCGCACTGCTGTTGCTCAACCCACCCCACGTCCCCGCAGTGAACAACGCACTGTTGTTATGCGCGCAGATCATGCTCCCCCCAGCCGGATCACTGTCCGCCGCAGGCAGCGACGGATCCCGGTCCCCACCGTTGTGAATCACAATCAGCGTCCCCGCAGGCACCGCCGCCCAAACCGCCACCGCCCCGAACGTCGTATACGTCCCCGTCCGGTCCGTCAGCGTCCATCCACGCAAATCCGACGTCCGCGTCACCAGCAGCTCAACCCACTCCCGGACCCCCGACTGACCCTGACTGATCTCATTGATCACCGCCGCACGCACAAACGCCGCCGGCAGCGACTCCGTCAGCAGATCGGAATCATACCCCCACGGAACATTCCGCACCGCATCCTGCCTCGGCCGCCGGATCACAGGCCGAGCCTCACTGAACCACGGCGCACCCGCCCCACCCGCATCCGACGCCGTCACCGCCGCCCTCACCCACTTCCCGCTCATCCCCAGCCCCGGCGTCCACGTCAATCCCGTCGCCCCACCCACATCCGCCCAACTGAACCGGTCCCCAGACACCTGCCACTGGCACGCCACCGTCACCGCATTCCCCTCCGCATCGCTCGTCGTCACCCCACTAACCGTCAGCGGCCGGTCGCTATATGAATGCCCAGCCGCATCCGGCCCACTCAGCACCGCCCCCGTCACTTCCGGCACCACATTCCCCGGTATCCCATGCAGCGTCAGCGTCGCTCCCGTCAGCATCCCCAAACTCGTCGTCGTCGACGACCGGTCCGCCACCCGCAACGTCCACGTCCCAGACGCCAGCTCACCCCAATGCCGCACCGACGAAAATGTCCACCCGGCATACCCGGCCCCAGTATCCCCGTGCACCGTCATCAACCGGCTCACCATCCCCGTCGGCGACGTCAGCGTCACCTCCAGCTCCCCACGCGCCACATGCGTCGCCGTCAGCGTCAGCTGCACATGCTCCAGCACCAGCGGCGCTCCCGTCCGCGTGAAGGTCTGCACCACCCCGGTCGTCATGTTGTTCGGAATCGCCACGCTGATACCGCTCACCGGATAACTCTCCGTCAGCATCGCCGGCCGATTGCTCCACCCCCGCGCCATCGCCACCGCCGCACCAGCATCCACCTGCCCAGCCCCGAACTTGTCGTGAAAATGAATCCCCCCGCCATTCGTCGTCCACCCGCTCGCAGGTTCCAGCTGCCGCGCACTCCGCATCAGAATCTCCTTCACGTCGCGCCAACCTAACTGCGGATTCGCCTCCAGCATCAGCGCCACCACACCCGCCACCAGCGGCGCCGCCGACGATGTCCCCCCGAAACTCCCCGTATACGCCAGATCCGCCGGTTCATTGCTCCCCGGATCACTGCTGTTGTACCCCGCCGCCCCCGTCAGATCCGTCGTCACAATCCCTAACCCCCCGCTCGACGGCGCACACACCGCCACATTGCTCCCAGCCTCGCTGTACCCAGCCGCAGTTCCCCCACTCGTGCTCGCCCCCACCGCGATCGCATAAATCGAATTCGCATACCCGTCCTTGTTCGAATTGTCCTTCACCCCGCCCCCGTTCCCCGCCGCCCACACATACACACATCCCTTCCCCTGACGGCCCGTCAGCGCCCCATTTCGCATCGCCGCCGCCGTCGCCGGCCCCGGCCCCTCCAGCGTCTGCGCGTCATCGTCCGGCCCCCACGAATTGCTGTACACGGAAATCACATCGTTCCGCCAGCTCATCGCCGCCGCCTCGTCCGCATCATCCGTAAACCCCGCAATCAGCCGCAACCCCACCAGCGTCGCTCCCGGCGCAGACCCGCTCACCCCAATCCCGTTCCCACCCCGCGCCGCCGCCACCCCCGCGCACGCCGTCCCATGATGATCGACCGCCGGATTCGGCTCCGGCGTGTCCGGCGTCCCGTCATTCCAGTCATGGTCAATCGCCGTGTCCGCATTCGGCTGCAGATCCGGATGCCCGGTCTGCATCCCATCATCCACAATCCCGATCCTCACCCCCGTCCCCCGCACGCTGTCCCACGCGCCCGTCACATTGATCTGATTAAACGCACCGCCACTGTTCAGATGCCACTGGCTCGCAAACAATGGATCGTTAGGAATCAGCCGCTTCACCTGCTGCTTCCCCGTCAGTACCCGCGCCTCCACCACCCCAGCCCACCCCGCCGCCTCATCCCGCCCCGTCAACGCCCCCTCCGCCGTCGCCGCCCTCAGCACCGTCCACCCTCCCGGCAACCGCTCCTCAACCGCATACCCCGAACGCCGCGCCGCCGCCGCATCCCACGCCCCGCGCACCATGAACCGCCCCCGCACCCACCGCCGCGTCTCCCGCCCATCCCCGTCCTTCACCACCACCTCAGCCGCCTCACTCGTCCCCGTCGCCCTCATCTCCCTCACCCGCCGCCCGCTCAACCGCACCTCCACCTCCCTCCCATGTTCGCTTTGTCGGATCGACGTCTCTCCCGACACCGCCACCACAGGAACCAGCATCAGCGAAAACCACGGAACACATGCAGAAAATTTCACCCCTCATCAAAACACAGTCTGCCTACCCAACCTACTGGAAAATCATCCTCCCAATCGGGTGGCCCCATCCACGCCTTATACCTCCGCCGCAGGCTCAATCCGCCGCGTCGCATCAATGAACCCCCACGCCACCGCCGCTAGCAGATAACACCCAGCCATCGACATCAATGCCGGCGTCCACGATCCCGTCCCCGCCCTCGTGTACCCAGTCACAATCGGAATCAATGCCCCACCAAGATTCCCGAACATGTTCATCGACCCGCTCACCGTCCCCGCATGCTCCCGCCCGATGTCCAGACAAACCGCCCACGCCGGTGCCGCCCCCAACGCCGAAAAAAATGCCGCCGCCGTCATCAGCCACACCGCCCCAATCCCCGCTCCCCCACTCCACGCCAGAAACAGACACAGCGCCGCCACCGGCAACCCCACCAGCCCCGGCAACCGCCTCCCCCACTTCAACCCACGCCGCGGCACCAGCGCATCCGTCAGCACTCCCCCGCACAATACCCCAGCCCCCAACCCCAGCATCGGCACCCCCGACAGCCACGACCGCTGCCATTCCTCCCCGATCCGCGCCGCATCAATGAACTGCCGCAACCACTGCAGATAAAAATACCACCCGTAGATAATCCCGAAATACATCACCCACACCAGCCACACATTCGGCGATCCTAACAACCTCTTCCACGGCACCGCCCTCCGCTCCCGCCGGTCCGCAGGCACCTCCAGCAACCGCCGCTCCGCCTCGTTCACCCCCTTATGCTGCCCCGGATCATCCCGGAACCACCACAGCCACACCGCCGCCCACACCAACCCCGGCAACGCACACGCCGCAAACACCCAGCGCCACGAAAAGTGCCCCATCAGCCCGCTCACCACAGGCTGCGTCAGAAATCCCGACCACGTCCCCGCCATCAGCACAATCCCGAAACCCCGCCCGTGCGCCATCCCCGGCAACCACCGGTCATACACCCGCGCCACCCCCGGAAACGCCCCAGCCTCACCAATCCCGAACAGAAACCGAATCATCATCAGCGACGCCAACCCGCCCGCAAGGCCCGTCGCCGCCGTCAGCAGCGACCACCAGAACACAATCCGCGCCAGCATCCACCGCGGCCCGTACCGGTCAATCAGCCACCCGCTCGGCACCTCAAACAACGCATACGCCACACTGAACGCACTGAACACCAGCCCCATCCCCCTGACATCCAATCCCAGATCCGCCCGAATCGGCCCCGCCATCTGCGAAATACACACCCGGTCCATGTACGTGATCGCCGCCAGCAGCAGCAGCATCACGTTCACCTTATGCCGGACAATCGTCGGTCGCATCGTTTCACCCGAACCGTCTCCGGCCCGCCTCGCACCACTCACTCCTTCGCAGCCCTCACTAGCGGTTCCACAAACGCCCGCAGCGCCTCCGCAAGCTCAGGCCCGTTCCCATGCTCCGCAATCACCTTCACAATCGCACTCCCCACCACCACCCCGTCCGCCGCCGCCGCCACCGCCTTCGATTGCTCCGGCGTCGAAATCCCAAAACCCACACACACCGGCGTCGCCGACCCTCCCCCCTTGATCACCGCCACCTGCGACGCTATGTTGTCAGCCAGCGTCGTCTGCGCCCCAGTCACCCCCTCGCGGCTGATGTAGTAAATGAAACCGTCCCCAGACGCCGCAATCCGCTGCATCCGCTCCGGCGGCGTCGTCGGCGCAATCAGCCGGATGTGCTGCAGCGTCGATCCCGTCTCGCACAATTCCTCATTCAGCGTCGCTTCGTCCGGCGGCAGATCCAGCAGCAGCACGCCGTCCGCCCCAGCCGCCGCCGCATCCGCATGAAACCGGCTGAACCCGTACGCATACACCGGATTCAGATACGTGAACAGCACTAGCGGAATCTCCGACACCTCCCGGATCCGCCTCACCAGCTCAATCACCCCAGCCGTCGTCGCCCCCGCCGCCAGCGCTCGCCCCGCCGCCATCTGATTCACAATCCCGTCCGCCAGCGGATCGGAAAACGGCAGCCCCAGCTCGATGATGTCCACCCCGCACGACTCCAGCGTCTTCACAATCTCCAGACTGCGCTCAAGATCAGGGTCGCCAGCACAGATGTAAGCCACAAAAGCCTTCGATCCGCTGGCCCTCAGGCGCGTGAATGCTGCATCAATACGGGAACTCATGGATAAAAAATGGTAGCGGTCAGGGGTGCCGCGAAGGCCGCATTGCATACCGCCGAATCATCACCCGGCAAGGTGGAATAAACCCGCTCCTCCGCCCCCCCTTCCCAATCACGGCCCCACCGCCCGCAGCCGCAACTGCCCCCGCGACCCCGCCCCCACCGCCGTCCGGTGATACCACGTCAGCACTTCATACTCCCCGTCCGCCACCGCCCCGCCCGCCGCCGCCGCACTCGCCCCACTGAACCCACCCAGCCCATCGCTCCCCTCCGCCGTCAGCACCAATCCCGGCCGCTCCCGCCTCACCCTCGCCCGGCAGCACAAATACCGCTGCCCCGCCGCCGCCCCGCTCATCCCCAACTCCGCGCCACTCCGCAGCAAGCCCTCCACCACCAACCCGTTCCCCGCACTCAGCGGATGCGTCCCCACCAGATACTCAAACACATTCGCCACCCCGTCCCCATCAGGATCCGCACCCGCTCCACCCTGCCCCACCCCGAACCCATACCCCGTCGCCCATCCCGCATAATCCAATGGCACCGCCACCGCAGGCACCGGAATCGCCAGCGCCGCCACCTCGTCCGCACTCAACCCTCGCCGGTAGATCCGGAAATCATCAATCGCTCCCGCCAGCAGCGGATCCGCCGCCGTCTGCGACGCACCCAGCCAGCACTGGCTCTGCGTCACCGCCCCCGGATCCAGCGTGATCGCCGCCGTCGCCACCGCCGCCCCATTCACATAAAGCGTCCCCGTGCTCCCTATCAAGGTCACCGCCAGATGCGCCCACTCCCCAGGCGTCAGCGCCGCAGGCCCACT